>DASTKG010000067.1:0-6257 GCA_035716005.1 Candidatus Eiseniibacteriota bacterium
AGCGCGCCAGGAGTCGGAGCACGATGTCCTTCCCGCCGACCCAAGGCTGCAATTTCCCCGTGAAGGTGACGCGGCGCTGCTTCGCGAGCGTGAAGTAGATGTATCCGGTGGCCCAGCCGAAGCCGAGCGTCGTGCTTCCGATGCCGATTCCGACCGCCCCGTACGCGCCGTACGCGCGAGAGTGGGAGTCGGCGCCCGGATAGAGGCCGCCCGGCACGATCAGCCCCTGCTCCGGGAAGTAGAAGTGGAAGATGCCGGAGCCGGGCGCCGCGTAGAAGGGCGGCCGCACGGCATGGCGCTCGGCGAATTCGGCCGAGATGGCGGTCTGCTTGTCGTCGGCGGAGCGGCCCGTGAAGACGAAATGATCGTTCGCGATCGCCGCCTTCAGGGGGACGGCACGATCCGCTTCCTTGGGCCCCACGATCTGGCGAAACGTATGGATGGCGAAGGGCGCGGTGCCGTCGGAGGCCGGGAGGAGATCGGCGTAGACCTGAAGGGTCGCGCCCGGTCTCACCTCGGCGCGCTTGTCGACCCGGTGGGCCCAGACGATCTGCTCGGTCGAGGTCATCCTGCGCGCGAGGTCGGGATCGGGGAATTCGATCTCGGCATGGCGCGAGCGGGCCGCCGCCACCTCGCGGCGCCCGACCTCGAAGATCCCGCCCCCCTGGCGGATCTCCTCTTCCTTCGAGGTGAGCGGAACGGGCGTGTACGCTCTTCCCTGCGTCGCGTTTCGAAGCGCGCGCGTCTCCACGTCGAATTCGAACGAGTCGCCGTCCTTCGCGTCGGCCACCGCCTCGGGGCTCTGGACGACGTGAAGGCCGAGGTTGAGCGAGTTCCGGCGGAAGATGTCCCCCATGTTGGCGCCGCAGACCACCACCATCTCGAGCCCCGCCTCCTCCGCGATCCCCTTCAGCCCCGCGGGCGACATCTCGCGCGAGGAGCCGATGGCGAAGCGGTCGCCCGCGATCAGGAACGTCTCCCCCGCGTGGACGCGCGCGCGGAAGTCGGCCATGACGTGGCGGAAGGCGCCCGACTTCCAGCGCTCGTCGAGCGTGGCGAGCGACTCCGAGACGCAATCCTCGGCCGGGGTGATCTGATCGGTGTCGATGGCGTCGCGCTTCTTCCCGGTCTGCTTCGGGTCCCAGAAGATGAGGGCGCGGCCGCGGATGGTGCGAGTGCTGGTCGTGGTGGCGGTCATGTTCCCAGTGTACGCGGGGCGGTCGCGCTAGGCGAGCCCCCGCGCGTGATAGAGGGCCGAGGAGGAGTGGACGTACGAGCAGGCGTAGCGTTCGCCGTCCCGTGAGACCCGGACGCTGTTCAGTCCGGAGACCGCGCTTCGATGGAGCGGATGAATCTCCATCCAGGGGACCGATTGACCCGAATCGACCTCGAGCCGAGAGACCGGCGCCGGGATGCGGTTGCGGTCGTGGACGAAGATCGACCGGGAGTCCGCCGTCCACCCGCAGGGCCCCGCGTTCGCGCCCGCGGCCGGAAGCGGCCGCGGCGCTCCTCCCGCGACGGGGAAGATCGCGAGCGTGCCGTCCGCAATCCGGGAGAGAACGTGCGCGCCATCCGGCGAGGGAATCGCCGCGAGTCCGCGCACCGGCACGTCGCTGATCCGCCGGGCCTCCCCGCTCTGGAGATCGACTCGATGAAGCAGGGGCGGTCCACCTTCCCCTTGAGCGACGATCACGACCGAGGCGCCATCCGGGAGCCACGCGCCGAAGAGCGGAGTCAGTTCTCGGAGCCGAATCGTTCGAGTCGCGCCCGCGCCGACCGGATAGATCTGCAGCGTGCGATCCGGCCCCCTCAGCTTCGCGAGTACGTGCCGTCCGTCGGGGGAGAGCGCGTAGCAGAGCCCTTCGCCGAGCCGGATCGGAGGGGTTCCATCCGTGGCGCTCCAGTAGACGGCCCCCATCTCGCCGAGCGAGCCGGTTTCGTCGAAGACCACGCACGATCCGTCCGGACTTGCGTCCCGCAGGAGGGACCAGTCGAGCGCCGACAGCTCGATCGGAGGGGCGCCGCCGCTCCGAGTTCCCGATTCGAGCCTCATCCGATACTCCGCGACGAGGAGGAGGACGTCGCCATCGCGGGATATGTCTGCCGGCGTGATGGGGGCGGGCGAGGAGTAGACGACGCGCACGCGGCCCTCCAGGTCGACGGCGAAGACGGCGATCAGGTTGTCGTAGCCCTGCCCCCCGTACCAGACTTCGCGCCCGTCGGGCGTCCAGGCCAATCGGGCGGTGTTGGGGATCTCCGGCGCCAGCGGGCGGGGCTCTTCTCCGGGCCTCACGATGCAGGGGTAGCCGGCGCTGTCTCCGATTCGCCGGTGCTCCATGAACGCGAGCATGGAACCGTCGGGGCTATGGCGAAGTTCGCTCATCCACCCCGGAGATTCGTAGATGACCGTGCCGAGAGGAGCCTCGATGCGCGTCCGTCCCCCTTCGACCAAGATGGCGGCGAGCGAACGGCCGTCGGGAGACCAATCGGCGAAGAAAACCCCGTCTCTCAACTCCCGCGAACGGCCCCCGACGAGCGGAAGTCGAGCGAGTGTCCCGCTTCGGACGAAGCCCCCCAGATCCTGCACGTTCAGCGTCACCGCGATCTCGGCGGTGGACGACACTCCCTGCAGCGACGAACCGGGGAGGTGCAGGGCCCTCGCTTCGGGCAGCTCGATCCGGGTGAGGAAGATGTCGGACGGCGAAGAGCCCCAATGCGCCTCGTAGACCACGGTCTGGCCGTCGGGCGCGAAGCGCGCCGCCGCCACGAACCCGCTCCCAAAGGTCAGCCGCTTGAATCGCGCCGTCGCGCCCAATCCGGCGTCCGGCGCGGATGCCGCGGCTTCCGACCCGCCGGCGCCGGCGGGTCGTCCCTGGAGGATGCCGAGCGTGAAGGCGAGATCCGCGGCGGAGGCGAAGCGATCGGCCGGCTCCTTCGCGAGGAGCCGCGAGACGACGGCGCCGATCCCGGGCAGGGCGCCCTCGACCTCCGCGGGGAGCGGCTTCGGTTCCGCGACGAGGATGGCGCTGACGCGGTCCGCCGCGGTCGCTCCGGTGAACGCCTGCCGTCCCGTGAGAAGCTCGTAGAGGATCGCGCCGAGCGCGAATAGATCGGCCCTGTGATCCACCGGCTGATCGCGCAGCTGTTCCGGCGACATGTACGACACGGTGCCGAGAATGGTGCCCGACGCGGTCAGCGACGCGAAGACCGGCGTCGTCTCCATGGTCGCGGTCGTCTCCGTCCGTGTCGCCTTCGCGATTCCAAAGTCGAGGATCTTCAGGCGGCCGTCCCGAAGAACGAACATGTTCTCCGGCTTCAGGTCGCGATGCACGATGCCGTGCGCGTGGGCGGCCGCGAGGCCCTGGGCCGCCTGCGCGACGAGGGAGGTCGCCCGCTGCGGCGTGAGCGCGCCGGCGCCGAGAGCCGCGCGCAGCGTCTCCCCGTCGAGGATCTCGGTGACCAGATAGGGCGCCCCGTCCGCGACACCGACGTCGTGGAGCGTGATGATGTTCGGGTGGTTGATCGACCCGGCGGCGCGCGCCTCGGCCTCGAAGCGCTGCTGTCGCTCGGGATCGCCGGCCACGGCGCCCGGCAACACCTTGACCGCCACCTCCCGGCCGATGCGCGTATCGCGGGCGCGATAGACCTCTCCCATGCCGCCGGCGCCGAGGAGCCCGTGGATCTCGTAGGGCCCGAGGCGGGCGCCTGGCGCGAGCGGCATCGTTACGTCAGCCCCCGCGCGAGGAAGAGCGTGGAATCGATCATGACATAGGAACAGGCGTATCGTTCGCCGTCGGGAGTCAGCTTGAGCGAGTTGAGCCCGGCCACGCCGCTTCGCACCATGGGCCACAAGTCCATCCACGGTTCGGAGGCCCCGGTATCCACATCGACGCGCAGGATCGGCACCGGGACGACGCTGCGGCTCCAGACGAAGATAGCGCGCGAGTCCGCGGTCCAGCCCGCCGCCAGCAGCGAGGGCCGAAGGCCGGGTATGTGCCGGCTCGACCCGTCCTTGGCTTCGATGATCCGAATGCCGCCCGAGTCGCGCACCGCGATCCTCGCCCCATCGTCCGAGACGTCCACGTGGCTGCCCGTCACGGAAATCCCCTCCCCGATCGGCTCGATCGCCCGCGTGGCGAGGTCGGCGCGGTAGACGAGCCTCGGGCCGTTCGATTTCGACGCCACGAGCACGACGGAGTCGGTGCCCGGAAGCCAGACGGCGGACGAGATCGCGTAGTCGGGCAGCTCGATCCGGCGCGTCTCGCCCGCCCCGGTCGGAACGACGAAGAGAACGTGCGGCTCGGAGCCGTGACCCGCGAGAACGTAGCGGCCGTCGGAGGAGAGCGCCGAGCAGACCCCGTCGGCCAGACGAACCGCGGGACTCCCGTCGGTCGGGCGAAGGTAGATTCCCGCGATGCCCGCCGTTCCGAGCCCGGTTTCGTCGAACAAGACCGTCGATCCGTCCGCGCTCAGGTCGCGCAGAAGCGTCCAATCGAGATTCGAGAGGTCCCTCACGCCGAGGAGGCCTCCCGTCCGCGTCCCCGTTTCCATGCGCATCCGGGGGCGGGTCATCGCGAGGAGGGCGTCTCCGTTTCGTGCCACATCCTCGATCGCGGCCCAGCCGGGAGCGGAGAAGACGTTTCGTACGACGCCGTCGAGCGTGACTCCCGCGACTCCAACGGTCGGCTCGTTCGCCTCCTGCGCGCCGAACCAGATTTCCTTCCCGTCGGAACGCCAGGCCATCCGCCAGACCATCTCGTAGCGCTTCGTGAGCCGGCGCGGGGCTTCGCCCGGTCGGATGACGCAGACGTATCCCGCGTTGTTCCCCGTGCCGGGATGCTCGAGGAACGCGAGCATCGACCCGTCGGGGGAATAGCGCAGGTGGCTCATCCAGGCGTGTGTCTTGTGTACCACGTGGCCCAGCGGCGCTTCGAGTTGGCAGATTCCGTCCACGACGCGGATCGCCGCGAGGTTACGACCGTCCGGCGTCCAGTCCGCGGAGTAGACCGAATCGGCGATTTCCCGCGGACGCCCCCCGACCAGCGGCAGGCGAGCCAATGTGCCGACCCAGATGAAGCCGCCGAGATCGACGGGGCGCAGAACCGCGGCCACTTCGCTCGTGGAGGAAACCGCCTGGACATTGGCGTGCTGAATGCCGAGCGGACTCGACTCGGGCGACTCCAATCTCGTGAGATAGAGCTCGCTCCGCCCTCCGCCCCACCCCGCGTCGTAGACGACGGTCTGGCCGTCCGGAGCGAACCTGGCGTTGCCGATTTCACCGTCCCGGAAGGTGAGCTGTCGGAATTCGTGTTTCGCCTGCGGGGGACGATCGGCGGCGGCGATCGCGCCCGCCGCCGGCGCCGCCGGCTTCCCTTTCAGCAGCTTCAGCGTGAACGCGAGATCGGCGGCGGAGTCGAATCGACCTTCCGGCCTCTTGGCGAGGAGATGCGCCACCACGGCGCCGATCCCTGGAATCTCCTCTTCGGCCTCGGCCGGGAGCGCGGGGGCGTCGGCCATGAGGATGGCGCTCACGCGGTCGGCCGCGGTTTCGCCGGTGAACGGCTGCTTCCCGGTGAGGAGTTCGTGGAGGATGGCGCCGACGGCGAAGAGATCGGCGCGCTGATCGACCGGCCGGTCGCGCAACTGCTCGGGCGCCATGTAGGAGACCGTCCCCATGATCGTCCCCGCCGCCGTGAGCGACGCGAACACGGGCGTGGTCTCCGCCTCCGAGACCGAATCGGTGCGGGTCAGCTTCGCGATGCCGAAGTCGAGAATCTTGAGACGGCCGTCCGAGAGGACGAAGAGGTTCTCGGGCTTGAGATCCCGATGGACGATCCCCTTGCCGTGCGCGGCCGTGAGCCCGTTCGCGAGCTGCACGATCAGGTCGACGGCTCGGGAGATCGGAATCGGCCCCCGCTCGATCAGGGCGCGGAGGCTCTCCCCTTCCAGCACCTCGGTCACGAGGTAGGGGACTCCCTCCGCGACACCGACGTCGTGGAGCGTGACGATGTTGGGGTGATTGAGCGACCCGGCCGCGCGGGCCTCCGCCTCGAATCGCTGCTGGCGCTCGGGGTCGGATGCCATGCCTCGCGGCAGGACTTTCACCGCCACGTCGCGACCCAAGCGCGTGTCGCGGGCGCGATAGACCTCCCCCATGCCGCCGGAGCCCAAGAGGCCGGCGATCTCGTACGGACCGAGTTTCGTGCCGGGCGTGAGCGACAAGGCTACTTGGTCCCCTTCGCGTCCTGGAGCGCCGA
>DASTKG010000068.1:0-24451 GCA_035716005.1 Candidatus Eiseniibacteriota bacterium
ATCGGACTGGGAGTCGGGGACGTGGCCGTTCTTCGGCTCGGACATGGCGCGCTCCAGAGTGTGGAGACCGACAGGGAGGGGGACGAGGCCATCGATCCCTCATGGCGTACCCCTCCGGGGGGTCTGTGACCTAAGCTACGACTACGCGCCCCGCCAGGCGCATGGCGCAATGGGTCCATGCTCGTTGGTACCTAAGTACCTGGATTCGCCGAAGCCGCGATGTGGCAAAGTGTTGCCAGGACTTCAGCCAAGGAGGTAATCGATGCCCAACCTACCCGTCTTCTACGTCGATCAGGATCTCTGCACCGAGTGCGGCGACTGCATCAAGCTCCTTCCCCAGGCCTTCCGGAAGGTCGAGGACGAGGAAGTCGCCGAGGTCTACTCCGAACTGGACGAATCGCAGAAGCCGAAACTCGACAAGATCATGGCCGAGTGCCCCGGCCACGCGATCCTCTGGAAGAAGAAGTAGGCCGGCCATGAAGACGCCCGTGCAGGTCGTCGATCTCCAGGAGACGATTCGCGCCTCCGTCCTCGAAGTGCGGGGGGACGGGAAGGCGGGAGGCGGCCTGGTGCTCGCGTTCCAGAGCCTTGCCAGCCTCATGCTTCGAGACGCCGACATGCACGTGCAGGAGTGGCCCTTCTTCTCCAGCGCGCGGCGCGGCGCGAACATCCGCTCCTTCCTGCGTATCAGCCGCCGCCCGGTCGAGGCGGCTTGCGAGGTCACCCGGCCCCGCATGGCCGTCCTCATGGACGAGGGAGCGGCCCGGTCGGTCGACTTCGCCCAGGGGGTGCCGCCCGGAGGGACCTTCGTCCTGAACACGCGCCACACGCCGGAAGAGTGCGCCAAGCACTACCGCCTCTCCGGGCGCGTCGTGACGATCGCGGGCGACGACATCGGCACCAAGTACCTGAAGGCCCCGATCGGGAACGTCGCGCTCTACATCGCCGCGGCCCGCGCCATCGGCGGGTTCGGCATCGAGCAGATGACCGATTCGTTCCTCCAGACGCTGAAGAAGCGCCGCGTCCCGTCCAGCGTCCTCGACCGGAACCGGTCCGCGCTCCTCGCGTCCGCCGAGTCGGTCCGCGAGGGGGTCTTCGACGAGGCCGGCCCCGCCGATCACCCGGCGACGCCGTGGAGCGGTTACGGCGAGCTCCCGGTGGGGGCGCAGACCCCGCTCCGGCTCTCGCAGTCGAACCGCACCGCCGACTACGCGCCGAGCGGCCTCCGCCTTCGGTTCGAGGATCCCGCCACGGCCTGCACCGGATGCGCGCACTGCATCACGAACTGCCCCGAGGGGATCATCCGTTTCGTCCCCGACGCCGAGCGGGGCCTCCTGGTCACCGGCGTCGACGTGAACACGTTCTGCAAGCTCTGCGGTGAATGCATCGCGGTCTGTCCCGAGAAGCTCTTCAAGGACATTCCGTACGAAGATCGCTGGGAGGAGGTGCTGGCGTCGTGAAGGACTCGACCCTACCGGTTGCGCCGATGGCGCACCACACCACGCCGTCCGGGGAGATCTATCCGGACGCCGTGAATCTCGAGCCGGTGCGCGCGGCGCACAGGGCTCTCTACGAGACTCGCGACACGATCACCGCCGACGGCAACACCGCGGCGGCCATCGCCACGCTCCAGATGTGGCGCTGCGTCCTCTTCGCCGGATTTCCGATCACCCCCTCGACGAAGTGGATCGAGACGGTGGCGGCCCACGTCTCGCAGCAGGTGGGCGGGAAGAAGCGCGTGAAGCTGATGGAGGCGGAGCACGCGGTGGCCGACTATCTGGTCGGCTCGGCCGCGGCCTGCCGCGATCTCATCTTCCCGACCGCCACGAGCAGCGTCGGGCTGGACCACATGACCGAGACGACCCGTTCGCTCGGCGCGAGCGGGCTCGGGAACGTGCTCCTGATCGACGTCTATCGCGCGACGGCCAACTTCCCCCTCTGCATCGAGGGCGACCCGAGCGACACGCTCGCCCACCGCGACGACGGCTTCATCCAGATCGCCTGCCGCGGGAAGCAGCAGATCTACGACACGGTTCTCCAGTCGCCCTGCCTCGGGATGAACCACGACATCATGACGCCGGTCATGCCGGGCTACTACGGCATCAAGGACAGCCACCGGAACGCCCGCCTCACGGTGGAGCCCGACAAGGAAATCCACGCGTTCCAGGATCGCTGGATCAAGCCGTGCCCCTTCCCGGGATTGATCAACGGCGACACGGCGTTCGGCAACTGCGTCACCTCCCGCTACTTCCAAGGGTTCAAGATCTCGCAGAAGGCGCGCATGGATCGGGTCCTCGACGTCCTGCCTCGGATCGGCGCCGATTTCGAGCACCAGTTCGGCCGGCCGGGGCTGGCGTTCTTCGACTCCGACGGATTCGCGCCCGACGGCTCCGCCGACCTGACGGTGCTGACGCTCGGCCCGGACTTCGGAACGTTCGAGTTCCTTCGCGAGGATTACGCGAAGAAGACCGGGCTGAAGGTCGCGGGCGTGGCCATGCGCCTCCTGACCCCCTTCCCGCGCGAGGCGGTCCGCAAGCGCCTCGAGCGATCGAAGGTCGTCCTCGTCGTGAACCAGGCGCACCATCAGGGTCGCGGGCACCTCACGCTCGACGTGGCCGACGCCCTGGCCGACCTCACGAACCCGCCCCGCATCGTGAGCGTCTTCGCGGGACTCGGCGGCGCCGACGTCTCCGAAGCGACCTGGGAGCAGATGCTCGATCACGGGCGCGGCGCCCTGGAGGGACGCGCCCTCCCGCCCTGGGCCTTCTTCCACGAAGGGAGGCCGCTATGAGCGGGTACAAGGAAATCGCGCTGAGGGACTCCTGCTTCCGTCCCGGCTCCACCCTCTGTCCCGGTTGCATGGAATCGATCGCGCTCCAGAACGTGGGGCGCGTCTCGGACAACGGCGCGAAGACGATCTTCACGATCGGCACGTCGTGCGCGGAGGTCTCGAGCCTCGCGTTCCCGAACGTCGTGGCCTGGGGGCGCGGCGACGGATCGCCGGACGACTACGCCAAGTCCTTCGCCATCATCCACAACGTCTTCGAATCGTCGCCGACGCTGGCCGAGGCGGCCCGCGACGTCTCCGACGTCCTGGCCGACCACGGCGCCATCGAACGGCCGATCCAGGTGATCGGCGCGAGCGGCGACGGAGGCGCGTTCGCCATCGGGCTCCGCTCCCTGCTCCACACGATCAACCGCCAGTCGCGCATCACGTTTCTCGTGCTGGTGAACGAGATCTTCGCGAACACCGGCTTCCAGTACTCCCCGGCCACCACGCCGTTCGCGGAGACGAGCACGACGCCGGTGGGCGACGCGCAGCTCGGCAACCCGCGAATCCCGCTCGACTACATCCACCTCGCCATCGCCGCGGGCGCCGGGATGGTGGCGCAGGTGAGCCCGGCCTACGGGAAGCTCTTCGTGAAGACGATCGAGAAGGCGCTCGAGTGCAAGTCGACGGCCATCGTCTTCGTGCCGGCCCCCTGCATCAGCGGCTGGAAATTCGAGGACGGCGAGACCGTCCATCTCGCGGAGCTGGGCGCCCAGTGCGGCATCTATCCCGCGTTCATCTGGGAGCGCGGCAAGGGCGGCTCGGTGAAGGACTGCTCGGAGACGAGCGCCGAGCGTCCGCCGATCGAGGAGTTCCTGGGGCTGCAGCGCCGCTTCCATCATCTGGTCCAGAAGGATCCGCAGAGCGGGACGTTCGCCGCGCGGAAGGGACGGGAGGCGGACGTGGATCGGCTCAAGGAATGGACCCAGTCGAACGTGGAGCGGCTCTACCGGCTAGCCGAGCTTCACTGATCCGAGCGCTTCCCGGGTAACGGACGCCCCGAGAGGAGGAGCGGTCGCGAGGCTTCGAGCGCCTCGGTTCCGATCAGGTCGGCCCCCCGCGAGAGGGCGTATTCGTAGACGCGCGCGTTCACCGGAAGGTGGTGGACGCGCGCGATCCGCATGAGGAGCCCCGGCCCCGCCGCCGCCTTCCGCATCCCCTCGAAGGCGACGTCCCACGCGCGGGGCGCCGCCCCCGTCCCCGACCAGCGAGGGAGCTTCGACGCGTCGAGGGAGACCATCGTCTCGAGGCGATCCAGCGCCTCGGGTCCGCTCGACGTCTTCCCCGCCCGATCGCCGGTCCCGAGCGGGCGATGCGCGGAGACGTAGCGCACCTCCTCGGCCCGGAGCGAATCGAGGGGCGGGATCCAGCCGACGAGGAGGACCGTGACCGGCCCGATCGCCGTCGGCGCCTCGCCCCCGAGGCGATACCGTGTCACGAGCGCCGATTCCGCGGCGAGCGCCGCGCATAGCGCGCGATAGCCGGGCATGCCCTTCGTCTTCAGGTCGACGAGGAGAAGGAGGGGCGCTCCACCCTGCCGAATGCCGCCGCACCGCTTCGCGATCGCGGCGAGGGGCGCGAGATAGCACGACTCGAAGGTTCGGCCGGGGCGCGTCTCCTCCAGATCGTGCCCCACGAGGAGCTTCCCGCCCCGGTAGTGAAGATCGACCTCCACGCCGGCGTAGCCGAGGCGGAGCGCCTCCTCGAGCGCTCGGCCCCGCCGTTCGTCGTTGTGGGAATAGGCGGGGAGATCCGACGGCGGCGGGCAGGGGCGGGGCTCCTCCGTCCTGGTGAGAACCTCCGCCTGGCCGCGCGCGCGCGCGGCCGCGACGGCGAGCGCGACGAAAGCCGCCGCGACGAGGATCGCGCGGGCCGGCCGCTTCGCCGGCCGGCGCGTCACGTGGATGAGCCGCGCTCCCATCCGCGCATCGTAGCAGACCTGGCGTCCGGAACCGGCTCGCGCTAGAGTCCCCGGGTCCGATTCGTGCCGCCGCGTTCTCTGCGCCGCGCGCCCTCTCCCCGACCCGACTCGAGGAGCCGCCCCGATGAATGCCCGAGATCCGAAGCCCACCGCCATGAACCGCCGCCGCTTCGTCCACGTCGTCGCCGCGAGCGTGGCCGCGATCCTCGCCGGCGGCGTCCCGCGCGCCCGCGCGGCCGCCGCGCCGAGGGCCGCGGCGCCGAAGCCGCCGAAGCCCCTTCCGGCCGCGCTGCAACGCGAGCTGCGAACGCAGGAGAAGAGCCTCGCCGACGTCCTCAAGGTCGTCCGAGCGTACGACCTTCCTCCCGGCAGCGAGCCGGCCACCCTCTTCCGGGCCCTGCGCGCCCGCCGCGGAGTCCGGTGATGCTGCGCGACGACGTCTTCTTTCTGTCGGCCGCCGAACTCGGGCGCGAGATCCGCGGACGGCGTCTCTCCCCGGTGGAGCTGACCGAGGGATATCTGGACCGCATCCGCCGCCACGCGCCGGCGCTGAACGCCTTCGCGACGGTGACGGCCGATCTGGCCTTGGAGCAGGCGCACAGGGCCGAGCAGGAGATTTCGCGCGGAACCGTCCGCGGACCGCTTCACGGCGTTCCCTACGGGGCGAAGGATCTCCTCGCCACGGCGGGGATTCCCACGACCTGGGGCGCGCGTCCGACGGAGCACCAGATCTTCGATCGCGACGCGACCGTGATCCGCCGCCTGCGCGACGCGGGGGCGATTCTCCTCGGCAAGACCGCGATGGTCGAGTTCGCGGGATGCCTCGGCTACTGGTACCCGAACGCCTCCCTGCAGGGACCCGGCCGGAATCCGTGGAACCGGGAGCGATGGACCGGCGGCTCGTCGTCGGGCTCCGGCGCCGCGGTGGCGGCGGGACTGGTCGGGTTCGCCATCGGCACCGAAACGTGGGGCTCGATCCTCTGCCCGTCGGCATTCTGCGGCGTCACCGGGCTTCGCCCCACCTACGGTCGCGTGAGCCGCGCGGGCGGCATGGTCGGCTCCTGGACGCTCGACAAGGTAGGCCCGATCGCGCGAAGCGCGGAGGATTGCCGCCTCGTTCTCAAGGCGATCGCGGGCGCCGATCCCGACGACCCGACGGCGGCCGACGAGCCCGTTCGAGTCGACGCGCGGCGGCGCGATTGGAAGCGCGTGCGGGCCGCCCTCATCCCCTCCGATTTCGCCAAGACGAAGGGCGCCGAACCCGAGGTGGGCGCGGCGTTCGAACAGGCGGTCGGCACGCTGCGCGCGATCGGCGTCTCGGTGGAAGAGGCGAAGCTCCCCGACTTCCCGGCGTCCGAGGTCACCTCGGCCGTGCTCACGTCGGAGGCGATCTCCACGTTCGAGCGCTTCTTCCGGGACGGAACCGTGAACCAGCTCACCGACGTCTACGCGCCGCATCAGGAGCGGATCGCCCGGCAGATGACGGGGGCCGATTACGTGAAGGCGATGCGGATGAGGCGCGTCATGCAGGAGACGATGGCGGAGTTCTACGGTCGCTTCGACGTCATCGTGGCGCCGAATTTCCTATCGGTCGCCCCGCCCATCGACAAGAGCTTCGCGGAATCGCTCCCGTACGCCGATCCGGTCGGCGCGTTCGGAAACGGATGCGGCCTCCCGGCGATCGCGCTTCCCTGCGGCTTCGGAAAGGAGGGGATGCCGGCGAGCGTTCAGCTCATGGGCTCGTCGTGGGACGAGGGGCTCCTGCTCGATCTCGGCGAGGCGTTCCAGCGGCGCACTTCCTTCCACGCCCGGAGGCCGCCCGCGTTCCAGTCGTAGCGCGGCGGCCTAGCGGAGCCCGTAGCGCTCGCGGAGGAGCGCGACGTGGTGACGCTCGTGCCCGGCCACGATCCAGAAGAGGGCGCGGGCCGAAACCGGATTCCCCGCCGCGGTCCCGCGCCGCGAGAGCGCCGCGTCGTCGAGGCCCTCCAGGAGGCGGATCGTCGCCTCGCGCACGGCCCGGAATTCTCCGGCCAGGCTCTCCAGCGTCCGCGCGTCGAACCGCCCCGCGGGCACGTAGAGATTCTCGTCGAAGCTCGCCAGGGGCGTCTCGTCGCCGCGCGCGATCCGAAGCGCGCGGTAGGTGAAGACTCGCTCTCCGTCGGCCAGGTGGCCCACCACCTCCTTCACGCTCCACTTCCCCTCGGCGTAGCGATGCTCCTCGAGGTCCGCCGGCACGCGGGCGAGGAGCGCGGACGTCTCGTCCCGCTGCTTCCGAAGCGTCTCGGCGATCGATCCGTCCGGAACGAGCGTGGTGTAGCGGCCGAAGTAGGGAACGTGTTCCGTGGCGTCGGGGCGCGCGGTCTGGGACATGGCGTCTCTGCTCCTTGTTCGATCGACGAGGCGACGGGAACGATTCGGCGCCGCGAAGCGGGCCGCGGCCCATTCTAGCGCCTTCCGGCGATTCTCTCACCCGCCGGGCGCGATTCCGGGTATAGTGCCCGTCTATGCCCTTCGCATCGTTAGGTCTTCCTCCAGCCGTCATCAAAGGGGTCCGTGCGGCCGGTTACAGGGAGCCGACCCCCATTCAGTCCAAGGCCATCCCCATGATCCTTCAGGGTCGCGACCTCATCGGCGCGGCCCAGACCGGCACGGGGAAGACGGCCGCGTTCGTGCTCCCCATTCTCGCGCGACTCATCGGCGGGCCGCCGCGCCTTCGGGCGCTGGTGCTCACCCCGACCCGGGAGCTCGCGGCCCAGGTGGAGACGAACGCCCGCGATTACGCGCGATTCACCGACCTTCGCGTCGGCGTCGTCTTCGGCGGCGTTCCGCTTCCGCCTCAGGAGAGGATGCT
This sequence comes from Candidatus Eiseniibacteriota bacterium, assembly GCA_035716005.1. GTDB lineage: Bacteria > Eisenbacteria > RBG-16-71-46 > SZUA-252 > SZUA-252 > SZUA-252. The sequence continues at coordinate 7,603 of DASTKG010000068.1, forward strand.
CACCAAGCAGGGCCTCGATCTCCTGGTCGCCACGCCGGGCCGCCTCCTCGACCTCCACAACCGGATGGCGCTGAGGCTCGACTACATCGAGATCCTGGTGCTCGACGAAGCCGATCGCATGGTCGACATGGGCTTCGCGCCCGATCTTCGCCGGATCCTGCGCCTCCTGCCCACCGAACGGCAGACGCTCATGTTCTCGGCGACGATGCCGCCCGACCTGAACAAGGTGGCGAAGGAAGCCCTCAAGGATCCGGGCCGCGTCGACCTGGCGCCGCCGAGCAAGCCGGCCGCCGGGATCACCCAGGCCGTCTATCCCGTCCCGAAGCATCGGAAGGCCGATCTCCTCGAGGCGATCCTTCGCCGCACGGACGTCGGGAGCGTCATCGTCTTCGCGAGAACGAAGCACGGCGCCGACCGGCTGGCGCGGATCCTCCAGCGCCGCGGCCTCTCGGTGGCCACGATTCACGGCAATCGCACCCAGGGGCAGCGCGAGCGGGCGCTCGGCGATCTCCGCCGCGGCCGCGTGCAGACGCTGGTCGCCACCGACATCGCCTCGCGCGGCATCGACGTCAAGGACATCACGCACGTCATCAACTACGACGTCCCTCACACGCCCGAGGATTACGTCCATCGGATCGGCCGCACCGGTCGCGTCGACGCGGTGGGCGACGCCTTCACGCTCATGTCGCCCGACGAGAAGAAGGACGTCGTGGCGATCGAGAAGTTCCTGGGCCAGACGATTCTCCGTGTGATGGTGCCCGACTTCGATTACGACGCGCGCGGCGGCGAATCGTCGGGCGGGGGCGCGGGCCACGGGTCGCGCTACGGCGGCGGCGGCGGCTCCTCGCAGAGCCGCGCTCCGCGCCAGCGTTCGGGCTCGAGCTCGGGCGGATCCTCCGGCGGACACGGCGGGCCGTCGACGCCGGCGAAGGAAGAGTCGCGCGGCGGTCGTCGTCCTCGCAAGGCCGTGCCCTTCGAACGCCGTCCGCGCCGCGCCCGTTAGGTTCCGCGGCGCCGCGCGGCGTTGGATGCCGGAAGCCGTCCTGCTAGACTTCTCCGCTCCATGAGCCAAGACCAGCGACAGATCGAGATCATCGGCTGCCCCGTCGACCTCGGCGCGGGCCGCCGCGGCGTCGACATGGGCCCCTCCGCGATCCGCGTGGCCGATCTGGAGCGCCATCTGGAGCGGCTCGGCCACAAGGTCGTCGACCACGGCGACATCGACGTCATGATCCCGGAGACGCTGGAGGCCGGCCCGAGCACCATCCGCTACAAGCCGGCCATCCTTCACGCCTGCGACGAGCTCCGCTCGCAGGTGGAGCGCAGCCTCTCGGAGGGCCGCACGCCGATCGTCCTCGGCGGCGATCACAGCATCGGCATCGGCTCGGTGTCGGGCTCGAGCAATTTCCACCATCGACAGGGGCGGAAGATCGGCCTCATCTGGTTCGACGCCCACGGAGACTTCAACACGCCCGAGACGACGCCGTCGGGAAACGTGCACGGCATGTCGCTCGCCGTGCTCCTCGGCTACGGCGATCCCGACTTCGTGAATATCGGGGGCCGGTCGCCGAAGATGGACCCGGCGCACACCGTGCTCATCGGCGTGCGGGACCTCGACCCGGGCGAGCGGGATCTGCTGCGGCGCTCGGGGGTGACGGCGTTCACGATTCGAGAGATCGACGAGCGCGGCATGCGCGACATCGTGAACGAGGCGGTGCGGATCGCCGGCACTGGAACGGCGGGGATCCACCTCTCCTTCGACCTCGACGTCGTCGACCCCGAGGACGCGCCCGGCACGGGCACGCCGGTCGACGGCGGCATCTCCTATCGCGAGGCGCACCTCGCGATGGAGATCATCGGCGACCTGGCCGACATCGTCTCGGTCGATCTGGTCGAGGTGAATCCCCTGCTCGATCAACGGAACTCGACCGGCATCCTCGCCGTCGAGATGGCCGAGAGCCTCTTCGGAAAGCGGATCCTCTAGGCCTTCCTCACGTCTTCGATCCTTACTTCTTCGACTTGTTCGAGTTGCCGTGCGGCGCTTCGGACGAGGAGGACTTCGCGGCCGCCGGCGCCGGCTTGGCGGCCGGCTTCCCCGCCGCGTTCGCCTCGCCCTTCGGGGCCGGATCCGCCTTCGCCTCGACGGTCTCGCTCTTCCCGGCGGCGCCCGCCGGGCCGGCGGCGGAGCGCATCTGCGCCTGGGCCGACTTCGCGAATTCGCCGGCGTTCAGGTCGAGGCCGTGCGCGATCTGCCCCCACCCCATCTTCTCCTGCCGAAGATCGAAGATCTGATCGATCGTCAGCGTCGTCTTGGCGTTCGCGAGGAGCATGTGGGCGATCGCGATCTCGCCCCATCCGCGCTTCAGCCGCTCGTGTTCTCCGATGTAGAGCTCCGGAATGCCGCCGAATTCGGCCGCCAGGCGGCCCGCGGCTTCCACCTTCTCCTTCTTGGCCATCGACGCGTCGACCTCCTCCGCGGTCTCGCGAAGACTCTTCTCCGTCGCCTCCATCTCCTTCGGATCGACTTGGCCGGCGCGCTCGCGAATGCGCTTCAGGTCGGCCGTCGCCTTCCCGGTCTCGGGCGAGGCGGCCGGGTCTCGCGGCTCGAGGGCGGGCGCCGTCGGCGTTCCCTTCACCGCGGCGCTCGGCGCGCGATCCGGCTCGGCGCTCGGCGCGTCGTCGGCCAGCGCGACCGACGCGGTGAGAAGAAGCGGGGCGACGAACAGGGCTGCGATTCTCATGATGCGTCTCCTTTTCCTCCCCATGGCGCGTGGACGGGTCGCGGCGTCGAGGAGGAGGGGAGGATATCCCCTGGATGCCGCGTCTCGATGGACTACGGATCAATGCCCGTGCCAGCCGACCCGGAACCGAATTCCGTCCCGGTAGCGCCTTGAAGGAGCGGGAGTTCCGGCGAAGCCGAACGGGGTCGCGCGTCCGCGGAGACCGGATTCGCTGAACCGTCCGGTGCAGCCTGGACCGGCTCGTACTCCCCGTCCCGCTCCCGATTCCGGCTAGGATTTCCGCACCGGGAGCGGATATCCTGGCGGGATGAACCTCACCCTCACGAGCGCATCACCCGATCTCGAGGCCCGCCGCCGCCGCGCCGCGGACGCGCTAGGCCTCCAGGACGAAATCATCCTCATCGGCGCGGGCGAGCCGGTCGGCATTCCCGGCGGCATGGATCAGACCTATCCCTTCCTCTCGCACGCGGAGTACTTCTGGCTCGCCGACCGCGAGGCGCCCGGCGCCGTGCTCGCGTTCGACCCCCACGAAGGGTGGGTCGACTTCGTGCCCGAGGTGACCGAGCGCGAACGGGTCTGGGACGGGCGCGCCGAGAACGAGCCCGGCACCGTCCCGACGCGCGATCTTCCCGCCTGGCTGGCCGCGCGCCGCGGCCGCGTGCTGATCCATCTCGGCGCCGACCTTCCGGCCGTCCGCCACGACGCGGCCCGCACGGCCGACGCGCGCGAGCGCTTCACGCACGCGCGGCGGCCGAAGGACGAGGCCGAGATCGCCCGCATGCGCGACGCCGTTCGCGCGACCGCCGCGGGCTACGCGCGGCTTCGCGAGGCGATCCGCCCCGGGGCCACGGAGCGGCAGATCCAGGTCGAGCTGGAGAGCGGATTCTTCCGCGCCGGCGCCGACCGCACCTGCTACAGCTCGATCGTCGGCACGGGGACGAACTCGGCGGTCTTTCATTTCACGCCCGGCGATCGCGCGGCGCGCGAGGGGGAGCTGGTGCTCGTCGACGCCGGCGCCGAGGTCCGCCGCTACGGCTGCGACGTGACGCGCACCTACCCCGCCTCCGGAACGTTCTCGCCCATCCAGCGGGAGATCTTCGAGATCGTGAAGCGCGCCGAGGAGCGGGCGATGGCGGCCTGCGCCCCGGGCGTGGAGACGGTCGACGTCCACTACGGCTCCTGCCGCGATCTCGTCGAGGGCCTGATCGGGCTCGACATCCTGCGCGGCTCGGCCGACGACCTCATCGCCCGCGAGGCGCACCTTCTCTTCTATCCGCACGGAATCGGGCACATGATCGGCCTCGGCGTCCGCGACGCGAGCGGCGCTCTGCCGGGGCGTCCGAAACGGACCGAGCCGGCGCTGAAGAACCAGAGGACCGACTTTCCGCTCCAGCCCGGCTACACGATGACGATCGAGCCGGGGATCTACTTCATCCCCGCGATCCTGAACGACCCGGAACGCCGGAAGCGCTATCCCGACTGCGTGAACTGGGAGAAGGCGGTCTCGCTCATTCCGATGGGCGGGATTCGGCTCGAGGACAACGTCCTCGTGACGAAGGAGGGACGGGAGAACTTGACGGCGGAGATCCCGAAGGAATTCCCGGCCTAGCGGGCTCGCGGCCGAGGCGCTTCCAGCACGAATGAAGACGAGGCGGCTCCTCGCGGGGCCGCCTCGTTCATGTCCGGTTCCTGTCCCGTTCGCGGCGGGCCGGCGGCTACGGCTCTCCCATCGGCGCGCCGTAGTTCAGCGCGGCCGCCAGGAGCTCCCGCTGCAGCTCGAGCGCGTGCGGCATGCGCGGGCCGATGGTCTTGAAGAAGTCGGCCGACATCCCGATCTCCTTCTTCCACTCCTCCACGCGCACCGCGGTCGCCTCGCGGAACGCGTCGGGATCGATCTCCATGCCGGAGAGGTCGAGATCCCCCTCGCGCGGCACCCAGCCGACCGGCGTCTCGCGGCCGCCCACCTGCCCCATGGCGCGATCGACGATCCACTTCAGCACGCGCATGTTCTCGCCGTACCCCGGCCAGACGAACTTGCCGTCGTCGCCCTTCCGGAACCAGTTCACCATGAAGATCTTCGGCGGATGCGGAATCTGCGCGCGCATCTCGAGCCAGTGGTTGAAGTAGTCGCCCATGTCGTAGCCGCAGAAGGGAAGCATCGCCATCGGATCGCGGCGCACGACGCCGACCTGGCCGGTGGCGGCGGCCGTCGTCTCCGAGCCCATCGTGGCGCCCATGTAGACGCCGTGAATCCAGTTGAAGGACTGGAGGACGAGCGGCACCGTCGACGCGCGCCGTCCGCCGAAGATGATGGCGGAGATCGGCACGCCTTCCGGATCGTTCACGCGGCGGGAGAGGGCGAGATTGTTCGTCATCGGCGCGGTGAAACGGCTGTTCGGGTGAGCCGCCTTTTCGCCCGACTTCGGATCGAACGGCCGTCCCTGCCAGTCGATCATCCCCTCGGGGACTTCGTCGGTCATCCCTTCCCACCAGACGTCGCCCTCCGCCGTGAGCCCCACGTTCGTGAAGAGCGTGTCCCGCTCCACCGTGCGCATCGCGGTCGGGTTCGACTTCGCGCTCGTCCCCGGCGCCACGCCGAAGTAGCCCGACTCCGGATTGATGGCCCAGAGCCGTCCGTCGGATCCGACGCGCATCCAGGCGATGTCGTCCCCCACGGTCCAGACCTTCCACCCGTGGAATCGCCGCGGCGGGATGAGCATGGCGAAGTTCGTCTTGCCGCACGCGCTCGGGAAGGCCGCCGCGACGTAGGTCGTCTGTCCTTCGGGGCTCTCCACGCCGAGGATCAGCATGTGCTCGGCGAGCCACCCTTCGCGCCGGCCCAGGTAGGAGCCGATGCGAAGCGCGAGGCACTTCTTGCCGAGGAGGACGTTTCCGCCGTATCCCGAGCCGATCGACCAGATCGTGTTGTCTTGTGGAAAGTGGCAGATGAAGCGCCGATCGGGATTCACGTCGAGCGTCGAGTGGAGGCCCCGGTTGAAATCGTTCGAGCCGCCCAGCATGTCGAGCGCGGCCTTCCCCATGCGCGCCATGATCCGCATCGAGAGGACGACGTAGACGCTGTCGGTCAGCTCGACGCCCACCTTCGAGAAGGGCGAGCCGAGCGGGCCCATGACGTAGGGGACGACGTACATCGTCCGCCCGCGCATGGCGCCGTCGAAGAGCTTCGAGAGCTTCGCGTACGCCTCGTCGGGAGCCATCCAGTTGTTCGTCTGGCCGGCCTCTTCCTTCGTCGGCGTGCAGATGAAGGTGAGGTGCTCGACGCGCGCGACGTCGTTCGGATTCGAGCGGTGGAGATAGCAGCCGGGGCGCTTCTTCTGATTGAGGGGGATGAGGACCCCCGTCGCGACGGCTTCTTCCGTCAGACTGCGCTTCTCCGCCTCGGAGCCGTCGCACCAGACGACGTGATCGGGCTGGCAGAGCTTGACCATCTCGCCGACCCAGTCCAGGAGTGCCTTGTTGTTCGTCATCGTGGTGCTCCACGAGGCCTGCTGTTGAAGGTTGGGATTCATGAAGCCTCCTGTGATGACGGGGTCCGCGACCGCCGCGGAGGGCAGTGGAAGTCGGTCGATTATAGCGTAAAGTGGGCGGCCGCGGGCTCCTCCCGGGTCGCCGGCCCCGTGGCTCACGGGGGCCTGGAAGCTGCCACGAATACATCGGTTTCGGATGGGGAGGGTATGGGACCAACGGACCAGGGACGAGCCCCGGCGCGGCGCGAGATCGCTCTCGCCGCCGCCGCGGCCCTCGCGGCGCTCGCCTGGGGTCTCCTCATGGCTCCCCGCGGCTACGCCGAGGGCGACGGGAGCGAACTCACCATCGCCCTCGCCCTGGCGGGCGTGCCGCATCCGACGGGGTATCCCCTCTACACACTCGCGGGGCACGTCGCGACGACCTTCCTCCACGCCCTCGGGGTCTCGTGGCCGGCGGCGGCGAACGCGTGGAGCGCCCTCGGGAGCGCCGTGGCGCTCTTCTTCCTCGCGCGCCTGGCGCTGGCCCTCGCCGCCCCCGAATCGCGCGCTCCGCGCTCCGCGGGCGGCCTCGCGATCGCGCTCGCCCTCTTCGCGCCGATCCTCGTCCTGGTCGCGCAGCCGCCCTGGAGCAACGCCGCCTCCGGCGCCGAGGTCTACTCCTGGCATGCCGCCTGGGTGACCGGGACGGCCTGGCTCGCCTGGCGGCTCGCCGCGCGGGCGGAGATGGGGGCGCTCCCGGGGCGGGCCTGGCTCGCGTGGGGGCTCGCGCTCGGCGCGGGACTCGCGCACCACGCGACGTCGCTTCTCGTCTCCCTTCCCCTCACGGTCTGGCTCGTTCGGCGAGCCTCGCCCGTCGGCGCGGCGAGGCTGGCCGCGTTCGCCGCGGGATCGCTCCTCCCCCTTCTCTCGTGGGGTTGGATCGCCTATCGCGCCGTTCGGCCGGCGGCGTTTCAGTGGCCTCTCCTCGAACCGGGTCTCCGCGGGCTCCTGAACCACGTGGCCGGCCGCGCGTACGGCGGCTACCTCGGGGGTTTCCATCCGAGCGACGCGGAGGCGCGGCTCCTCGTGGCGGCGATTCCATGGCTCGTCCTCGCGCTCGCCGCGGCCCTGTCCGCCGCGTCGAGTCGCGCGGCCGACGTTCATCGCTCCTTCGTCCGCGCGCTCGGCGTCGCCATCGCGGGCCAGACGCTCTTCGTGCTCGTCTACCGGGTTCCCGATCCGTCGGCCCATCTCCTTCCGATCCTCGCGATCGGCACGACGCTCGTGCCGCGCCTCGCGCTCCGGCTCGCGCGGCGGGCGGGCGGCGCCGTGGCGGCCCTCGCCGCCGCCGCGCTGCTGCTCCTGCTCCTTCCCTCCGCGATCGAGCGCGATCTCGCGGCGCGCGCCGACGCCGAGTCGACCGATCGAATCGTCCGCGCCGCGTGGGAATCGATCCCGTTCGAGCGCGGCGTCGTCGTCTGGAACAACGACCTCCACGCGCGCCTTCGCGCCTACCAGATTCTCGAGGGGAGCCATCCGGAGCGCATCGTCGCGCACCCGGGCGTGCTGTCGTGGGAGGGCCCGCGCCGCCGGTTCCAGGAGCGGCACGGGTTCGATCCCTGGGACGGGGCGCCGCCCGCGTCCGAGGAGGCGCTGGCCGGGCTCGCCGCGTCGGCCGCGCGCGCGGGACGGATGCCGGCCGTCGACTTCGACGACGCCGTTCGCGCCGTCCGAGCCGGCGGCTGGACGCCGACACGATGAGCGGCTTCGCGCTACAATGCCCCGCATGAGTCCCATGCTCGGCGGTCTCCGCCTTCGTCTCGTCCCGACACTCGCCCTCCTTCTCGCGTTCGCCGCGTCCGGCTGCCGCGCCCCATGGGGATCGCGGGGGGACGCGCTCGTCCTGGCCGGCTCCTTCGAGGCGAACGACGTGCGCGTCGGGTCGCTCGTGGGCGGCCGCGTCGACTCGGTCTTCGCCCACGAGGGCGACTCGGTACGCGTCGGCGACCGCCTCCTCAGCCTCGACCCGTCGCTCATCGACGCGCAGATCGCGGAGCAGAGGGGCCTCGTGGCCGCCGCGCGCGCGAAATACGATCTCGTCCGCCGCGGGCCGCGCAAGGAGGAGATCGCGAAGGCGAAGGTGGAGTACGAGAACGCCGAGTCGGAGCGGAAGCGGTTCGAAGCGCTCCTGAAGGACGGCATGGTGGCGCCGCAGCAATACGAGAGCGCGGAGGCGCTCGCCGCGAGCCGGCGCGAGACCTACCAGGCGCTCGTGAACGGTTCGCGTCCCGAGGACATCGCTTCGGCGCGCGCCTCGCTCGACGGCGCCGAAGGGCGGCTTCGCTACCTGCTCCAGGAGCGCGAGGAATCGGTCATCGTGGCGCCGATTCGCGGCTTCGTGCAGACGCTCGACCTTCGCCCCGGCGATCTCGTCGCCGCGCGACAGCCCGTCGCGGTCCTCCTCGAGGAGGGCCCGCTGACCGTGCGGGTCTACGTCCCCGAGCCGCGCCTCGGCCTCGTCCGCGTGGGCCAGGCGGTGGACCTTCGCGTCGACACGTACCCGAAGCGCGTCTTCCCGGGCCGCGTCGTCGAGATCTCCTCGCGGGCGGAGTACATGCCGCGGAACGTGCAGACCCTGGAGCAGCGCAACGACCAGGTCTTCGGGGTGAAGATCGAAACCGACCCGGCCCCCGAGCTGAAATCGGGAATGGCCGCCACCGCGACGATCAGGACGGCGGAGCCCGCGCGGTGACGGCCGGCTCCGCGCCCGCGGCGCCGACCTCCACTTCCGGCGACTACGGCATCGAAGTCCGCGGCGTCACGCGCGACTTCGGCAAGGTCCGCGCGCTCGACGGCGTCTCCCTCCACGTGAATCGCGGCGAGATCTACGGACTCCTCGGCCCGAACGGCTCCGGAAAATCGACCCTCATCCGAATTCTATGCGGGCTTCTCGCGCCCACGGGAGGGACCGCGTTCGTCGACGGTCTCCCCGTTCCGGCCAGGAGCGAGGAGGTGCGCGCGCGGATCGGCTACGTGCCCCAGCGATTCTCGCTCTACGAGGACCTGACGGTCGCCGAGAACCTCGACTTCTTCGCGGAGGTCTACGGGCTCCACGGCCGGCGCCGGCGCGAGCGGCAGGAATGGGTCATCGGCCTCGCGAAGCTCGACCCCTACCGCGGGCGGCTGGCGGCGCACTTGTCGGGCGGATGGAAGCAGCGCCTCTCGCTCGCGGCCGCGCTCATGCACGAGCCGCGCGTCCTCTTCCTCGACGAGCCGACGGCCGGGATCGATCCCGTCGCGCGCCGGGAGCTCTGGAACCTCCTCTTCGAATTCGCCGGCCACGGCGTGACGCTCGTCGTCACCACGCACTACATGGACGAGGCCGAGCGCTGCAGCACGGTCGGCTATCTCTACCTCTCGCGCATGCTCGTCTCGGGACGCCCGGCCGACCTCCAGCGCCTCCCCGAGGTGACGCCGAGCGGCATGCGGCGGCTGGAAGCCGAGTGCGAGGGCGGGGTCGCGGCGCTCATGACCCGCGCCCGCGGATTCGAGTACATCGACGACGTCACGATCTTCGGAAACGCGCTCCACCTCCTCGTCGAGGGAGGCGTGGACGACGCGCGCGTCGAGCGGGACCTCACGGCCGCGGCGGGAACGACGGTCCACGTTCGCGCCATCGAGCCGTCGCTGGAGGACGTCTTCGTCCGCCTGACGAAGCTGGCCGGACAGCCCGAGCCGCTCGCGTCGAAGGGGAGGCGCGCGTGAAGGGCTTTCGGGCCGTCCTCCGCAAGGAGTCGATCCAGATGTCGCGCGACCACGGGACGCTCCGCTTCGCCATTCTCGTCCCGATCTTCCAGCTCTTCCTCTTCGGCGTCATCGACACGAACATCCGCTTCGTTCCGACGGCGGTCTTCGACCAGAGCCGCACGCAGGAGAGCCGGCAGCTCATTCGGGATTTCGGCAACACGAGGACCTTCGAGGTGTCGAGGTTCGTGACGTCGCGGCGGGAGCTTCACGAGGCGATCGTGGCGGGGCATGCTTCGGTGGGGATCGAGATCCCGCCCGATTACGCCGACCGGCGCGCGGCCGGGCAGGCGGCGGACGTTCTGGTCCTGATCGACGGATCGGACGCGAACACCTCGGGGCAGGCGCTCGCGGCGGCGAACGGGGTGGCGATGAGCCGGAGCGTCGAGGAACTGGCGGCGCGCGCGGGAGCGGCCGATCTGCCGCTCCGCGTCTTCCCTCAGCTCCTCTTCAATCCCGACTCGAGGAGCGCGAACCTGCTCATTCCCGGGCTCGTGGCCATCCTGCTCACCTTCTCGGGCACGATGCTCGCCGCGTTCTCCATCGTGCGGGAGCGGGAGCGCGGGACGCTAGAGCAGCTCATGGTCACCCCCGTATCCCCGGTCGGCGTCGTCCTCGGGAAGCTCCTTCCCTACCTCGTCCTGGGCTTCGTCCAGCTGATCGTCATCCTCGTCGCCATGACCCTGGTATTCCGAGTCCCAATCCACGGAAACGTATTCCTCCTTCTCGGCCTGTCCCTCGTCTACCTCTTCGCGCTCCTCTCGATGGCGCTCATGGTCTCGGCCAGCGCGGCCACGCAGATGGAAGCGATCCAGCGCGCCCAGACGTTCCTTCTCCCCTCGATCATGCTCTCGGGGTACGTCTTCCCCCTCAGCTCCCTCCCCCACGTGCTCCGCGTCGCGGCCCAGATCCTGCCCGCCACGCACTTCATCGCGATCTCGCGCGGCATCATCATACGCGGGGCGACCTTCGTCGATCTATGGCAGGACGTGGCCGCCCTCCTCGCGATCTCGGCCGTGCTGGTGCTCATGAGCACGCGCGCGTTCCGGAAGACGATCTCCTAGGGCGGCCGGCGGCCCCGCGCGCGCCGCAAAGTGAACCGCCCCGTCGCGCGAGCGACGAGGCGGTCCGTCACGAATGGAAGCCGGTCGTTTACTTGAGGTGCTTCGAGACGAGCTTCGTCATCTCGAACATGCTCACCTGCTTCTTGCCCCCGAAGACCGCGCGGAGCTTCTCGTCCGCGTTGATCATGGTCCTCTTCTTCGCGTCCTGGAGCTTGTTCTTCTTGATGTACGCCCAGAGCTTCTTCGTCACCTCGGTGCGAGGCATCGCCTTGTTGCCGATCACCTCGGAGAGCGTCGACGAGGGCGTCATCGGCTTCATGAACGCGGCATTCGGTTTCCGCTTCGCCTTGGCGGCCTTCTTCTTCGCAGCAGGCTTCGTAGCGCGCTTCTTAGCGGGCATGCACCTTTCTCCTTTCTCGAGGACTCGTGCCGATCTGTCAAATCATGTCGGCGCCGAGGGAAATTACTAGCACGCTATAGGCGGGGTGACAAGCAAGGAGGGGCGTTTTTCAGAGGGAAGGGCAAAAAAAATGGAGCGGAAGACGGGATTTGAACCCGCGACAACCACCTTGGCAAGGTGGGGCTCTACCGGGCTGAGCTACTTCCGCTCGCAACTTGAATTGTCGGTGCCGCGGGAGGGATTCTAAACGCCTTCCTTCCGCCCCGTCAAGGGAGGCCCCGGGGGAGTCCACCCGCCGGGCCCCTCGACGGAGGCCCCCGGTTCGAGCCCCGAGAGCCATCGGTGGTATCCGGTCCCCATGCGCCGCACGGCGTTCGCCTGGCGGTAGAGCGCCAGGTAGCGGCGCGCGGAGGCCTCCCAGGAGAAGTCCTTGGCCATGCCCCGCTTCCGGATCGTCCCCAGGAGAGCGGGCGCGCGGTAGAGGGAGAGGGCCTCGTCCACGGCGCCGAGGAGCGCGCTCGCGGTGTAGGGCTCGAAGAGGATCCCGGTCCCCTCCTCCGTCCCCGGGCGCCACGGCTCGATCGTGTCCACCAGGCCGCCGGTGGCGCGGGCCACGGGGACGGTGCCGTATCGCATGCTCATCATTTGCGAGAGCCCGCACGGCTCGTAGCGGGAGGGCATGAGGAAGAAGTCGGCGCCCCCCTCGATGCGGTGCGCCAGGGGGTCCTGGAATCCCCCTCGGTAGGCGACCCGCTCCGGCGCCCGCGCGGCCCACTCGGAGAAGAGCGACTCGTAGCGAGGGGAGCCGTTCCCGAGCACCGCCCAGCGCGCCGGGAGCGCGAAGAGCCGCTCGGCCGCCGCCGCCACGAGATCGAAGCCCTTCTGGTCGACCAGGCGCGAGACGATTCCGAAGAGGGGCCAGTCGGGCTCCCGCGCCAGGGAGAGCTCCTGGAGGAGCGCCGCCTTGCAGATCGATTTCCCCTCGAGCGATTCGGCGTCGAAGCGGGAGGTGAGATGGCGGTCCGTCCGGGGATTCCAGACCGCGACGTCGATGCCGTTCGGGATGCCGACGAGGTCCTCGCGCCGGGCGTTCAGCACGCCCTGGAGCCCGAAACCGAACTCGTCGCCCGACTGGATCTCCTCGGCGTAGCGCTCGCTCACCGTGGTGAGCGTGTCGGCGAAGTGGATTCCCGCCTTCAGGAAATTCATGCGGCCCCAGAATTCGAACGGCGAGAGGGGATAGAAGAAGTCGGTCGGGAAGCCGGCCAGGCGCATCGTCTCGGGCGGATGGATTCCCTGGTAGCCCAGGTTGTGGAGCGAGAGGACGCACGCGGTCATCTGGAAGAAGGGATCGTCGGCGTAGATCGTCTTGAGATACGCCGGGATGAGCGCCGTCTGCTGGTCGTTCGCGTGAATCACCTCGGGCGCGTAGGCGACGGCCCGCATCGCCTCGATGCAGGCGCGCGAGAAGAAGACGAAGCGCTCGGCGTCGTCCTCGTACGCCTCGCCCGTGGCGGGATCGGCGTAGATGCCGGGCCGCCCGAAGAAGCGGTCGTTCGCGAGGAAGAAGTGATGGAGATGGGGCGGGTCGGCGGAGTGGCGCAGGCGATAGACGAGCGCCGGCTCCTCCGCGCCGCCCAGAGGCACCTCCACGCGCGCCACGAGCTCGAGGGAGGCCTCCTCCGGCAGCGCCATCGTCGCGTACCGCGGAAGGAAGACCGCCACCGAGCAGCCGAGGTCGGCGATGCCGCGGGAGAGCGCTCCCACCACGTCGGCGAGCCCGCCGACCTTGGCGAAGGGAACGCACTCGGCGCTCGCGAAGGCGACGCGGAAACGCTGCGCCATCAGACGCGGGACTCCAGCTCGCGAAGGTACTTCGCCGATTCCTCGGGGGGCGTCGTGTTGATGTAGAAGCCGGTCCCCCACTCGAACCCGGCGACGTGCGCGAGCTTCGGGAAGATCTCCAGGTGCCAGTGATAGTGCTCGAGGTGGGTCTCGCGGCAGGGCGCGGTGTGGATGAGGAAGTTGTAGCTCGGCCGGTCGAGGGCGCGACGAAGCCGCCCCAGGGTGTCGCGCAGCACGCGCGCCAGCGCCTCGAGCCCCTCCGTCTCCAGTTCCTCGAAGGACGCCTGGTGGCGCTTCGGGAGGATCCACGTCTCGAAGGAGAAGCGCGGGGCGAACGGGGCGATGGCGACGAAGCCCCCGTCCTCCCGGACGAGGCGGCGCCCGTCGCGCAGCTCCTGCTCCACGATGTCGCAGAAGACGCAGCGCTCCTTCAGCCTGAAGTGTTGGAGCGAGCCGTCGAGCTCCTCCTGCACGACTCTCGGGATGATCGGCGTGGCGATGAGCTGGGCGTGGCCATGCTCCAGCGACGCGCCGGCCGCCGAGCCGTGGTTCTTGAAGACCAGGATGTAGCGGAAACGGAGGTCGTTCTTCAGATCGCGCATCCGTTCGCGGAAGGCGAGGAGGACCCGCTCGATCTCCTCCACGGAGAGTTCGCTCAGCTCCTTCGAGTGGTCGGGGCTCTCGATGATCACCTCGTGCGCGCCGATGCCGTTCATCCGGTCGTAGATCCCCTCGCCGCGCCGTTCGAGCTCTCCTTCGATCTGAAGCGCGGGGAACTTGTTCGGAACCACGCGCGTCGTCCAGCCGGGGCCGTTCGCCGGGCTGCCGGGAGGGCGGAACGCGAGGATCTCGGGGGTGGTGTACGACTCGTGCCCGGGGCAGAAGGGGCAGACGTCGGGGCCGGTCGGCGCGGCGCTCCCCCTCGCGTCGAAGTCGCGCGGGCGGAATCGCCGCTCGGCCGCGATGATCACCCATCGGCCCACCACGGGATCTCGGCGGAGTTCAGGCATGGGATCTATTCATCGGTTCCACGGGCGCGAACCTTGACCCGGAAGGCGCCGGGATAGCCCATCTCGACCGCCCGCCCCTTCAAGATCTGCGCTTCTCCCTCGGTGGCGAAGCCCCCCAGGCGGACTTTCGAGAGCCCCGACTCCAGATCGATCGTGGCGCTCGTGCCGAGCCGATCCGAGGCCTCCGCCGCGACGCGGGCCGCGAGGGCCCCATCGGGGGTGGCCAGAATCTGGACGCGCCAGGTCCATTCCCCCGATGGAGCGGCGCTCGGGGGCGTGGGAGGAGTGGGAGGCTCGGAGGCGGGCGTTCGTGGCTCTGGGGCCTCGGCAGGGGCCCTGGAGGGCGCGGCAGAGGGGCGGGCCGAGTCGCTCCCGGCCGGAACGGGGTCGGGGATCGACGCCAACTCCTGGGGGGTGATTTCCTCGCTCGGATCGAGCGCGCCCGAGGGGGGTCCCGAGGGGGCGCCCGGCGGCGCGGCCGCGGGCCGCGCCGGGGCGCTCGCCGGGCGGGCCGCCGGAACCGCGGCGCTCGCGTGCGCGCAGCCGCCGGCCACGAGGAAGAGCCCGAAGAAGAAGGCGCGCGTCCGATTCACGGAGGCGCCGCGGGGGCTAGAGGAATCCATCCTTCCCCGCTTCCCCCCGTTTCAGCCGCTCCACGATCGACCGCACGTCCTGCGCCCGCTCTCGCGCGCAGACCAGCGTCACGTCGCCCGTGCGGACCACGATCAGGTTCTCGACGCCGAGGGTCGCCACCAGGCCGCCGTCCGAGAAGGCCACGACGCCGCGGCTCTCGAGGAGAAGCGCGGGGCCGCGCGCCACGTTCCCCTCCGCGTCGACCGATTCGGGCGTGGCGAGCGCGGCCCACGACCCGAGGTCGTCCCAGGCGAATCCCGCCCGCGCCACGACGGCGCGACGGGAGCGCTCCATCACGGCGTAGTCGATGGAGATCGAGGGGACCGCCGCGTAGTAGCGCTCCAGCGCCTCCTCGCTCCCCTCGTGGGGCCGGTCGGGAAGCTTCGAGAGCGGACCCGCCACGTCGGGCGCGTGCGCCGCCAGCTCCTCCAGCATCACGGAGGGCGGGAAGACGAACATCCCCGCGTTCCACACGTGCTTTCCGTCGGCCAGGTATTTCGCGGCCGTTTCGGCGTTCGGCTTCTCGCGGAAGGCGGCCACGCTGTGGAACTCGGGAGCCCCTTCCAGCGCCGCGCCGACCTCGATGTAGCCGTAGCCCGTCTCGGGCCGCGTCGGGGGAATGCCGAACGTGACGATGGCGCGCCGCTCGAGGGCGAGGCGCGCGGCCCGCTCCACCTCGGCGCGAAAGAGCGACGCCGGCTCGATGCGATGGTCGGACGGCAACACGACCACCGCCACGTCGTCCCCCGCGTTCCGAAGCCACCAGCAGGCGACGGCGATCGCGGGCGCGGTGTTCCGTCCCACGGGTTCTCCCACCACGTGCGCGTGCGGCACCTGCGGCACCGCCTCGCGGACCGCGCCATGCAGGTCGCGCGCGGTGATCACCCACGCGTCGCGCGGCGAGGCGAGCCCGTCGAGGCGCGCCAGCGTGTCGGCCAGCATGGAGCGCTCGGAGAGGAGCGGCAGGAGCTGCTTCGGACGATGGCGGCGGGAGAGCGGCCAGAAGCGCTCGCCGCGCCCGCCCGCGAGGACTACCGGGACGACGCGCATGGGCGATCGGTACCACACCCCGGCGGGGGCGGCAACGGTTCCATCGGGTGCGGGCGCGGCCGCCGGCGCGGGCGCGCCATCAGTAGGCGCCGCGTCCCGAGAGGACCGCGGGAATCGTGAGGACGAGGATCTTCAAATCGAGGAAGAACGAGTAGCGCTCCACGTACTCGACGTCGAGCCGCATCCACTCGTCGAAGGGGAGATCGCTCCGCCCCCGAATCTGCCAGAGGCAGGTGAGCCCCGGGCGGACGTCGAGGCGCCGGCGCATCCACGGCTCGTAGTGCTCCACCTCCTCCGGGAAGGGCGGGCGCGGCCCCACGAGGCTCATGTCGCCGGTGAGGACGTGGAAGAGCTGCGGCAGCTCGTCGAGGCTCGTCTTTCGAAGGAAGCGTCCCACCCGCGTCACGCGCGGATCGTCGTGGAGCTTGAAGGTGGGGCCCTTCGTGATGTTCCGGTGGAGGAGGAGGCCGCGCAGCTCCTCCGCGTCGGCCCGCATGCTGCGGAGCTTCAGAAACGTGAAACGCCGCCCCCCCTTCCCCACGCGCGCGGCGCGATGGAAGACCGGACCCGGCGAATCGACCTTGATGGCGACGGCCGCCACCGCGAGGAGCGGGATCGCGACCAGCATCCCCGCGGCGGCGAGCGCGACGTCGAGGAGGCGTTTTCCTCCCCGGCGGTAGAGGCTCACGGCGGCATTCTACCCGATGCCGCCGCGGACCTACTTGAGAATCGTCAGGCTCTTCGTCTCCGTGCCGTCGAACTCCGTTTCGATCTTGACGAAGTAGACGCCCGAGGCGAGGCGAGCGCCGCTCGCGGCGCGGCCGTCGATCGTCAC
>DASTKG010000069.1:0-15931 GCA_035716005.1 Candidatus Eiseniibacteriota bacterium
GGGAGGGAAGTAGGCTACCCCGTGAACGACCCAGGCGCGGTCCGCGGCGCGCCGAGCAATTCGGAAAGCGAGCGAATGCCGAGAGGCTCGGTGGAGTGGAACGGCTCGCCGTAGCGCGCTCCGATCATCATGCCGTAGTGACGCGCGCGGGCCTCGATCCGGTCGAGGAAGTCGTCGGCGTTCAGGGGCGTCGGACGGGCGCCGGCGCCGGAGCGCGTCACCTGCGTCGCGTGCGCGAGGATGGCGCGTCGCTTCGCGTCCCAGGCGGTCGTCACGTCGACGACGAAGGAAGGGGTGAAGCCGACCCTCGAGGCGAAGTGGTAGCGCGCCTCGGGGCGGAACGGAGGCGTCGCGGGTTCGTAGCGTCGGAGGCCGGCCAGATACCAGGCGCGGTCGAGCATCTCGGACGCGGCGACGTGGTCGGGGTGCTTGTCGCGAGGGAAGTGGGTCAGGAGGACGGCCGGGCGAAGCGACCGGATCCAAGCCACGACCGCGGCCACCTGCGACGGATCGTGCGGCGCGATGCCTCCGTCGGGGAGGCCCGCGTTCCAGCGCCCGCGCGCCGAGAGAATGCGGGCCGCCTCCTCGCCCTCCCGCGCCCGCTCCTCGGGAGTTCCGTTGGTGGCGAGTTCGCCGCGCGTGAGATCGAGGATTCCGACCGAGAGGCCCTGCGCCGCGGCGAGCGCGAGGGTGCCGCCGCAGGAGATTTCCACGTCGTCGGGGTGGGCCCCGACGGCGAGGAGATCGAGCGGCCCGCCCGGCTCCTTAACCGTCATGCTCCGCGCCGAGCGTGGAGAGATTTCCGTCGACGTTCCGGCGGTAGCGCGTGCGGATGGTCCGGACGGTGCCCGTCTTGGCGCGCATGACCATCGAGTGCGTCTCCGCGCCCTCGGCGGTGAAGCGGACGCCCTCCAGCATGTCGCCGTTCGTGACGCCCGTGGCGGCGAAGATCACCGAATCGCCGCGGGCGAGGTCGGTCTCGCGGTAGACGCGGTTCAGATCCTCGATCCCCATCTTCTTCGCGCGCGCCTTCTCCTCCTCGTTCCGGAACGCCAGGCGTCCCTGGATCGAGCCGCCGAGGCAGCGGAGCGCCGCGGCGGCCAGGACGCCCTCGGGGGCGCCGCCGACGCCGACCAGCACGTCGATGCCCGTCGCCTCCACGGCCGTCGCGATCGCCGCGGAGACGTCGCCGTCGGGGATCAGCTGGATGCGCGCGCCGGTGCGGCGGACGCGCTGCACCAGCTCTTCGTGGCGGGGGCGATCGAGGATGACGACGGTGAGGTCCTGGAGCCGATATTTCTTCGCCGCGGCCACGGCTTCGAGGTTCTCCTCGACGGAGCGCGCCAGGTCGATGGCGCCCGCCGCGCCCGGGCCGACCGCGATCTTCTCCATGTAGGTGTCGGGGGCGTGGAGAAAGTGGCCGCGCTGCGCGAGGGCGATGACCGCCATGGCGTTCGCGCGGCCGTTCGCGACCGAGTTCGTGCACTCGAGCGGATCGAGCGCGATGTCGACCTCGGCGCCGTAGCCCGTTCCGACGCGCTCGCCGATGTAGAGCATGGGCGCTTCGTCGCGCTCGCCCTCACCGATGACCACCGTGCCGCGGATGTCCACGGCGTCGAAGGCCTGGCGCATGGCCGTGACGGCCGCCTCGTCGGCGCTATTGGCGTCGCCGCGCCCGACCCAGTGGGAGCAGGCGAGGGCCGCGGCTTCGGTGATGCGTGCGAGATCGAGTCCGACGTGGCGATCCATGAGCCCCCCGGCTTGCGTCTAGCGCTTCGGATCCTCGAAGAGCGACGCGTCGATTTCGTCCCAGTCGTTCATCGCCTCGTTCCATTTGTAGAGGCGGACCTTCTGCGTGATCTCGGATTTGGAGAAGACGTACTCCACGTGGGATCCGGCGCCGGCGCGATTGGAGAAGTGACGTTTGGAGTCGAGGATCAGGGGGCGCGTGGTGCGGGTGAGCTTCATCCGGCCGGCGGGGCTCTTCCACGACACCGACTCGATGGTGGTGCGGGTGGCTTCGTCCTCGTCGTCGTCGAACTCGAGGTCCCCGAATTGTTTGTCGAGGCGCCGAAGCACCTCTTCCCAGCGCTGATCGTTCATCGCGTCTCCGAACGTTGCCGATGCGTCGCGAGCGATCTATAGTACCACACGATATGACGACTCGGAAGGCGGCCCCACTCGGCGCGACCGGCTTCGCCGGCCGCCGCGCGCTCGTGCTCGGCGGATCGCGCGGGCTCGGCGCCGCCGTGGCCGTCGACCTGGCCCTCGCGGGCGCGCGCGTCCTGGCCGTCGGGCGAACCGCGGCCTCGCTCCGCGAAACGGCGCGCATCGCCGAGGCGAGCGGGACCGCCATCGACACGGCGCGGGGCGACGCGACGAAGCGGGCCAGCGTCCGCTCGATGATCCGGCGCGCGGGCGCCATCGACATCCTCGTCGTCGCGGCCGGCGATTACTGGGAGGGCCCGCTCGCCCGGCTCTCCGAGACGGCGTGGCGGAAGCTGGTCGATTCCAACGTCACCAGCGTCCTTCTCGGGCTCCAGGAAGCGCTCCCCGGCATGCGGCGCCGCCGCTACGGCCGCGTCCTCCTCTTCGGAGTGGCGGGGAGCGACACCCCGCGCGCGGCGCCGAGGGCGCACGCCTACCGCGCGCTGAAGAGCGCGCTTCTCACGCTCGCGCGAAGCGTCGCGGTGGAGGAGGCGGAGAACGGGATCACCGTGAACGTGGTGCTTCCCGGAGTCATTCGCACGCCCGACCTTCCCCGCGGCTGGGGGAGCGCCGCAGCGCGCATTCCGGCGCGGAGGCTCGGCACGCCGCACGAAGTCTCCCGGGCCGCGCTCTTCCTCCTCGCGGAGGAATCGGGATACATCACCGGGTCGGCCCTGGCCGTCTCGGGCGGATTCCTACTCTAGTGCGCCGCCGGCGGGGGACCACGCCATGAACGAACCGCTCCAGCTCGATCGAATCCGCATCGACATGCCGGCCGACGCGAACCTCGTGCTCGGCCACGCGCACTTCATCAAGACGGCGGAGGATCTCTACGAGACGGTGGTGAACTCGGTGCCGCAGGCGCTGTTCGGCGTCGCCTTCTCGGAGGCCTCCGGCCCGCGCCTCGTCCGGAGCGAGGGGAACGACGAGTCGTTGCAGCGCGCCGCCGAGCGGGAACTGATGAAGATCGCCTGCGGGCACACCTTCCTCCTCTTCGTCCGCCGGGCCTTTCCGATCAATCTCCTCCGCGACATCCGCGCCTGCGTGGAGGTCGCCTCCATCCACTGCGCCACCGCGAATCCGGTGACGCTGATCGTCGCGCGGGAAGGAGACCGGGGAGCGATCCTCGGCGTCATGGACGGCGACGGCCCGCTCGGAGTGGAGGACGCCGCGCAGGCGGCCGCCCGCCGCGCCTTCGTCCGAAAGATCGGCTACAAACTACCCTGACAAGGTGTTAGCCTCATGGAAGGTGGCCGATGCCCGGTCCCCCTTCCCGAGCCCCGAGGTAGCGTGCGTCCCGTAACCCCGAAGACATGGGTTCTCCGCAGCGAGGCCGATCCGGCCGTGGCGTTGTCGCTCGCCTCCGAGCTCGGCGTGTCGCCGACCTTCGCCAGGCTCCTCGCCAATCGCGGATTCAAGGACGCGGCGGAGGTTCGCCGATTCCTGGAGCCATCGATGGAGCGGCTCCTCGACCCCTACCTCATGCGCGACATGGACAGGGCCGTCACGCGCATCTGGAAAGCGATCGAGGCGAGGGAGGCGATCCTCGTCTTCGGCGACTACGACGTTGACGGCATCACGGCCACCTCGCTTCTCTCCTCCTCGCTCGAGCAGCTCGGCGCGAACGTCTCCTACTTCATCCCCGATCGCATCCGGGACGGATACGGCCTGAGCGTCCGCGGCGTCGACGTCGCGCGGAAGCGGCGGATCAAGCTCATCATCACGGCCGACTGCGGCATCACCGCGACGCCGGAGGTGAAGCTCGCCGGGGAGCACGGGATCGAGGTCATCGTCACCGACCACCACGAGCCGATCGGCGAGATGCCGAGCGCCGTGGCGATCCTGAATCCGAAGCGGCACGACTGTCCCTATCCCTTCAAGGATCTCTCCGGGGTGGGGGTCGTCTTCAAGCTGGTGCAGGGGCTCCACGCGTCTCGTCCGACGGCGTTTCCGGAAGGCTTCGTGGAGCGGAACCTCGATCTCGTCGCGCTCGGCACGATCGCCGACGTCGTGCCGCTCGTGGGGGAGAACCGGATCTTCGCGAAGATGGGGCTCGATCAGCTCCACGAATCGCACCGCCCCGGCATCACCGCGCTGAAGGAGGTCGCCGGGCTCACCTCGCGCCGCATCGAGAGCGGGCACGTCGCCTACATCCTGGCGCCCCGCATCAACGCGGCCGGCCGGCTCGGCAACGCCGAGAGCGGCGTGCGCCTCCTCCTCTCCAACGAGCGCCGCGAGGCGCTGAGCATCGCGGAGAGCCTGGAGGAGGACAACACGAACCGGAAGAAGATCGACGAGTCGACGCTCGAGGACGCGCTCGAGATGCTCCGTCGCATCGGCCCCGAGATGCCCCCTGCCATCGTGCTCTGGTCCGATCGCTGGCACCCGGGCGTGCTCGGCATCGTCGCGTCGCGCCTCATGGAGCGATTCCACCGCCCGACCATTCTCATCTCGGCCGACGAGGACGAGGGGAAGGGGTCGGGGCGGAGCATCAAGGGCTTCGACGTCTGCCAGGCGCTTCAGGAGTGCCGCTCGCACCTCGTCGGGTTCGGGGGGCACTCCTACGCGGCGGGCCTCACGATCCGCGCCGAGAATCTGGAGGCGTTCCGGACGCACTTCTGCGAGGTGGTGACGCAGCGCATGCGCCCGGAGGACTACGTGCCGACGCTCGCCATCGACGGAACGCTGCCGCTCGAGGAGTGCAACGAGGATCTCGTCCGGGCCCTGGAGCGGCTCTCGCCCTTCGGGATCGGGAACGCCGAGCCCCTCTTCGTCGCCGAGAACGTCGCGCTCGGGGCGCCGCCGATGGTCGTGAGCAAGAACCACCTCAAGATGAGCATCCGGCAGAACGGCCGCGAACTCGACTGCATCGGCTTCGGCCTCGGCTACCTGGCCGGCCCGCTCCGCTCGGAGCCGGGCCGCCTCTCCATCGCGTTCGTCCCCACGATCAACGTCTGGCAGAACCGCTCGCGCCTGCAGCTGAAGCTGCGGGACATCCAGGTCCGCCCCGATGGATCCGGCGCCTGACCCGCGTTCCGAGGCGCATCTAGCCCCGCTCCTCGACGCCCTCCGCCGCACCCCGCGACCGAACGACGAGGAGGCCATCCGGCGGGCGTTCGTCTTCGCCGCGGACGCGCACGCGAAGCAGCGCCGCAACTCCGGGGAGCCCTACATCACGCACCCGGTCGCGGTGGCCGCCATCCTCGCCGATCTCCTCGGGCAGGGCGCCGCCACGTCGCTCATCCAGGCGGCCCTCCTGCACGACGTCGTGGAGGACACCGAGCAGAAGCTGGCGCAGGTGGGCCAGTCGTTCGGCCCCGAGGTCGCCGCGCTCGTCGACGGCGTGACGAAGATCAGCGGGCTCCACCTGGAGCGCCCCGAGCGGGAGCAGGCCGAGAACTTCCGGAAGATGCTCCTCTCCATGGCGCGCGACCTCCGCGTCATCCTCATCAAGCTGGCCGACCGGCTCCACAACATGCGCACGCTCCACGGCCTCGAGCCCGAGCGGGCGCGGAGGGTCGCGCTCGAGACGCGCGAGATCTACGCGCCCCTGGCGCACCGGCTCGGCATCGGGACGATGAAGGCGGAGCTGGAGGATCTCGCGTTCCAGATGCTCGAACCGGAAGCGTTCGAGGACCTTCGCCGAAAGGTCTCCCTGAAGCGGGAGGAGCGGGCGGCGGTGATCGCCGGCGTCATCGCGCCGACGCGGGAGAGGCTCCAGGAGCTGGGCATCGCGGCGGAGGTGACCGGCCGGCCGAAGCACCTCGAATCGATCCACCGGAAGCTGGCGAAGCAGGGGCGCCGGTTCGAGGACATCTTCGACCTCCTCGGCATCCGCGTGATCACCACCGACAAGGCCGACTGCTACCGCGTCCTCGGCGTCCTGCACGATCTCTTCACGCCCGTCCACGATCGCTTCAAGGACTTCATCGCCACGCCGAAGACGAACCTCTACCAGTCGCTCCACACCACCGTCGTCGCGCCGGGCGGCGTGATGGTGGAGTTCCAGATCCGGACGCGCGAAATGCACCAGATCGCGGAGCTCGGCGTCGCCGCGCACTATCGCTACAAGGAGGGGGGCCGCGAGACGGAGGCCGAGCTGCAGGCCAAGCTCGCTCCCGTGATCCGCTCGGTCGACTTCCAGGGGATGAGCGGCGATCCCGACGAATTCATGGAGTATCTGAAGACGTCGCTCTACCAGGACGAGGTCTTCGTCTTCACCCCGCGCGGCGACCTGAAGCGCCTCCCGCGCGGCGCGACGCCGCTCGACTTCGCGTACCACGTTCACACGGAGGTGGGGCATCGCTGCGTCGGCGCGAAGATCGACGGGCGGATCGTTCCGCTCCGCACCGAGCTCCGAAACGGCGATCACGTGCAGATCGTGACCTCGCCGCTCGGGAAGCCGACGCGGGACTGGCTCAAGGTCGTGCAGACGCCGAGCGCGCGGAACAAGATCCGCCACTGGCTCAAGGTGGCGGAGCACGCCGACAGCGTGGCGCTCGGGAAGGAGATGCTCGAGCGCGAGATGCGCCGCCGGCGCCTCGCGCCGCCGCCCGGCGTCTCGCTCGACGAACTGGCCGTCTCCTTCGGCCACGCCGACGCGCCGTCGCTCCACGCGGCCATCGGATCGGGCGACCTCTCGGTGGCGCAGGTGCTCCACAAGTGGTTCCCGGACGGGGGCGGGCCGGTGCAGAAGCTGAAGGAGGCCTCCCTCGAGACCTTCCGCGCCATCACCGGCCGCGCCTCGAAGGGGGTGCGCCTGCAGGGCGTCGACAACCTCATGGTCACCTACGCCCGCTGCTGCCAGCCCGTCCCGGGGGACTCCGTCGTCGGCATCGTGACACGCGGCCGCGGCGTGACCGTCCATCGCACCGACTGCCCGAACACGTTCGACGGACGCGTGGTTCCCGAGCGGCGGATCGCGGTGGAATGGGCGACGGCCGCGGACGAGTCGTTCGCGGTGAAGCTCTCGATCTACGGCGTCGACCGCACGAGCCTCCTCGCCGACATCGCGAAGGCGATCGCGACCACGAACACGAACATCCGGACGGCCGGGATCAAGGCGAGCGACCGGAACGCGCGCGGCGCCTTCGTCGTGGAAGTGCGCGATCTCGATCACCTGCGGCAGGTCATGCAGGCGGTGGAGAAGGTGCAAGGCGTGGAAGCCGTCGACCGGGAGCAGGTCTTCGGAAAGCCGCGAGGCGGGTCGGACTCCTCCTCGTGAGGGCCCTCCTCCAGCGGGTCGCGCGAGCGTCCGTTCGAGTCGAGCGGGAGGAGATCTCGGCCATCGGGCCGGGGCTCCTCGTGCTCCTCGGCGTGGCGGCGGGGGACGGCGCCGGGGACGCCGACCGCCTCGCGGAGCGGGTCGCCCACTATCGAATCTTCGAGGACGGGGCGGGGAAGATGAACCGTTCGCTCCGGGACGCCGGGGGATCGGCGCTGGTCGTCTCGCAGTTCACGCTCTGCGCCGACACCTCGAGCGGCCGCCGGCCCGGGTTCGAGCCGGCCGCGCCTCCCGCGGAGGCGGAGACGCTCTACGAGCGCTTCTGCGACTCGCTTGCGGGCCAGGGAATCGCCGTTCGCCGAGGGCGCTTTGGTGCGTCGATGGAGGTCGAGCTGGTGAATCGCGGCCCCGTGACGTTCCTGCTCGAGACGGGCCGGCCGGGAGCCGCGCGCTGATGCGGGCGAATCTCCTCAATCCGTTCGGCCCGCATCTGGTGCTGGCGTCGCGCTCGCCCCGTCGGGCCGAGCTCCTCCGGCTGGTGGGCGCGCGCTTCGAGGTCGTTCCCGCCGACGTCGACGAGCGGCCGCTTCCCGACGAGCGGGCGGAAGCGCACGTTCTTCGGCTCGCGGAGGCGAAGGCGAGGGCGGCCCTCGACGCGATCCCCTCCGCTTCTCCGGGAGAGCGCGAGCCCGAGACGCTCGTTCTCGGCGCCGACACCATCGTGACGCTCGACCGCGAGATCCTGGGAAAGCCGGCGGATCGGGAGGAAGCGACGCGCATGCTGCGAGCGCTCTCCGGCCGCGTCCACGAAGTCTGGACCGGACTCTTCCTCTACGATCCCGCGCACGCGCGGGGCGTGGGGGAAGCGGTGCGGAGCATCGTGAAATTCGTGCGGCTGTCGGAGGAGGAGATCGAGCGCTACGTGGCGACGTCCGAGCCTCTCGACAAGGCCGGGGCCTACGCCGTCCAGGGATACGGAGCCGTCTTCGTCGAGGCGATCGAGGGCTCGTACTCGAACGTGGTCGGGCTTCCGCTCGGCCATCTTCGCCATCTCCTCCGCCTCGCGCGCGGCGAGGACGACGAGTTCGCCGGCGCGGAGCCGGACACGGAGGAGGCGTAGCCCATGGATCCGATTCGAATTTCAAACGGGCGCTTGGAGGTCCTCGATCAGACGCGGCTTCCCGAGAGGGAGGCCTGGATCGAAGCGGGCGAGGCCGGGCTCATGGCGTCGGCCATCGCGAAGCTCCAAATCCGCGGCGCCCCCGCCATCGGCATCGGAGCGGCGCTCGCCCTCGCGGCGGAAGCGGCGCGGGAGGGGGCGCTCGAGGAGCGCCGCGCTCGGCTTCGCGCGGCCGCCGCGACGCTTCGCGCCTCGCGCCCGACCGCGGTGAATCTCGCGTGGGCGTGCGATCGTGTCGTGGCCGCCGCCGATCGCGCCGCGGTCGGCTCGGCGACCGTCGCGGCATGGGAGGAGTCCGTTCGCCGCGAGGCGATGGCGATCTGGGAGGAGGATCGCGCCGCCTCCCGCTCCATGGCGGCGCATGGCGCGTCGCTCTTCCCCACGGAGCGGCGATTCCTGACGCACTGCAACACGGGGGGCCTGGCCACCGGGGGAGGCGGCACGGCCCTCGGCGTGATCCTGGAGCTTCACCGCCGCGGCGACCGGACGCTCGAGGTCTGGGCCACGGAGACGCGCCCGCTCCTCCAGGGGGCGCGCCTCACGGCCTGGGAGCTCCGCCGCGCCGGGATCGACGCCGCCCTCGTCACGGACGGCGCCGCCCCCTTCACGATCGCCCGCCGCGGCATCGAGGCGGTGCTGGTCGGCGCCGATCGGATCGCCCGGAACGGGGACGTCGCGAACAAGATCGGGACCTACTCCCTGGCCCTGGCGGCGCGGGCCGCGGGGATCCCCTTCGTCGTGGTGGCCCCGACGAGCACCCTCGATCCCGCCACGCCCGACGGGGGCTCCATTCCGGTGGAGGAGAGGGATCCCCTGGAAGTGACTGCGTTTCGGGGGGTTCCGACGGCTCCGGAGGGGTTTCGGGCCGAGAATCCGGCCTTCGACATCACCCCCGCGGCCCTGGTGACCGCCCTGGTCACGGAGCGGGGGGTTCACCGGAGCCCGGAGAGCGCCTTCGCCGGCGTTGACAGCCGTTCCTAACTGCTGGTAGTCTTTGGCGTTTCGTCATCCTATGCCAAAGATGGAGGTTCGATCGATGGGGACGTACTCGGTGCGCGCCTCGGAGATTCAGCACGACTGGTTCGTGCTGGACGCCGAGGGGCAAATCCTGGGGCGCCTCGCCAGTGAAGTGGCGAGCGTGCTCAAAGGGAAGCGCAAGCCGACCTACTCCACGCATCTCGACGTCGGCGATCACGTCATCGTGATCAACGCGGAGAAGGTGCGCGTGACGGGCCGCAAGCGCGACAACAAGATCTATTTCCGCCACTCGCTCTACCCGGGCGGTCACACCCTGACTCGCTTCCGTGACATGCAGGAAGATAAGCCCGAAGAGATCGTCCGCCTCGCCGTGAAGGGGATGATGCCCCGCAACCGGCTCGGTCGGGCGATGATGAAGAAACTCAAGATCTACGCCGGAACGGCGCATCCGCACGCGGCGCAGCAGCCGAAGCCGATGACCCTTCCCGGCGCGACGGGAGGTGAGTGACTCTGGCGACCATGTATCGAGCCACCGGTAGGCGGAAGACGTCCGTCGCGCGCGTCCGTTTGGTTCCGGGCGCGGGGAAGAAGACCGTGAACGGCGTCGACCTCGAGAAGTACTTCTGCCGGATTTCGTTGAGCCGCACGGCGACGGAGCCGCTCCTCGTCGCGAATCTGGGCGACAAGTACGACCTCATCGCGGCCGTGCACGGGGGCGGACACGCGGGACAGGCCGGCGCGATTTGCCTCGGTGTCGCCCGCGCGCTGCAGCTGGCCGATCCGGCGCTCCGCGGACAGCTCGGGAAGGAAGGCTTCCTGACCCGGGATTCCCGCATGAAGGAGCGCAAGAAGTACGGACAGGCCGGCGCCCGCAAGAAGTTCCAGTTCTCCAAGCGGTAATCGAGTCGTCGCAGCACGAGGCGGCGGAGTGACCGCCGTCATCACGCACGCCCCGGGCCTCGCCGCCGGTCTCCCGACCGGGAACGCGGCGCGGATCGAAGGGGCGGAGGAACAAGACCGGAGGTTTTCACGTGGCCGATGTCGGCATGAAGGAACTGCTCGAAGCGGGAGTCCACTTCGGGCACCAGACCCGCCGCTGGAACCCGAAGATGAAGAAGTTCATCTTCATCGAGCGGAACGGGATCTACATCATCGATCTGCAGAAGACGCTGAAGGCGCTCCAGGACGCCCGCGCCGCGCTCGAGGAGATCGCGCGGAAGGGCGGCTCGGTCCTCTTCGTGGGGACCAAGCGCCAGGCGAAGGACACCATCTTCGAGGAAGCCGAGCGCTGCGGCATGCCCTACGTGAACGAGCGCTGGCTCGGCGGCATGCTCACCAACTTCAAGACCATCAAGTCGAACCTCCGCCGCTTCAAGGAACTCGAGAAGATGAAGGCCGACGGAACGTTCGACAAGCTCTCGAAGAAGGAGCAGTCCCAGCTCGGCAAGGAGATGACGCGCCTCGAGAAGATCTTCACGGGCATCAAGGAAGTCACGACGCTCCCCGCCGCGGTCTTCATCATCGACACGAAGAAGGAGCGCATCGCCGTCGCCGAGGCGAACCGGCTGGGCGTTCCCGTCTTCGGCGTGGTCGACACGAATTGCGATCCCGACGTCATCGATTTCCCGATTCCCGGGAACGACGACGCGATCCGCGCGATCCGTCTCTTCGCGCGATTCGTGAGCGACACCGTGATGAGCGCGCGGCAGGAGATGCGCGAAGGCGCCGATCTCGCCGCGGTGATGGCGGCGCAGGCCGCCGAGGCGTCCGCCGCCGCGCCGGCCGCCGGCGCGAAGGCTTGAGACCCTGGAAAACCCCGGACACCCTCGGCTTCGAGACGAAGGAGACATCCAATGACGATCACCGCCTCGCTCGTGAAGGACCTTCGCGAGCGGACCGGCGCGGGCATGATGGAATGCAAGAAGGCCCTCGCCGAGGCGAACGGAGATATCGAGAAGGCGATCGACAACCTGCGCAAGCAGGGGGTCCTTCGCGCGGCGTCGAAGGCGGGCCGTGAGGCGCGCCAGGGCGTCGTCTATTCCTACATCCATCCGGGCGACCAGCTCGGCGTCCTCCTCGAGGTGAATTGCGAGACCGACTTCGTGGCCCGCACCGACGACTTCAAGGACCTCGTGAAGAGCCTGGCCATGCAGATCGCGGCCACGAGCGCGACCGCCGTGTCGCGCGAGGACGTGGATCCCGCGCTGGTGGCGAAGGAGCGCGACGTGCTCCTCGAGCAGGCGCGGACCTCCGGCAAGCCCGAAGCCATTCTCCAGAAGATGGTCGACGGACGGCTCGACAAGTTCTACGAGGAGATCGTTCTCCTCGAGCAGCCGTTCATCAAGGATCCCGACCGCAAGGTGAAGGACCTGCTCGACCAGATGATCGCGAAGATCGGCGAGAACATCGTCGTCCGCCGGTTCTCGAAGTTCCGGATCGGAGAGAACTAGGACCGTGGACGGCGCTCCCCGGCGCGTCCTCCTGAAGCTGAGCGGCGAAGTCCTGGCCGGCGCCGCCGGCCAGGGAATCGACGCCTTGTCGATCGGCCGCCTCGCGGACGAGATCCGTGAAGGCGTCGAGAACGGCGCCGAGCTGGCGATCGTCATCGGCGGCGGCAACCTCATCCGCGGCACCACCGCGGCGGAGGAGGGCTTCGACCGGGCCACCGGCGACGCCATGGGAATGCTGGCCACCGTCATCAACGCGCTGGCGCTCCAGGATGCCCTCGAGCACCGGGCGCTCTCCACGCGCGTCATGACCGCCATGGAGATGCGCTCGCTGGCGGAGCCGTACATCCGGCGACGGGCGGTCCGCCATCTCGAGAAGGGGCGCGTCGTGATCCTCGCGGCGGGCACCGGCCATCCGTACTTCACCACCGACACCGCCGCCGTCCTTCGCGCCGTCGAGATCGACGCCGACGTGCTCCTGAAGGCCACGAAGGTGGACGGCGTCTTCACCGAGGATCCGCGCCGCAATCCGCAGGCGACGCGCTACGACTCCCTGAGCTACATCGAAGCGATCACCCGCAGGCTCAACGTGATGGACATGACCGCGTTCACCATGGGGATGGATCACCGTCTCCCGCTCGTCGTCTTCAACGTCACGGTCCCGGGCAACCTGGTCCGCGCGCTGAAGGGCGAGACGGTCGGAACGCGCGTCGCCGTGGAGGTCTAGGATGGACCCGAAACTCCTGAAGGACGCCGAGGAGCGCATGAAGAAGGCGCTCGAGACGATTCGCCACGAAGTCGCGACGATCCGCACGAACAAGGCGACGACATCGCTTCTCGACGGGATCAAGGTCGACTACTACGGCTCGCCCACGCCGCTCCAGCAGGTCGCGAGCGTGAGCGTTCCCGAGCCGCGCATGCTCGTGGTCCAGCCGTGGGAGCGCGCCACGCTCCACGAGATCGTGAAGGCGATCCAGAAGTCGGACCTGGGGCTCAACCCGGTCGACGACGGAACCGTCATCCGCCTCTCGCTCCCGACCCTGACGGAGGAGCGCCGCAAGGATCTGGTGAAGGTCCTCGGGCGCCTCATCGAGGACGGACGGGTCCGGATCCGGACGATTCGCCACGAGCTGAACGACGAGCTGAAGAAGCTGGAGAAGGATCACAAGGTCTCGGAGGACGACGCGAAGAAGACGCGGAACGACGTGCAGAAGCTGCACGACCGCTACATCGCGCACCTCGACGAGCTCTTCCAGAAGAAGCAGGTCGAGATCATGGAGGTCTGATCGGCGGCGATCCGGCGCCGCGGACCGCGGCGGCCCGGTCGCGCCGGGCGAGCGCCCTACGCGTGCGGGCCGTCGGACGCGAAGTCCGCCGGCCCGTTTCCGTTCCCGACACGCCACGTTCATGAGTCCGACGACGCCGAATCCCACGCTCGAGCAGGTGCTGCGCCGCCCCGTCCCCGCGCACATCGCCATCATCATGGACGGGAACGGCCGCTGGGCCCAGCGGCGCGGGCTCCCGCGTCTCATGGGGCACCGTGCGGGGCGCCGGGCCGTGCACGAAGCGGTGGAGGGATGCGTGGCGCTGGGGGTGAAGGTGCTCACCCTCTACACCTTCTCGCTGGAGAACTGGGATCGCGGCCCGAGCGAGGTGCGCGGGCTCATGCGGATCCTCGGCCAGGTCCTGCGCGAGGAGCGGAAGGACCTGAAGCGGAACAACGTCTCGCTCCGCACGATCGGCCGCGTCGACCTCCTGCCCGAGGAGAGCCGGGCCGTTCTCGCGGAGACGATCGACTACCTCGCCGACTGCACCGGCATGATCCTCGTGCTCGCGCTCTCCTACGGGGGACGCGCCGAGATCGTCGACGCGGTCCGCCGCATCGTCCAGGCCGACCGGAAGAAGCACGTGCCGCTGTCGCGCATCGACGAGGCGTTCATCGGCCACCAGCTCGACACGGACGGGCTCCCCGATCCCGATCTCATGATCCGGACGAGCGGGGAATTGCGCGTCTCGAATTTCCTCCTCTGGCAGTCGGCCTACGCCGAGTTCTGGGTCACCGACACGCTCTGGCCCGACTTCCGCCGAAAGCACCTCTACCAGGCGGTCCATGACTTCCAGCATCGCAACCGGCGCTTCGGCCGGACGGGCTGAGCGGAGCGCTCCCACGGCCGCCGTGACGAGCTTCCCTCTGCGCGCCGCCACGTCGATCGTGGCCGTGCCGATCCTCCTCGGCCTCGCGTGGGTGGGGGGCTACGTCTACCTCGCGTTCGCGCTTCTCCTCCTGGTGCTCGCGCTCCGGGAATTCAACCAACTCCTCGAATCGAAGGGGCTCTCGCCGCACTGGAAGGCGGGAATGGCCGCCGTGCTCCTCGCGCCGGTCGCGGCGTTCCAGCGCCTCCGCACCGGACGGATCCAGGAATGGCACCTCGGCGCGCTCCTGACCATTCTGGTGTTGGGGGTCCTGCTGGCGGAGCTCCGCCGCGGCGCGGGGAAGCAGGCGATCGCGAACAGCGCGGCCACGCTCCTCGGCGTTTTCTACATCGGATGGCTCGGGACGCACATCGTGCTCCTGCGGGAGCTGCCCTGGGTGCTCGGCGAGCCCTACGCTCGCGGCGCGGCCTACGCGATGCTGCCGTTCGTCATGGTCTGGTGCTGCGACACGGCGGCGTACCTCGTGGGGAGGGCGTTCGGGCGCCGCCGGCTCATGCCCGAAGTGAGCCCGAGGAAGACGGCGGAGGGCGCCTGGGCGGGGCTCCTGGCCGCGATCGCCGCGGCGTTCCTCGCCCGCGCCACGTTCGCGCGATTCCTCACCGTCGGGGACGCGGCGCTCCTCGGATTCTTCGTCGGAGTCTTCGGGCAGCTCGGCGATCTCGTCGAATCGCTCCTGAAGCGCGACTCGGAGGCGAAGGACACCTCGCAGCTCATCCCGGGCCACGGCGGGGTCCTCGACCGGTTCGACAGCCTCTTCTTCGCGGCCCCCGTCGTCTATTACTTCCTCCTCTTCCGCGCGGTGGGGCCGTGACCTCCGCGGCGAATCGAGCCCCGATGCCGGCGCCGCCGCCGCCGGCGCGTCCGCTGCGGGTCGCGCTCCTCGGCGCCACCGGATCGATCGGCGCCGCGGCGCTCCAGCTCGCGCGCGAGCACCCCGATCGGATCTCGTTCGTCTCGCTCGCCGCGCGGCGGAGCGACGCGGCGATTCTCCGCGCGGCGCGCGAATTCGGTGTGACGCGCATCGCCCTCGACGACACCGCCGCGGCCGCGAGGGCTCGCGCCGTCTACGACGGCGACGTCCTGGAGGGAACCTCCGGGCTCGAGGCGCTGGCCGACGACGCCGAGGCCGACGTGGTCGTGAACGCCCTCGTCGGCGTCGCGGGGCTTCGTCCGACGCTCTCGGCGCTCCGTGCGGGGAAGCGCCTCGCGCTCGCGAACAAGGAATCGATCGTCGCCGCCGGAGAGCTCGTCATGGCGACGGCGGCGCGGCACGGCGGCGTGATTCTGCCCGTCGATTCCGAGCACAGCGGACTCCACCAGTGCCTCGAAGGGCGGACGGCGGACGACGTGCACCGCGTCATCCTCACCGCGTCGGGCGGGCCGTTTCTCCGGCACGACCCCGGCGGTATCGAGGACGCCGATCCGGAGGACGTCCTTCGCCATCCCACCTGGTCGATGGGGCCGCGCATCACCGTCGATTCCGCGACGCTCGTGAACAAGGGCTTCGAAGTGATCGAGGCGCGCTGGCTCTTCGGGCTGGCGCCGGCGCAGGTCGACGTGGTCATCCACCCGCAGTCGATCGTCCATGCCGTCGTGGAATTCAAGGACGGCTCGCTCGTGGCGCAACTCTCGGTCCCCGACATGCGCCTTCCGCTCCTCTACGCGCTCACCTATCCCGAG
>DASTKG010000070.1:0-26335 GCA_035716005.1 Candidatus Eiseniibacteriota bacterium
GGATTCACGGTCCTCTCGCCGATGGGCTGGGACGCCTTCGGCCTGCCCGCCGAGAACGCCGCCATCGCGAATCAGATCCATCCCTCCGTCTGGACGAAGCGGAACATCGTGCGGATGAAGGAGCAGTTCCACGCGTGGGGCGTCGGCTTCGACTGGACGCGGGAGGTCGCGAGCTGCGATCCCGAGTACTACCGCTGGACGCAGTGGCTCTTCCTGAAGCTCTACGAGAAGGGGCTCGCCTATCGCGCGAAGGGGGCGGTGAACTGGTGCCCCTCCTGCCAGACCGTGCTCGCCAACGAGCAGGTGGTGGACGGCGCCTGCGAGCGCTGCGGCAGCACGGTCGAGCTCCGCGATCTCGAGCAGTGGTACTTCAAGATCACCGCCTACGCCGACGCGCTCCTCGACGATCTGAAGCTCCTCGGCCAGTGGCCGGAAAAGGTTCGCGTGATGCAGGCGAACTGGATCGGCCGGAGCGAGGGCGCCTCGATTCGCTTCACGCCGACGGGCGGGGCCGCGCCGATCGAGGTCTTCACCACGCGCCCCGACACGCTCCTCGGCGCCACCTTTCTCGCCGTCGCCGCCGAGCACGGGATCGTCGGCCGGCTGCGCGACGCCGGGAGCCTGTCACCCGAGGCGTCGGCGTTCGTCGACCGCCTGAAGCGCGCGCGCGTCGAGAACCGTTTCGCCATCGAGACCGAGAAGGAGGGGTTCGACACCGGCGTCACCGTCTCGCACCCCCTGACGGGAAAGCCGCTCCCGATCTGGATCGCCAACTACGTCCTGATGGGGTACGGCACCGGCGCGATCATGGCCGTCCCCGCGCACGACCAGCGCGATTTCGAGTTCGCGACGAAGTACCGACTCCCGATCGTGGAGGTCATCCGCCCCGAGGATGGCCCCGGCTACGACGGAAAGGCCGCGTTCGAGGGCGAGGGCCGGATGGTGAATTCCGGCGCCTTCGACGGGCTCTCGAGCGGGGAAGGGAAGCGGGCGGTCACCGAGGCCCTGAAAGCGAAGGGGGCGGGGGAGGCGCGGGTCAATTTCCGCCTCCGCGACTGGCTCATCTCCCGGCAGCGCTACTGGGGCGCCCCGATCCCGATGATTCACTGCCCGAAGGACGGCGCGGTGCCGGTCCCCGAGAAGGATCTTCCGGTCCTCCTCCCCGACCAGGTCGCCTTCAAGCCGACCGGGGAGTCGCCGCTCCTCTCGAACGAGGCGTTCCTCCACACGACCTGTCCGAAGTGCGGCGGCCCGGCGCGCCGCGAGACCGACACGATGGACACCTTCGTCGACTCCTCGTGGTACTTCATGCGCTTCCTGAGCCCGCACCTGGAAACCGCTCCGTTCCAGAAGGATGCGGTGGACCGCTGGCTCCCCGTGAATCAGTACATCGGGGGGGTGGAACACGCGATTCTCCATCTCCTCTACTCCCGCTTCATCGTGAAGGTGCTCCGGGACCTCGGCATGGTCTCCTTCCCGGAGCCCTTCGAACGGCTCTTCACGCAGGGGATGATCACGAAGGCGGGCCACAAGATGTCGAAGTCGAAGGGGAACGTGGTGCCGCCCGACACCTTGATCCGGCGCTACGGCGCGGACACGGTGCGGCTCTACACGCTCTTCGTGGGGCCGCCGGAGAAGGATGCCGAGTGGAACGACCGGGGCGTGGAGGGAGCGTACCGGTTCCTCGTGCGGTACTGGAAGATGGTGGAGGAAGTCACGGCGGCGCATCCGGTAGCGTCGGCAGACGCTCGCCCGGGCTGGGCCGCGTCGGGCCCTCCCCGCGAGCTCCGGCGACGGGTCCACCAACTGACCCAGCAGGTCCGGGACGACATGGACCGGTTCCACCTGAATACGGCCGTGAGCGGGCTCATGCAGATCCTGAACGCCGTCCAGGACTACCAGGCCGAGGGGGGCTCGCTGGAGAGCCCGGAAGCCCTGGAATCGATCGATTTCGCCACCCGGCTCCTGGCGCCCCTCGCGCCGCACACCGCCGAGGGGGCCTGGGAGCGCCTGGGACACTCCGAATCGATCGCCCGGGCTCCGTGGCCCGTCCCGTCACCGGAGGCGCTCCAGAGCGCCACGAAGAGCCTGGTCGTCCAGGTGAACGGCAAGCTCCGCGCCCACATCCAGGTCCCGGCGGACGCCGACCGGGAGACGATCCGGAAGCTGGCGCTGGCCGACGAGAAGATCGCGAGCCTGGCCGCCGGGAAGACGGTGGCGCAGGTCGTCGTGGTGCCCGGGAGACTGGTCAACGTCGTCCTGAAATAGCCCCACCGAGGAGCCCGGCGGGGAATGACCCCGGCCGCCGCCGAACCCCGATTCGCCTGGCGCGGCCCGCCCCGATTCGATGTTTACATAATACTCATTATACGACATCGACTAGGCGGAGAAAGGGGCCCGGGCCGGCGGCTGAATGCCGCTCACGGCCCGGGCCCCGTCCCCGCTCACGCCCCGTCTCGAACCCGATCTCGATCCGGGCTCCGGACGGACCCTCCCTCAATGCTTCGAAACCGGCTCGTCCTCCGGTTCGAGTTCGGCCTCGTCCGAAGCCTTCCGCTCGCTGAGGTCGCCGAGCCGGTCCCGGACCTGCTGCATCAGGGTCGTCAGCTTCTCGAGCACGAACGTCGACTGCTTCGTGTTCTCCTCGACGGCCAGGACGACCTCGATCGACTGGGCCAGAAATACGACGTAGAGGAAGAAGAGCCCGCCCGAGGCGCCGTACTTGATCCAGTCCCAGATCTCCGCCGTCGAGCCGCCGATGACGGCCCGGGCGATGCCGACCGGCGTGATGAGGATCGTCAGGCCCAGGGCGACCCAGCCGAGCGCGGAGAGCAGCTTGCAGAGACGTCGAAGGAGCCAGAAGCGGCGTTCAGGAAGCCAGGACATACGATCTCAGAACGGCACCTTCTCGATGCCGTCTCCTAGAAACGGGATGCGCGCGAACGTTCCGCTCGCGCCCTTGGCGACGCCGTAGACCGTCACGGCGAGGAACAGCAGTCCGACCGCCAGCTGCGCGACGGCGGTGATCAGGAGTCCGACAAACGGGATCCGTCCGATGGACGAGCCGACGATCCAGAGCGCGATCCACGACGCGACTTCCGCGCCGAAGAGAATGAGCCCCTGGCGGGCGTGGAACTGAACGTAGCGGTTCGCGGGAGCGGCGGCGAAGCCGACGAAGCAGAGGGCCGGAAGATAGGCCACCGCGGCGAGGATCCGGCCGTCTTCGATCTCCTCGCGGCTTGCATCCTCGAACCGAGGCTCGGCGGACGGCGTCGACACGGGCCGATCATCGCACCCCGCGCGCGAAGGGGTCAAGTCGCCGACCAGTGCGTGAGCCGCCGATCGGCCCGGGGCCGCTCCACGCGGAAGACCCCGTCCCGCGGCACCGTCTCCTCGCGGCGCCCGGCGACGTCGAGCACGAGCCGCCACGCGAGGGTCTCCCCCGGCGCCGCGCCGAACCGGGCGAAGGGAAGCCTCGCCTCGACGTACTGGTCGCGGGCGTAGGCTCCGTCGTCGCCCGAGCCCGCGCGCGTCTGCTCCGGACCGAACCACTTCGGCATGCCGCGCGGGAGTCCCGACAGGGGAACTCGCGCGCCTCCCCGCTCCCGTTCGCCCGCGTCGATTCCGGCGGCGGTCCGCTCCACGACGAGCGTCCCCTCCCCCACGCCCGGCTCGAGCGTGACGCGGACGAAGAGCGAATGCTCGTCGATCCCGTAGCGCAGCTCGCGCACCCGGCCCGCCGTCTGGTGCATGCTCCCCGACGTGACCGCCGGATCGACGCGGACCGCGTCGCGCCATTCGTAGAAGTCCGATTCGCGCCCGTCGAGGCGCGGCCGCACGTAGGGCGCCTCCGCGGCGCGCGAGACCGTGTCCCGGAGCGACGCTCCCAGGCGCGAGGGCGGGGCGATCTCGAGCGATCGGTAGACCGACCGCACGTGCGCGCGGAAGAGCGCGTCGAAGACTTCGGCATGGGCCGAGGGATGATCGTCTCCGTACCACCAGAACCAGTCGCTCGCCTCGGCCGCGTGCAACGACGCCCGGGCGGCCGCGATTCGCGACGCGTCGGCCGACCGCGACTCGGCCG
Organism: Candidatus Eiseniibacteriota bacterium; assembly: GCA_035716005.1. Lineage (GTDB taxonomy): Bacteria > Eisenbacteria > RBG-16-71-46 > SZUA-252 > SZUA-252 > SZUA-252. The sequence goes on from DASTKG010000070.1 coordinate 4,085, forward strand.
CGCGGATCGCCTCACGCGCCTCGTGAAGAAGGGTCCAGGCCCGGTTCTTCTCGGCGTGGCCCACCCAGATCGAGAGGTCCGCGCGGATCCAGGACGAGACCGGCACGTGGAAGAGATTCGCCTTCGGAGGCGCCGCCGCCAGAGCCTCCGACACGGTGACCGCCTCGATCTCGTCGCTCGATTCGAGAGCGCCGTAGAGGGCGTCGAGGAAGGGGCCGCCGTCCTCGTCGTACGACTCCCAGCAGTTCTCGCCGTCGAGGATGACCGGCACGACGGCCGGGCCCTCCCCGCGCCACGTCCCCGCCGTCTCGAGAACGCGGGCCGTGAAGTCGCGCGCGGCCCGCGAGGGGTCCCACGAGCCGTACGTGAATCCGATGAGGTCGGAGAGGCGCCGGTCGCGGAAGAGCATCGAGAGCGGTCCCGCGTCGGTGTGGATCCGCCACGCCTGCAGATGAAGGCCGGCGCCGACGGCGCGCGGATCCCCGGCGGCCTCGAGCGCGCGACGGAGCGTCTCCTCGTCGGACGCGGCCCATGCGAAGCCCTCGGCGGCGATGGCCCGAAGCGCCTCCTGGCTCACGGCCCCCTCGGAGGGCCAAAGGCCTGCCGGCGCCTTTCCGAATCGAGTCTCGTGCGACCTCCTCGCGGCGCGGATCTGCGCCACCGCGTCCTCCAGAGCGCGGGCGCGCGGCTCCGGCAACACGATCGTCGAGGAGACCTCGCGCGGCGACGCCGTGTCGATGAGGAGCGGGAGAATCGGATGATGGTAGGGGACCGTCGCGAGCTCGGCCTGTCCGCGCGCCTGGGCCTCGCGATAGGCCGGCGCCGCGCGCCCCGCCAGCTCGAGCCCCCACGCGAGGAGCGCTTCCTTCTGCTCCTCCGAGAATCCCCTCCCCTGCTCCCAGAGGGATCGGATCGGCTCCTCGGCGCGGTGGACCGGATCGACCCACGCGAGGTGGAACCAGACCTGCAAATCGCGCATCTCCCCGACCGTGAGCGGGGCGAGCCCCTTCGCCTCGCCCTCCGCGCGGCGGGAGAGCTCGAGGTAACGCGGATGCGGCTCGATCATCCGCTCGCGCTGCGCGTGGAAGAATTCGCGCAGGATGAAGCGGCGCGTCTCCTCGTCGAGGGCGTCGGCCCGCGCGCGCGCCGCGGCGAGATGGGGATCGTCGTACGCGCCCGGGTCGGCCGCGCCGGCCGCGATGGCGTCGAGCTGCTCGAGAAGGATCGGCGTCAGCGAGAAGGTGACGTGAACGCCGGGGTGGGCGGCGAGCGCCGCCGGCATGTCGAGGTAGTCCTTCGTGGCGTGAAGGCGCGTCCAGGGCAAACGAAAACGGCCCGTCGCGGGATCGCGGTAGCTCGGCTGGTGCATGTGCCACACCAGCGCCAGCCGCACCGGCGCCGCCACGGGCCGTCGCCTACTTCGTCGCGGGGCCCTGGAGCTCCCCGAGCCGCGCGTTCGCCGCGTCGAGAATCGGTTGCTCCGCGAGCGGGAGCGCGAGCGCCGCCTTGTAGGTCGCGATCGCCTTGTCGTTCTGGCCGGCGCGTAGGTAGCAGCGCGCCTGCGCGAGGAGGGCGCGGCCCCGCTCGTTGTCCGTCCCCGACTCCTTCGCGGCCTCGCCGTAGCTGGCCGCCGCGTCGGCGAACGACTTGCCGTCTTCCTGCGCCGCCGCCATGCCCCAGCGGGCGGCGAGCGTCGCGTCGCGGTCGCCTCGCGACTTGTCGAGATACTTCTGGTACCAGGAGATCGCCTCCGCCGGCTTCCCCTGCGCCATGGAGACGTCGCCGAGATAGCGGAGCGCGTCGCGCGCCGCCTTCGTGCCGGACGAGTTGTCGACGAGTTCCTTCAGCATCGGACCGCCGGTGACGTAGTCGCCCTGCTGCACCGCGAGCACGGCGCGGAAGAGATCGCCCTGCGCGCGCTCTTCCGATTGGGCCCGCGTCCTCATCACGAAGACGGCGAGCACGGCCACGAGAACGGCGCCACCCACGACGGCGAGGATGACGCGCCCGTGGCGCTCCCACACCTCGGTCGCCTTGAAGGCGGCCGTGACGAGGGCGTCCTCCTTCATCTGCCGCTTGGTCATCTTCTGGTGTTTCACCAGATGGGTCGACATGTTGGTTTCTCCCTTGGGGTTGAGCCCCCAAGTCTACGCGCCCCGGGGGCGCTCTGTCAAACGGACTTCCCCGGCTTCCCGTCCGGCACGGTCGTGAGGAGCGCCGCGGCGACGAGCCGCGCCTCCGTGTCGAGCGCCCGCTGCCGGATGGCGGCCGCCAGCTTCCGTTCCCAATCCTCCTTCAATTGAAGCATCCGTCCCGCCTCGCGATCCTCCGCGCGCCGCCTGCGCCCGGCCCGCTCCTCCGCGATGAGGGACCGGAAGTGGACCGAGAGCTGCCGCATCTCGCGATGAAGCTCCCGGCGCATCTTGTCCTCGTGCGGCTTCATGCGCTGGCGGATCCGCGACTCGAGCAGCCTGAGCCCGCGGATCCACGCGCTCGCGAGGGCCTCGGGATCGGGCGGAAGGAGCCGGATCCGTTCGTCCGCCGTCGCCTCGCGGAACGCGTTGTCGGGCGGCCGCGACCCCGCGGCCCGCCCTCCCACCGGGAGGGTCTGCGTCAGGAGCTCCTCGGCCACGTCGTCGCTTCCGTAGCGAATTCTCCAGTGGAGCCGGACCCAGTGCTTCGGCTCGGCGCCCGCCGCGGCGCGTCCGGCCGGGATCGGCGCGACCAGCCGCGCCACCGCGCCCTTCGAACGCCCGAGGAGGAGGATCCGCTCCGTGAGCGCCGCGTCGTTCTCGGCCCCTCGAGCCGCGCGTCCCGCCGGGGAGGCCAGAATCCGCACGCGCTCGGTGCCGAGATCCTTGGCGAGCGCCGGGGGAAGCTCCGCCTCCCAGGCCGTGCCGCGCCGATGGACCGTGGCCTCCTGCGATTCGAGGATGGCGGCGAGCAGATCGGGCAGCTCGGATCGCTCCGGGCCGCGCCGGTTACGAACCATCGCCGTCCGCTCCGAGTCCGTCGAGGAGCTGGCGGTCCAGCTCCTCCACCGCGTCGTAGCGCTTCCGCCCCACGAGGAGCGCGGCGCCGAGCTTTCCGAACTCGCGCTCGAGGTCGCGGTCGCCGCGCGCGTGAGTCCAGATGTTGAAGACGGCGTCCTCGAAGGAGCCCGCTTCCGCGAAGGGGCCGAGCACCATGTCGAGATCGCCGATCACCGTCCGGAAGAGATTGATCTTCTCGTGCACGATCTCGAGCACGTACGCCTCCACCGTGTTTCGCGCGGTGAAGTTGAAGACGTGGACGTCGTGCTCCTGCCCCAGCCGGTGGAGGCGTCCGATCCGCTGCTCGATGCGCATCGGGTTCCACGGGAGATCGTAGTTCACGAGGATGTGGCAGAACTGGAGATTCCGCCCCTCCCCGCCCGCCTCGGTGCTCACCAGGACGCGGGCCCGGTCGCGGAACTGCCCGATCGCCTCCTCCTTCTCCCGAAGCGAGAGGGCGCCGTGGAAGGTGGCGACGCGAACGCCGCGCGCGCGGAGCGATCGGGTGATGAATTCGAGCGTCGCGCGGAACTGGGTGAAGATGACGATCTTGTCGCGCGACGCCTGCAGGAGCTTCACGATCCCCTCGAACTTCGCGTTCGCCTCGATCCCGCGCGCGTTTCGCCAGAGGGCCTCCACGTCCGCTCGGAACGGAGCCATGCCGTCCCGCTGGAGGAGCTTCGCCAGGGTGGGGGCGGCGGCGAACGTCGAGGAGCCGATCTCCTTCTGGAGCGTGAGGAGCGTCAGCTTGATGGCGCCGCGCCGCGACTCGCGCTGCCCCTGCACCAGGCGCCGCACGAGCTTCGTCACGTCGTCGTAGAGGGCGCGCTCCGGCTCCGTGAGATCGAAGTGGACGTTCGTCACCTGGCGCTTCGGAAAGCGGATCGACGTGCTCGCGCGGGTGGTGCGGACCATCGTCTCCCCGAGGAGCGTCGCCAGGCGGCCCGTGTTCTGGGGCATGCGCCGGTCGCCGCGGCGCATGAACTCGCGGCCGAACGTGCGGTACGTGCCGAGGAGCCCGGGGCGCAGGAGCTGCACCAGGTTGTAGAGCTCGTGCAGGTCGTTCTGCACCGGCGTGGCCGTGAGGAGGAGGAGATAGCGCGGCGCCAGCCGGTCGAGAAATTTCCAGGCGAGCGTCTTCTGGTTCTTCAGGCGGTGCGCCTCGTCGACGATCACGAGATCGAAGGCGGCGGCGGCGACCTTGTCCCGGTGCCGCAGGAGCTTCGCCGTGTCCATCGAGGCGAGGAGAAGCGGCTCCTCCCACCAGGGCGTGCCGTGCTTCAGGATGGCGAACTCGAGATCGAACTTCCTCCGGAGCTCCTGATCCCACTGCTCCACGAGGGACGCGGGAACGAGGACCAGGGCCCGCTGCACGAGGCCCCGCAGGAGGTATTCCTTCAGCACGAGCCCGGCCTCGATCGTCTTTCCGAGCCCCACCTCGTCCGCCAGGAGAGCGCGCCCGCGCATGCGGCGCAAGGCCGTCATGCAGGCCTGGATCTGATGCTCGTACTTGTGGACGTCGTGGAGATGCTCCACGCAGAGGAGCCGGTCGAAGCCGCGATGAAGCGAGTAGCGCTCGGCGCGGAGCCGCACGTCGTGCTCCCGGAGCGGATCGAACGGCCCGACGAGAAGCCGCTGGAGAATTTCCTCGGCCCCGGCCGCGATGCGGAACTGGCCCCGCGGGGTCAGCTCCACGCCGCCGGTCCGCGGCCCCACGGGCGTCGGCGCGGGCGGCGCCGCCCCGCCCCGCGGCGCGCTCCCCACCGGCTCGAGAGGATAGAGCGACGTCAGCCGGCGAATCCCGTCCGGGAACGCGATCTCGAGGACTTCGAAACCATCCCGGTCGCGGACCTCCACGATGAGCCCTTCGCCGAACGTCTTGTGGACCACGCGATCGCCGACTCGAAACCCGCGGAGGACCCCGCCGCGGCGGGAGTCCCGCGCTACCGGAGCTCCCACGTCTCCCCTTCCACCGGAATGCGGACCGACGCGGGATTCGGGAGCGCGGCGCGAAGGGCCTCCGCGCGCTCCAGGTCCGCGTGCACGACGGCGATCCCCGACTTCGCGCCGCACGAACGCGCCTGGGCCACGAGCGCCGGCTGGTCGGCGTGGGCGCTGAAGCCGTTCAGGACCTCGATGCGCGCGCGCACGTGGAAGAACTCCCCGAGGATGCGGACCTCGGGCCGGCCCTCGACCAGCCGCCGCCCCAGCGTCCCCTCGGCCTGATAGCCGACGATCACCACGGTGTGCTTCGGGTCCTCCACCGTGTGCTTCAGGTGGTGGAGGACGCGGCCCGCTTCGCACATCCCCGAGGCGGAGATCGTGACGAAGGTGCCGGGCCGTTCGTTCAGGCGCTTCGATTCCTCGGCTTCCCGGATCATCTTGACGCGCCGCATGCCGAGGGGATCTCCACCCCGCCGGAGCGCGGAGGCCGTGTCCTCGTCGTAGAGCTCGGGATGGCGCTGGACGATCTCCTGCACGTCGGCCGCGAGCGGGCTGTCGATGAAGATCGGGATTTCGGGGATCCGCCCGTTCGTGATGAGCCGGTCGAGCGCGTGCACGACTTCCTGCGTGCGGCCCACCGCGAACGCGGGCACCACGATTCGTCCGCCCCGCTCCAGGGCGCTCTTCACGACGCGCTCCAGCGCCGTCAGGAGCGACGCCTCGTCGGGATGGACCTTGCCGCCGTACGTTCCTTCGATGATGAGGAAGTCGGAGGCCGGCAGCGGCGCGGGATCCCGGAGGATCGCGCGCCCCGGACGGCCCAGGTCGCCGCTGAAGACGAGGCTTCGCTCCCGCGTCCCCTCCGTCCAGCGGAGCCGGACGAAGGCGGAGCCGAGGATGTGCCCCGCCTCGTGAAAGGTGACCTCCACGCCGGGGATCGGCTCGAACGGCGCCCCGTAGTCGTGCGGCTCGAAGAGCGCGAGCGCCCGCTCCACGTCGGCGGTGTCGTAGAGCGGCTCGATCGGAGTCCGCCGCCCCGAGCCGTTCCTCGCGTTCCGGGCGCCTCCCGGATTCGCGTGATTGCGCGGGTCGCGCGGATGGCGGTTCAGCCATTCCGCGTCCTTCATTTGGATGTGCGCGGCGTCGAGCAGCATGGCCCGGCAGAGGTCGGCCGTGGCCCGTGTCGCGTGAATCGTCCGGCCGAAGCCCGACTTCGCGAGGAGCGGGATCGCGCCGCTGTGATCGATGTGCGCGTGCGAGAGGATCATGGCGTCGACCGACATCGCGGAGAACGGCAGCGCTCGGTTGCGCGCCTCGGACTCCACGCGGCGCCCCTGGAAGAGGCCGCAGTCGAGGAGAAGCGTTCCGGATCGGCCCGAGACGAGGTGCTTCGAGCCCGTGACCGTGCGGGCCGCCCCCCAGAAGATCACCCGCACGCGCTAATCCCCGGGGTAGACGTGGATCCCGAGACCCACCTGCCCCATCGACGTGAACTCGGAGTTGGCGATCTCTCCGTAGAGCCGGAGGCTTCCGTCGATGGAGAAGCGCGGCCGGATGAATCGCTCGAAGCCCACCCCGCCGGTGAGAAAGACCCCTTCGTTCGCGCGCGCGGCGATGTCCTCGGTGTAGATGATGTCGGGGCTCGCGTAGCCGAATCCCACGAGGAGGTAGGGATGGGACTCCTTCTCGCGGTGATGGTAGAAGACCGCCTCGGCGCTGATGGTCGTCACGACGAGATGGCTGTCGGCGAAGTCGCCCGGAACGTTCAGCGGAGGCTGGATGCTCCCGAACCGTTGGTGCTCGAAGGAGAATCCGAGCGCGGTCTTCGGGCTCAGCATGTAGCGGAATCGGAACGCGTAGCCCGCGCCGTGGTCGAATCCGTCGGCCAGGCGCGAGCTCCCGCGGATGCCGCCGTACTGCGCCTGGAGCCCGAGGCTGATCGTGTTCGGCCGCATGCGCCGAATGACCGGTCCGCGCCTCGTGGGCACCGCCGGCGGCTGCTTCTCCGACTCGGAGAGGCGAAGCACGCTCGAGCCCCCGCTTCGCAGCCCCGCTTCCCCCAGGTCCGACCACGCGGCCGCGCCCATCCAGGTCTGGGGGCTCCATGTCTGCGCCGCGGACGCCCGCGGCATGCAGACGCACGCCGCCGCCGCGAGCGCCAGAGCGCCCGCCCACCGACCCAACCCCTTTCGAATCATCCAACCTCCAAGTCCCGGCGGACTCATGAAGCGCGGGGATGAAACTTCGTGTGAACCTCTCGCAGATAGTTCCGGTCGAGGTGCGTGTAGATCTGCGTCGTGCCGATGGAACGGTGCCCGAGGAACTCCTGCACGACGCGCAGGTCGCAGCCCCCTTCGAGCAGGTGCGTCGCGCAGGAATGCCGCAGCGTGTGCGGCGATACCGGCTGCTCGATCCCGGCGCCTCGCGCGTGCGCCTGAAGGAGCTTCCAGTACCCCATCCGCGTGAACGGCCGGCCGAAGCGGGTCAGGAAGACGGCCCGCTCGCTTCGGTCGCGCAACAGCGTGCCGCGCACGCCCTCCAGGTACCGGAGGAGCGCCTCGCGCGCCTTCCCGCCGAAGGGGACGATCCGCTCCCGCTGTCTCTTCCCGCGGCAGCGGACGAGCCCCTCCTCCAGATCCATCTCCTCCAGGCGGAGCCCCGTCAGCTCGCTCGCGCGGAGCCCCGTGGCGTAGGCCAGCTCGAGCAACGCCCGGTCACGAACGGCCTGGGCCTCCTCCCCGCGAGGGGCGGCCATGAGCGCGTTCACCTGCTCCACGGTCAGGACGTCCGGAAGCGGCCGCGAACGGCGAGGCGGCCGAACCGAGAGTGCAGGATTCTCCCCCGCGGCCCCGCGCCGGCGCAAGAACTCGTGAAAGGCCCGGATGGCGGCGATCTTCCTCGCGGCGGTCGACGCGGCCCACCCCCCGGTGGCGAGGAAGCGCTCCACGTCGGCGGGGCGCGCGAGGGCGGGATCGGCGCGCCGCTGCCCGGCGAGATAGCGGCCGTACTGGGCCGCGTCCTCGGCGTAGGCGCGGACCGTGTGCTCGCTCAGCCGGCGTTCGAGGGCCAGGTGGTCGCGAAAGCGCCCCACGGCCGCCTCCCACGCGCTCGGCGCCTTCGCCGACGGCTCCTTCACCCGCGGCCCCTTCACCCGCGGCCCCTTCACCGGCGGCTCCGTTTCCCGCGCGCGGGGAGCGGCATGCCGAGCTCGAGCTGCCCACGCTCGTGCTCGAGGAGGAATCGCTTCCACGCGAGCCCGCCGGAGAAGCCGCCGATCGAGCGATCCGACTGGATCACGCGGTGGCAGGGAATGAGAAGCGGCGCCGGGTTCGCGCCGAGCGCGTTCCCCACGGCGCGGCTCGCGCCGGGCGATCCGAGCGCGCGCGCGAGTTTTCCGTACGACCAGACCGAGCCGAGGGGAATCCGGCGCGTCGCCTCCCAGACGCGGCGCTGGAAGTCGGTGCCCGCCTCGACGTCGAGCGGCACGTCGTCGAGCGGAGCGCGCGACGCGAGGTAGCGCTTCAGCGCCTTCTCGGGTCCGTCGCTCCAGGCCGGCCGGCGCACGAACGAGATGCCGCGGGCGCGCCCCTCCTTCGACGTCGGCGCCCCGGCGCCGCCGAGCCGCAGCTCGCGGACGCCCTCCTTCGTGCAGAGGATCCAGAGCGGCCCCGCCGGCGTGTCGACGGAGACGACGGCCAGCTCCACGCGCGGCCCTTTCATGCCTCGCCTCCGGCGAGCGATTCCCGGATGCGAATCGCCATGGCGCGACCGATTCCGGGAACGGCCGCGATCGTCTCGAGCGGCTCGCGGCGGAGTCGCGCCACCGATCCGAAGCGCTCGAGGAGAAGGGCGCGGCGCCGCGGTCCGAGCCCCGGCACCCCGTCGAGCGCCGACGCCTTCGCGGCCCGCCCGCGGAGCGCTCGGTGATAGGTGATCGCGAAGCGGTGCGCTTCGTCGCGGAGGCGCTGCAGGACGCGAAGCTCGGGCGCCCGGCGCGAGAGGCGAAGCGCGCTCCCGTCGCTCCGAACGATTTCCTCGAACCGCTTCGCCAGGCCGACGAAGGGAACGCCCTCGAGAGGCGACCCCGCGGCCGCCGCGCGGGCGGCGCCGAGCTGGCCGATTCCCCCGTCGATGACGTAGAGGTCGGCGGCCGGGAGGATTCCCTCCGCGACGCGCCTCGCGTGACGTCCGACCGCCTCGGCGATCGACGCGAAGTCGTCCTGCCCTTCCACGCTCTTCATGCGGAAGCGACGATACTCCGACTTGAGCGGCCGGCCGTCGAGAAAAGTGACCATGGAGGCGACGACGTGGGTGCCCTGGAGATTCGAGACGTCGAAGCAGCGGATCCGCCGCGGCGGCCGCGGAAGCGAAAGGGCCTGCTGCAATCCGAGCGCCTCGTCCCCCGCGGCGCCCGAGAGGGGGCGCGCCGCGTCGCCCCGCGAGCGGGCGAGGAGCATGGCGGCGTTTCGCCTCGCCGTGCGCGCGAGCGCCCGTTCGGCGGGATCGCGCGGGGCCCGGATCCGGACCGGCGCCGCCGCGCTCCGCGAGAGGAACGACTCGAGCAGGCTCTTCTCGTCCGATTCGGGTCCCGTTTCCACCACGAGCGCCTCGGGGATCGAGTCGGTCGGAGCGTAGTAGAGCCCGACGAACGCCCCCGCGACGGCGGCGTCCGAGAGCGCCTCCGCGCCCCGGAGCCAGCGGACGTCCCGCGCGACCACGCTTCGGTCGCGGATCTTCAGCACCACCGCGCACGCCTCGCCGTCGCCCCGCGCCACGCCGACGACGTCGACCGAGGCGCCCCCCACGTCGACCATCCGCTGGCGCGCCAGGATCGTTTCGAGGCGGCGGATCTGGTCGCGAAGCTTCGCGGCCCGCTCGTATTCACGGCGCGCGGCGGCATCGTCGAGGAGCGCGCGGAACCGGGTGACGACCCGCTCCCGTTTCCCGGCGAGGAAATCGCAGAACTGATCGACCATGGCCCGGTACTCGTCTCGCGACTGGGCGGCGATGCAGGGGCCGCCGCAGCGGCCGATGTGGTAATCGAGGCACTCCCGCTTCGCGGCGATGTGGCTCTCGATGTCGCGGCAGGAGCGCATCGGGAAGATCGTTCGCGTGAGGCGCAGGAGCTGCCGCAACCCCTTCACCTCCGTGTACGGACCGAAGTAGCGCGCGCCGTCTCGCAGCTGCCGCCTCACGAGCGTGAGACGCGGGAAGTCCTCCTGCCACGAGACGCGCACGTACGGGTAGCGCTTGTCGTCCTTGAGCCGGATGTTGTACGGGGGCTGCTTCTCCCGGACGAGCGTCGATTCCAGAATCAGAGCGTCGATCTCCGATTCGACGGCGATGTACTCGACGTCGCGCACCTTCCGGATGAGCGCGACCTGCTTCGGCCCCACGGCGCCGGGGTCCTGGAAATGAGAGCGCACCCTCTGATCGAGCCGCTTCGCCTTCCCGACGTAGAGGACGTCGCCGCGGCGGTCGCGGAAGACGTAGACGCCGGGCTGAGGCGGAAGCGCGGCCAGCTTTTCGGACAGGGCGTGCGTCGATTCGTTCGCGGGGGACGTCGCGAGAGAGTTCGAAGGGTGGGTTGGAGTTCCGGCCGGAGGCCGGCCCGCGTCGCGCGGAACCATCGAGGCGGAGTATATCACGCGCTACCATGCGATTGACAGGAGCACGCCTCCTCCGCTAAGGTTCCTTGTTCGCAACGACAACCGAATCGGACTCTTTGGAGGTCAGGAATGCCGCATCACAAATCGGCTGAGAAGCGCATGCGCACCACGAAGCGCGATCGCACGCGCAACATCAGCGTGAAGACCGGGCTCAAGTCGGCCTTGAAGAAGGTCGCGGAAGCCCCTACGGACAAAGAGGTTATCCGTTCGACGGTCTCGCTTCTCGACCGGGCCGTGCGGAAGGGCGTCCTCCCGAAGGCCGCCGCGAACCGCCGGAAGTCCCGCCTCGCGAAGGCGGCCAACCGGGCGGCCAAGAAGTCCTAGCACGCCCGGCCTCGACCTAGGTCAGGCCGGCTTCGCCAGAGCTTCGCGCACGCGATCGATCACGGCCGTGGCCGCGTTCCCCACCGGGACGCGCTCCACGGCCGACGTCTTTCGGTCGCGCAGTTCCACGATCCCGTCCGCGAGCCCCTTCTCCCCGATCGTCACGCGCAGAGGGACGCCGAGCAGGTCGGCGTCCTTGAACTTCGCGCCCGGGCGCTCGTCCCGGTCGTCGAAGAGGACCTCGATGCCCGCGCGGCTCAGCGCGTCGTAGAGCCCCTCCGCCGCCTCGCGGGTCGCCGAATCCTTCATGTTCACCGGCACGACGTGGACGTGGTACGGCGCGATCGGCATCGGCCAGACGATTCCGTTCGAGTCGTGCGACTGCTCGATGGCCGCGGCGACGATCCGGGTGACGCCGATGCCGTAGCAGCCCATGACGATGGTCCGCTCCTTCCCCTCGGCGTCGAGGAACCGGGCGCCCATCGCTTCGGAGTACTTGAGCCCGAGCTTGAAGATGTGGCCCACCTCGATGCCTCGGCTCACCGTCATGACGTCGCCGCAGCGCGGGCACTTGTCCCCCGCCTTCGCCGTGGTCAGATCGGCCCGCTCCTTGGCGTGGAAGTCGCGGCCGAGCCGGACGTTCATGAGGTGGAGATCGCGGCGGTTCCCGCCGGTCACGTAGTTGCGGCCCTCCTGGATCGTGGCGTCCACGATCGTGCGGATGCGTCCCTCCAGGCCGACCGGGCCCGTGAAGCCGGCCGGGCCCCCGGTGAGATGCTCGATCTCCGCGTCCGACGCCATGCGAATCGCCGCGCCGCCGAACGGACGGGCGAGCTTCGCCTCGTTCAGCTCGCGGTCGCCCGGAATGAGAGCCAGCACCGGCTCCTCCCCCGCGTAGAGCACCAGGCTCTTCACGAGGCGATCCGGCGTCACGCCGACGAACGCCGCGACGTCCTCGACCGTCTTCTTGCCCGGCGTGACACGCTCGGCGAGGGCCGCTTCGGCCTCGGCCGGAAGCGCCGCCCAGGCGAACTTCGCGCTCTCCGCTGAAGCCGCGTAGCCGCAGCCCGACGTGAATACCTCGGACTCGCCCGAGTCCGCCGTCACCATGAACTCGTGGTTGACGTCGCCGCCGATCGCGCCCGAGTCCGCCTCCACCATGACGAACGTGAGCCCGCAGCGCCGGAAGATGGCGATGTAGGCGTCCCGCATCCGCTCGTACGTCTCGTGCAGCTGCGCGTCGTCCACGTGGAAGGAGTAGGCGTCCTTCATCATGAACTCCCGCGCGCGCATGAGGCCGAAGCGCGGACGGCGCTCGTCGCGAAACTTCACGGCGATCTGGTAGAGGTTCTGCGGCAGGTCCCGATACGATCGGACGTGGTTGCGGATCACGTCGGTGATCGCCTCCTCGTGCGTCGGCCCGAGAACGTAGTCGCGCCCGTGGCGATCGCGCTGCCGGAAGAGCTCGTCCCCCGCCTTCTGCCAGCGCCCCGACTCCTGCCAGAGCTCCGCCGGCATGAGCACCGGGAGCAGAACCTCCTGGGCCCCCGCGCGGTCCATCTCCTCGCGCACGATGCCGGCCACCTTTCGGGTGACGCGCCAGCCGACCGGAAGGAGGCTGTAGATCCCGGCGGCGTGCTTGCGCATCATGCCGGCGCGGACCATGAGCTTGTGGCTCACGATCTCCGCGTCGGACGGGTCTTCCTTCAGGGTCGGGAGAAATGCCTGGGACAGGCGCATCGCGTCGTCGTTCCTCTCAGGGGTGGTTCAGCTGCCTCTGGATTCGTGAATGAGATCGTCGACCGAGTAGAGCCCGGCCGGCTTGCCGTGCACGAAGCGGGCGGCCCGGAGCGCGCCCCGGGCGAAGACGCTTCGATCGTAGACCGTGTGAACCAGCTCCAGCGTCTCGCCGTCGCCGCTCAGGATCACCCGATGCGTGCCCGGCACCGTGCCGGCCCGCAGCGAATGGGTGGCGACGGGCCGCTCCGCGCGCCGCGGATCGCCCCCCGTACCCATGGCGCCGAGCGCGGCGACGAGATCGAGCGCCGTCCCGCTGGGTGCGTCCTTCTTTCCCGCGTGATGCTGCTCTACCACGTCGGCGACGTAGGCCGCCCGGGCGGCGGCGGGCAGGAGCGCGAGCCAGCGGCGCGCGACCGCGATGCCGAGGCTCAGGTTCTTCGCCCGCAGGACGGGCGCGTTCCGTCCGAGCGACGCGATGCGCGCCTCGAGCGCGGGCGAGAGCCCGGTCGTGGCGAGGACCGCCGCGCGCGGACTCGTCTCGAGCGCGCTCACGAGCGCCTCGGTGCCCGTCGTGAGGCTCACGTCGAGCACGACCGCGTCGCCGGGAAGCCCGCCGAGTTCGGCCGCGCCGAAACGGCCCGCCTCGATCCAGCGGCAGCCCTCCGGGCAGGCGCCCTCCGCGCCGCCCTGCGCGACGCAGGCCGCGAGCGAGAAGGCATCGCCCGTTTCCCCGTTCGCGAGGAGCCGACGGATCTCCGAACCCATCCGCCCCGAGGCGCCGACGAGAACGAGCTGAATCGGACTCATCGGGGCGTGGTCGAACCGACGGCCGCGGGCCTGAGGCCCGCGCGGTCGAGCGCGTCTTCGACCGCACGCGCCGTCTCGGGCCGCACGGAGACGAGCGGCAGCCGGATCTCGCCCGTCGTGAAGCCGAGCAGCGAGAGCGCGTGCTTCACCGGGCCCGGATTCGTCTCGAGGAAGAGCGCCCTGAAGATCGGATGGAGCCTGCGATGCGTCGCTTCGGCCTCCGCCAGGCGTCCCGCCCGGAAGTGGCTCTGGATCGCGACGACCTCCGCGGGCGCCACATGGGCCGCGACCGAGACGACGCCCCGCGCTCCGATGGCGAGGAGCGGGAGGAAGAGCGAATCGTCCCCCGCCAGGACCCGGATGTCGCAGCGCGCCCGGATGGCGCTGGCGTGGTCGACCGAGCCGCTCGCCTCCTTGATGGCCGCGATGCGCGGATGTTCGGCGAGGCGGGCCACGGTCTCCGGAGAGAGAAGGACGCCGGTCCGCGACGGAACGTTGTAGAGGACGATCGGGCGGTCGATGGCATCGGCCACGGCCCGATAGTGCGCCACCTGCCCCTCCGGGGTCGGCTTGCACGAGTAGGGCGTGATCACCATGACGGCGTCCGCCCCGAGCGAAATCGCTTCCCGCGAGAGCTCGATCGTCTCGTCGGTGTTGGCGGTGCCGGTGCCGGCCACGATGGCGGCCTTCCCGCGCGCCGCGTCGATCGCGGTTCGGATGACCACGGCGCGCTCCTCCCGCGTGAGGGAGGTCGCCTCGCCCGTGCAGCCGCACGGATAGAGGGCCGACACGCCCTTCGCCACGAGGTGCTCGCAGAGACGCCCCAGCGCGTCCACGTCGACCTGGCCGTTCCTGTAGGGCGTGACCACGGCCACGCCGACTCCTTCGAAAATGGACGCGGGATCCTTCATCGCGATTCCTCCTCGGGCGCCGGTTCCGGCGCCGGGACCGGCGCGGGCGGCAGCGTCAGCACGAACGGTCCGCGCTCGTCCTCGGGACCGACGACGATCTCTTCGGGCAGCGCGACGGATGCCTCGGGAATCTCCCCGCGGGCGGCCGCTCCGGCCCGCGCGGGCATCGTCGGACGCGCCACCGCCGCGAGCCGGCGGGCGTTCAGTCGATAGTGCCCCGCCGGAACGCGCAGGGTGAAGGGGCCGGGCCCCTTCCGCTCCATGCGCGCCACCACCGTCGAGTCGGAGGCTTCGCGCGCCTCCACGACGAAGCGAGCCGAGGAGTCGGGCGACGCGACCGTCCCGCTGAGGATCGCCTGAGCGCGAGGGTCGACCGCGACGATGTTGATACTATCCGCGACCATCCGCTCGGGTGTCAATCGCACGACCTCGCCGTACCCCGCCACCACGTCGCCTTCCGGGTCGACGAAGGAATCGCCGTTCCGGTCGTAGAACGCCTGGACCGTGAATCCCCGATCGAGCGGCAGTCCGCTGAATCGGTAGACCCCCGCCGTGTCGCTCTCCGTCTGGTAGACCGGTTCGAAGGCGTCGGTCGTGTCGGGGCGGAGGCCCAGCGAATCGGGGAGAAGGAGCACCGGGACGCCGCGCGTCGGAAGCGTCTTGGCCCGGATCCGTCCCTCGATGCGTCCGGGAGCCAGCGCCGCGCCGGTCGAGAAGCGGATCACGAGCGGGATGCCGAGCGGCACGCCGCGGAGATCGCGAGCGCGGCCGCTCAGGAAGAGCTGGTAGGTCGTCCCGGCGTCGAGGGAGTCGGCCCATTCGACGCGGAACCGCCGCCCGCTCCAACCGAACGACGGCCGGTCGATCGGCGGATAGATCCTCACGTTGTCGCGCACGCTCGAGTGCTCCATCGATTCGGAGAAGAGGATTTCGATGTTGCCCCGGCGCGCCACGCCCGTCGCGCTGTCGGCCGGAGAGGTCGCCACGACGCGCGGCGGGGTCGTGTCGATCGGGCCGCCGGGAGGCGGAATCGGACGCGCGCAACCGGCGAGCGCCGCGAGGAGGAGAAGAGCGTGGAGCCGCGCCGGGTTGCTCCTCCCGCCGCGGGCGTCGATCACCGGCGCCGTCCGCCCCCGCGACGAGCGGAGGACTTCTTCGCCGGCTTCCGGGCGGATTTCGCGGCGCTCCGCTTCGGCGCGGCCGTTCGCTTCGCCTTCGCGGCCGTGCGAGGGGCGCGCTTGGCGGCGCTCGCGCCCGCCCCGGCTCCCATCAGCTCCCAGAGCACGGCCTTCTGCGCGTGGAGCCGGTTCTCGGCCTGCGGGAAGACCATCGACTGGCGGCCTTCGATGACCTCGTCGGTGATCTCCTCGCCGCGATGGGCCGGGAGGCAGTGGAGGACGATCGCGGACGGCTTCGCGAGCGAGAGGACGTTCGAGTCGATCGTGTACCCCTGAAACGCGCGGAGCCGCTTCTCGCGCTCCGCCTCCTGGCCCATGCTGGCCCAGACGTCGGTGTAGAGAACGTCGGCCCCCTTCGCCGCGGACGCCGCGGTGCGATGGATCTCCACCTTGCCCGGGCCGCCGGAGCGAACCTTCGCCACGAGATTCGCGTCGGGATCGTATCCCTCGGGGCAGGCGATCCGGACGGTGAGGCCGTAGAGCGTCGCCGCCTCGATCCACGAATTCGCCACGTTGTTGCCGTCGCCGACGAAGGCCACGACGGCCTTGTCGAGATCGATCCCGCACTCCTGCATCGTGAGGAGGTCGGCGAGGATCTGGCAGGGGTGGAGCCAGTCGGTGAGGCCGTTGATGACCGGGATCGTGGCGTGACGCGCGAGGTTCACCGCGAGCTGATGGTCGAAGGTCCGGATCATGATCCCGTCGACGTAGCCCGAGAGGACGCGTCCGACGTCCTGCACCGGCTCGCGCGAGCCGATGCCGATCTCCTTGTCGGTGATGAAGAGCGAGGAGCCGCCGAGCTGCGTCATCGCGACCTCGAACGAGAGGCGCGTCCGGAGGCTCGGCTTGTGGAAGAGGACGGCGAGCGTCTTCCCGGCGAATTCCTGATGCGCCTTCCCCGCGCGGAGGTCGGCCTTGAGGCGCAGGGCGACGTCGAAGAGACGGTCGGCCTGGGTCCGGGTCAGATCGGCGAACGAAAGCAGGTCCCGCTTCATGCGTGGCGCTCCGTTGGAATGAGGGGTCTGGGCACGATCGCGTCCCCTAGGCACGTGGATGGGCCCGCTCGTAGGCGGCCTTCAACCGGCGCCGGGTCACGTGGGTGTAGATCTGGGTCGTCTCGAGATTCCGGTGTCCGAGAAGCTCCTGGACGGCGCGGAGGTCGGCCCCGCGCTCGAGAAGGTGGCTCGCGAAGCTGTGTCGGAGGGCGTGCGGATGCGCGGCCGCGTTCGGGCCGAGGCGCCCCAGCAGGCCCCGAATGTCGCGCTCGAGCGTCCGCGTGGTCGCGGCGGCCTCCCCGCGTCCGAAGACGATCGGCTCGTCCGACGCCGGCTCCCGGCCGAGCGCGCTCCAGTAGCGGTGAAGCGCCTGAAGCGCCCGCGCTCCGAGCGGCACCACGCGCTCCCTCGAGCCCTTGCCGAGGACGCGGACCAGCCGGCGCTTCTCGTCGAGCCGTCCCCGCGTGAGGCCCGCGAGCTCGCCCACGCGCAATCCGGCGCCGTAGAGACACTCGGCGGCCGCGACCGCGCGCCACGCTCTGGGATCGTCCTTGGCCTCGGCCGAGGCCTGGTCGAGGAGCGCGTTCAGGGCCTGCTCGGCGACGAAGGAGGGAAGCGTCTCGGGAAGCGAGACGCGCGGGAAGGCGCCGCGGGCCTCCGCGACGTTCAGGCCGCGGCGCTCCAGGAATCGAAGGAATCCGCGGAGCGCGGCGAGGGAGCGGGCCAGGGTGCGGGCGTTGATTCGCTGCCGCGCGTCGATCCGCTCCAGCGAGCGGGCCGCGGCGAACGCGGCGATCATTTCGGCGGTGAGGTCCCGCGGCGCCTCGACGGGGCGCTTCAGCCGCGAGCGCGCGAACTCATGAAACCGGGCCAGCTCGTCCGCGTAGGCGCGCCGCGTGGCGTCCGCGTAGCGGCGCTCCTCGAGGTGGCGGCCGAACTCAGCGATCCACCGTTCCACTCAGCTCCTCCGCCCCCTCCTCGTTCCCTTCCTCGCCGAACTTGGCCTTGCACTTCGGGCACTGCTTGTAGTCGCCCTTCGTCTTCGTGTGCTTCTGAACCAGGATCGGATACGAACAGGCGGGGCACGCCTCCTGGAGCGGCTTGTCCCAGAGGCCGAACGTGCAGTTCGGGTAGGCGCTGCAGCCGTAGAAATTCTTTCCGCGGCGGGTCCGCCGCTCCACCAGCTCCCCCTTCCCGCACTCGGGGCAAGGGATCTGGAGGGTGAAGGGACGGGTTCCCTTGCAGTCGGGGTAGTTCTGGCACGCGAGGAACTTCCCGAAGCGCCCGGTGCGCACGCGCATCGGTCCCCCGCACGTCGGGCAGGGCACGTTCGGCGCCTCCACCGGCGCCTCGTCCTCGAGCGGCATCGTCGTCTTGCACTCCGGATAGCGCGGACACGCGAGGAAGGGGCCGTTCCGGCCGAACTTCTTCACCATCTTCGAGCCGCACTTCGGGCACTCCTTGTCGGTCTCCTCGGCCAGCGACGCGCGCACCTCCGCCTGGTTCGCCTCGGCGGTGGCCAGGTCCTTCTCGAAGGGCTGGTAGAACTCGGTGACGACGTCGACCCACGCCTCCTGCCCCGTCTCCACGTGGTCGAGCCGTCCCTCCAGGCGCGCCGTGAACGCCACGTCGAAGACGTCGGCGAACGCCTTGCCGAGGAGCTTCCAGACCGTCATGCCGAGCTCGGTCGGAACGAGCTTCCCCCGGTCGCGCGTCACGTAGTCGCGCGTGAGGATCGTCCCCACGATCGTCGCGTACGTGCTCGGGCGGCCGATCCCCTTCTCCTCGAGCGTCTTCACGAGCGTCGCCTCGGTGTAGTGGGGCGGCGGCTCGGTAAAGTGCTGCTCGGGGAGGACTCCCTTCGAGGCGAGCTTGTCCCCCTCCGCGAGCGCGGGGAGCTTGCTCTTCGTCTCGTCCACGTCCTCGATGAGGGCCGTGGCGTAGGCGCGCGCGAAGCCGTCGAACTTCACGCGGCTTCCCGACGCCCGGAGCAGATACGGGCCCGCCGTGATCTCGGCGGTGGTGGTGAGGACCAGCGCGGGATTCATCTGGGAGGCCACGAAGCGCTGCCAGACGAGCTCGTAGAGCTTGTACTGATCGGGCTCGAGATGCGAGCGCATGGAGGCCGGCGTGCGCGCGACGGACGTCGGGCGGACCGATTCGTGCGCGTCCTGCGACGTCTCGCGCGAGCGGTACTGCCGCGGCTCGTCCGGAAGATAGGGCGCGCCGTAGGTGTGCTGGATGTAGTTCCGGACCTCGGCGATCGCGTCGGGCGAGACGCGGGTCGAGTCGGTACGCATGTACGTGATGAGGCCCGTGGCGCCTTCCGCCCCGAGATCGATCCCTTCGTAGAGCTGCTGCGCGAGGACCATCGTCTTCTGGGCGGAGAAGCGGTGCCGGCGGAACGCCTCCTGCTGGAGCGTGCTCGTGATGAAGGGCGGTACCGGATTCCGCTTCTTTTCCTGCGTTCGGACGGACGTGACGGCGTAGGCGGAGCGTTCCAGCTCCGCCGCCTCCGCGCGCGCGGCCGCCTCGTTCCCGAGCGCGATCTTCTCGCCGTTCTTCTTCTGGAGCCGGGCTCGGAAGAGGTCGCCCGACGGCGTCTCGAGATCGACGTCGATCGTCCAGTATTCCTGCGGCTTGAAGGCGCGGATATCGTTCTCGCGTTCGCAGATCAGCCGGAGGGCCACGCTCTGCACGCGACCGGCGGAGAGACCGTAGCGCACCGTCTTCCAGAGATAGGGGCTCACCTTGTAGCCGACCAGCCGATCGAGAACGCGGCGAGCCTGCTGCGCCTGCACCTTCGCCATGTCGATGGTGCGCGGCTTCGTGAGGGCTTCCTCGATGCCGCGCTTCGTGATCTCGTAGAAGGCGAGCCGCTGGAACTTCTCGTCCCCGTCGCCGAGCGTCTCGGCCAGATGCCACGCGATGGCCTCGCCCTCCCGGTCGGGGTCGGGCGCCAGGTAGATCATGGCGGCGCGGCGCGCGCTCGCCTTGAGGTCCTTGACGATGTTCCCCTTCCCCTTGATGAGGACGTAGGACGGGGCGAAACCGGACTCGACGTCGACGCCGAGCTTGCTCTTCGGAAGGTCGCGCACGTGACCGTTCGATGCGCGCACCTCGTAGCCGGGGCCGAGGTACTTGGCGATGGTCCGGGCCTTGGCCGGAGACTCGACGATGACGAGCTTGAGGCCGCGCGGTCCGGCCGCGCCCTTCGAGGCGGCGGCGGAGGCCGGCTTGGCGGCGCGCGTCGTCTTTTTCTTCGCCGCGGCGGAGGCCGGCTTGGCGGCGCGCGATCCCTTCTTGGCGGCCGGGGACTCGGACGCCGCGGCGGCGGCCGGTTCGGGCGGCGCGAGGATCGTCTTGACCGGAGGACGCTTCGAGCGCTTGGCGGGCATCTAGTGCACCAACGCCGGGTTGCTCGGGTCGTAATCGACCCCGTGCTCGTCGTCGAACCACCGGATCAGCACGTACGTCGCGAGCTCCTTGGCGGACGACTCGGTGTCGAGGAGCGACGCGTCCTCGCGGGCGCGCGCCATGATCTCCTCGAACTGCTCGGCGCTCACCCGCCCCTTCTCCACGAGCCCGTATAGATAGCGATATCCCGGCGCGTCGAGGTAGGCCCGCTCCGAGGCCGTCGGAACGCGAACGCCCGGCCGCGGGGTCGTCGGGTCCTGCGAGAAGTCCTCCCGCGCGTACGGCTCCAGGGCGCGGAAGATCAATTCGAACGCCGCATTCACGGTGTCCGCGTCGTGGCTGCCGCTGTCGAGCACCTGGGTCAGCTCCAGGAGCGCGTCCTCGTCGCCGTCCACGTACGCCTTCAGCTGTTCCACGATCAGGAACACCATCTCGCGAACGCTGTCATCCATCTGGTGTCCTCCTTCGGGTTAGGCGCCGTGGCACTTCTTGTACTTCTTCCCGCTGCCGCACGGGCAGGGGTCGTTTCGTCCGATCTTCGGATCCGCCGGACCGGTCGCGCGAGTCGGCTCGGGCGTCGGCGCGGCCGGCGTTCCGAACGCGGTCACGCTCGAGTGCGAAGCCTGCGCCCGGAGCGGCCGCGGAGGAGGAGGCGCCGGCTTCCGTGCCGCGCCGGTCTCGTCCCGCGACGGCGGCCCGCCGTGGGCGCCGGCGCCGACGGGCGTCAGCCCCGCGCGAGGCGGCGGCGGACTCATCGGCTCCGCGATCAGCGCGGCCCGGAAGAGCGTCCGCACCGTCTCCTCGCGGATCGATCGCGTCAGCTCCTCGAACATGAGGAACGCTTCCTTCTTGTACTCCACCAGGGGGTCCCGCTGCCCGTACGCGCGCAGTCCGATCCCCTCGCGCAGATGGTCCATCTCACGCAGGTGGTCCATCCAGTGCTCGTCGATCACCTGGAGGTAGATGTGCCGCTCCGCCTCGCGCAGCAGCTCGGGGCCGAACTCCCGCTCCTTCGCTTCGTACGTCTCCCGGAGGGCGCCGAGAAGCCAATCCTCCCAGTCCTGGCGCGCGCGGAGCGCGTCGGGATCGGGCGGCGCGAGCGGACGGAGCGCGATCTGGCTCGCGTCGTTCAGGAACCGCTTCACGTCCTCGTCGTCGAACCGCTCGCCGCCGAGGTGGACGGAGACACGCTCGCGTCCCGTCTCCTCGATCATCTCGAGCATCTCGTCGTGGAGATCGCTCTCCTCCAGGGCCCGGAGCCGCTGTCCGTAGATCACGGTGCGCTGCCGGTTCATGACGTCGTCGTACTCGAGGAGGTGCTTCCGGATGTCGAAGTTGTGCGCCTCCACGCGCCGCTGGGCGCGCTCGATGGCGCGCGTCACGAGGCCGTGCTCGATGACCTCGCCCTCCTGGACGCCCAGGCGCTCCATGATCCCCGCGATCCGCTCCGACCCGAAGAGGCGCATGAGGTCGTCCTCGAGCGAGAGGTAGAAGCGCGAATGCCCGGGGTCGCCCTGCCGTCCCGATCGGCCGCGCAGCTGGCGGTCGATGCGGCGGCTCTCGTGCCGCTCGGTCCCGATGATGTGGAGGCCGCACGGGATCTCCGCCTCCTTGCAGCGCGCCACGTGCTTCCAGACGCCGTTCTCCAGCTTGCTCACGGAATCCTTGAAGCAGTCTCGGTTGCACCGGATGACGCCGGCTTCGAGCTTGATGTCGGTTCCGCGGCCGGCCATGTTGGTCGCGATGGTGACCGCGCCGCGCCGTCCGGCATTCGAGACGATCTCGGCTTCCTGCTGGTGGTACTTGGCGTTCAGGACGCTGTGCGGAATCCCCTTCCGCTTCAGGAAACGGCTCAGCGTCTCCGACGACTCCACCGAGATCGTTCCCACGAGGACGGGCGCGCCCATCGCGTGGAGCTCGGCGATCTCCTCCACCACCGCGTTGAACTTCTCGCGGCGCGTCTTGAAGATGAGGTCGTTCACGTCCTCTCGGCGAACCGGCTGATTCGTCGGGATGACGACCACGTCCCGCTTGTACGTGAACCAGAACTCCTGCGCCTCCGTCTCGGCCGTGCCGGTCATGCCGGCCAGCTTCTCGTAGAGGCGGAAGTAGTTCTGGATGGTGATGGTGGCGAGCGTCTGCGTCTCCCCCTCCACCTTCACGTTCTCCTTCGCCTCGATCGCCTGGTGGAGGCCGTCGGAGTAGCGGCGGCCCGGCATGAGGCGCCCGGTGAA
>DASTKG010000071.1:0-7006 GCA_035716005.1 Candidatus Eiseniibacteriota bacterium
TCGCAGACGACCTCGCCGCTCACGCCTCCGGGACGACACGCGCTCTGGGCCGAGAGGAAGAGGTCGTACGATTGACCGCCCTGCGCCGGCGCGGGAATCCACGAGAACGTTCCCGCGCTGTTCCCGAGCACCGGGACGAAGGAACCGCCCGCCTCGATGGCCGACCCCGATGCGGTGAGAGACCAGATGAAGTCCCCGTCCGGGTCGCTGACGGTCACGCCGAACGTGATGAGCGAACCGGCGTTTCCGGTGACCGCGGCGGGCGCGACGATGACCGGCGGCCCGCCCGTGTTCACCGGGGCGAGATTCAGGAGGACCGCGGCGCTCGCGCCGTTGTAGTCCGCCACCGCCAGATCGAGATGTCCGTCGCCGTTGTAGTCGCGCACGGCGATCGACTGGGCGCCGGGCCCCGCCGCGTATTCGACGCTCGCGAAGAAGCCGCCGTTCCGATTGTTCAGGAGCACCGAGACCGTCGATCCCTGATTGTTGGCGACGGCCAGGTCGGGCCAGTCGTCCCCGTTCAGATCCGCGATCTCGACCCAGTAGGGACCGGCGCCGACCGCGTACAGGGTTCCGGCCGAGAAGGCGCGCGGCCCCGTGGCGTAATAGACGATCGCGTATCCCGTCCCAAAACCGTCGACGACGATGTCCTTCAGGCCGTCGCGATTCATGTCGCCGACCTTCACGTTCAGCGGCCTGCGAGGCGAGGGGAGGACGAGCGGCGCGGCGAACGTCCCGTCTCCGATCCCCCAGAAGACGCGGATGTCGTTCGAGACGTACTCGGCCACGACGAGATCCTTCGCGCCGTCGGCGTCGACGTCGTCGACCGCGACCGAGGTCGGCGAATCGCCCGTGTTCACGGTCGTGGCCGGCACGAACACGCCGCCGCCGTTTCGCCGGAGGACCGTCACGGTGTCGGTCGCGTTGTTCACGACGACCAGATCGACCGAGCCGTCGTTGTTCGTGTCGCTGATCTCGATCGACCACGGCTGGCCCCCGCTCCCGGCGCCGATGTCGTAGTCGGTCTTGGGCGCGAAGGTGCCGTCGCCGTTTCCAAGGAGAACGGAGACGGTGCCGTCCCCCCAGTTCGCGATGGCGAGATCGAGCTTCCCATCGCCGTTCACGTCGCCGACCGCCGCCGACCAGGGGTTCGCCCCGGCCGTGTAGTCCGTGGCCGGGCCGAAGGCGCCCGTCCCCGTGCCGAGGAGAACGCTCACGGTCGTCGTCGCGTAGTTGGTGGTGACGAGATCGAAGTGGCCGTCTCCGTTGAAATCGCCGGAATGGATCGACGAGGGCTGGAGGCCGGTGCCGAAGTACGTGGGTGAACCGAAGAGCGGATCGGCCGACGCGCGTCCCGCGGCGAGACCGAGGAGAACGAGCGCGGCGACGACGACCGGGACGAGGCGTGCGGGCAGCATCGATGACCTCCCGTGGGAGTAGGGAGATAGGAGGACTAGGCCGTCAATGCTAGCAGGAGGGGGACGTCGACAACCATGGTACCAAGGAGGCGGGGGGTGCGCTGGCGGATCACGCCAATTTGTCAGACAGGCCGTCAGGAATCTTCGTCCGCCCTGGCCCGAGCGCGATACCGCCGAGCACTCTCTATCTCCAATGGCGAGGCGCGATAGCGGCCGAACGGTGACATTTCCGTCTCGCGCGGTACGGGTTCTGCATCGGTCTCTCATCGGAGGCACCCTCCCGTTGGGAGCCTGCCAGTCCCAGGGATGGAGTGACCTCCAAGGAGGTGACTATGTTCCGCCTCGAGAGGCTTCCCCCGGTCATCGGAGCGTTCGCGTTCGTGACCCTGCTCGTGATCCTTCCCATGGTCGGCCTGCTCCTCTGGGTCCTGGTCGCGAGCTTCATCAAAGCGCTCTGACCTCCAGACGCGAGAAGGCCCCCCGGCATCCGCCGAGGGGCCTTCCTATTTCCATCGTTCCAAGTACCGGAGCCGCTCGCGCGGCCGCCGGTTCGGACGTCTACGCGAGAATCAGACCTTCTCCTTCGGCTTGGCCGCGCAGCAGGCATCCGGCTTCGCGGTGGCGGCGGTCATGTACTTCATCAGATCCGCGCGGGCGGCCTTGCCGTCGTTGCGATAGCTGTTCTTGAAGCCGGCCGTCTTGATCGACTTGCTGATCGCGTTCTTGTCGAGCTTCTTGTCCGAGACGACGTACGCGACGTGGGTCTTCAGATCGACGTGCGCGCACTGCACACCCTTCTCCGCCATCAGCGCCTTCGAGATGCTCTCGGCGCAGTGATCGCACTCGGCGCCGGGGACGGCGAACGTGTAGACCATGGCATTGGCGCCGATCGTGCACGCCTTTCCGTCCGCGAGATCGCAATGTCCACCGTTCGCGGACATGGACGCCGAGGTCGTGCCCGAGATGGGACATGCCTTCCCCGAAGCCTTCGCGGACGCTTCCGATTCGTTCCCCGAACAAGCGTTCCCGCCGGCCCAAGCCGTCGTCGCCGCCAGGAGGGTCACCACGCTCAAAGCTGCCAACATATTCATGCGCTTCATGTTGCTCTCCTTGGGGTTGGGTCTGGCTACCGGACTCAAGAATGGTACACCGGGAGGCTGCCATCGTCTCCCGTCAAAAAACGCCTAATTTGTCAGACGCCCCAACGACTTGTCCCGCTGGGACTTGAAGGCCAGGATCCCGTCCGCCATCATCTCGGCGAACTTCCGCTGGAACTGGACGTCCTTCAGCATCGCCGCCTCCCGGGCATTCGTGATGAACGCCGTCTCCACCAGGATCGACGGGATCTCGGGCGCCTTCAAGACGACGAAGCCCGCCTGCTTCACCCCCCGCGTCTGGAGCCGGGAGTCGCGCTCCAGGGCGTCGATCATCTGCTCGGCCATCTCGCTGCTCCGGCGGATGGTGTCGTTCTGGCGGAGGTCGAAGAGGATCGACAGGAGATCCCCCCCGGTCTCCGGCGGCACGCCGCCGATCAGGTCGGCCGCGTTCTCCGCCTCGGCGACGGAGCGCGACGCCTCGTCCGTGGCGCCGGTCAGGCTCAGGAAGTAGACCTCGGTTCCGGTCGCGCTCCGGTCGCGGCTCGCGTTGCAGTGGATCGAGATGAAGAGGTCGGCCTGATAGCGGCGCGCCAGCTCGATCCGCTTTCGGAGCGGGATGAAGTAGTCGTCGGTTCTCGTGAGAACGGCCGAGATGTCCGGAATCTGATCGAGCTCGGCCTTCAGCTTCTTCGCGATGGCGAGCGTGATGTCGGCCTCTTGAAGACGGCGATGCCCGATGGCGCCGGGATCGTCGCCGCCGTGCCCGGCGTCGATCGCCACGATCAGCTTCCTCGACTTCTTCAGCTCCTCCACCCGCTGCGCCAGCGCCTTCTCCGCCTCCGGATCGGGAGGCGCCGGGATGTCGACCACGACGCGGTCGGGCTGTCCGTCGCCGGGGGCGAGGACGAAGCCGAGCGGCGTGGTGGTCTTCTTCAGTCCGATCCGAATCGCGGTCCCCGAGTCGGAGACGGCGGTGAAGATGTCGGTCACCAGGCTGTCGCCCACAAACTCGGTGGTGATGGCGGGGGCCTTCCGCGCGCCCGGCAGGTAGACCTCGAACGTCAGCGAGTCGGCCATTCGATAGCGCGGCTCACCCGGCGCCGCCGTGAAATCGAAGACGAGCCTCGTGTGATCGGGAGCGGTCCAGAAGCGGATGCGCGCCAGCTCGGGGACCGGCTTGGGGGACGCGGCTTTCGCGGGCGCCGGCTTCGACGCCGCTCGCTTCGCGGGGGCCGCGGCCGCCTCCGCCGTGCCGATGGAGCCGAGGAACGGCTCCACGCCCGAAAGCGCCACCAGGGCCGAAAGAGCGAACACGAGAAGGCCCGTGCGCGCTCTCCTTGGGAGAGAGCGCGGCGCGGGCCGCCCGTTCGAACGAACTCTATTCGCCTGGATCAACCGCGATGAATTGGGTCGCATCGCCTCGCTTCACGAGTAGAACCACCGGCTTCTTCGGGTTCTTGGCCCGAGCCTTGTCGAGCGCGTCATTGTACTCGAAGGTGTCCTTCACCGGCAGATCGTTCACTTCCTTGATGATGTCGCCGCGCTGAAGCCCGGCGTCGTCGGCCCCGCTTCCCTGGACCACGTCGATCACCACGACGCCGCTCTTCTCGCGGATGCCGTTCTCCTTCGCGAAGTCGCCGCCGAGGCCTTCCACCGCGACGCCGAGCCACGAGCCGGGCGTGCGCGTGGCCTGCGCCAGGCGCTCCTCCGCGGGCCGCTCGGCCAGGGTGACGTAGAGGTCCTGCGCCGAGCCCTGCCGAAGGAGACGGACGCGAACCTTCTTGTTCACGGGCGTGTCGGCCACGAGGAGACGGAATTTCTGCACGTCGTCGACGCTCTTCCCGTCGAACTCGGTGATGACGTCCTTCACGCGGAAGCCCGCCTTGGAGGCCGGCGTGTCGTCGCTGATGCTGCTGACGAGGACGCCGTGCGTTCCCTGCAGACCCCACGACTCGGCCAGCTCGGGCGTCAGCTCCTGGGGCACGATGCCGAGGTAGCCGCGCGTCACCTTGCCGGACGCGATCAGCTGCTTCGAGACGTTGCGCGCGATGTTGATCGGGATCGCGAAGCCGATCCCTTCGCCGCTCGGATTGATCGCCGTGTTGATGCCGATCGCCTCGCCGCGGATGTTGAGGAGCGGGCCGCCGCTGTTGCCGAAGTTGATCGACGCGTCGGTCTGGATGAAGTTCTGGTAGGAGGGCGCTCCGCCGGCGATGGCGAGGTTCGTCCGGCCCTTGGCGCTCACCACGCCGACCGTCAACGTCCCGTCCAGCTCGCCGAGCGCGTTGCCGATGGCGATGGCCCAGTCGCCGATCCGGATCTCGTCCGAATCGCCGAGGGGAACGACCGGCAGATCGCCGCCGTTCTCCACCTTCAGCACGGCGACGTCGGTGCCCGGATCGCTGCCGACCACCTTCGCGCGGAGCTTCCGATGATCGCTCAGGATCACGGTGATGTCGGAGGCGTCGCGAATGACGTGGTTGTTCGTCAGGACATAGCCCGCCTTGTCGATGATGAAGCCCGAGCCGCTGCTCGGGATCTTCATCCCCTTGTGCGGCGACTGGTCGCCGTTCGGGCCCCCGGGGTTCTGGGGCATCTCGGGGAACATCCGCTTGAAGAAGTCGCCGTAGGGACCGTCGAAGCGGAAGCTCTGGCCGCTCGCGTCGGCGTCGCGCTTCACCTCGATGGTGACCACCGCCGGCAGCGTCTGGTCGGCGATCACGGTGAAGGGACTCGATAGCGGCGAGGCGACCGCCTGGCGCTCCTTCGCGGCGAGGGTGGCGGTGCTGCCGCCCGGACCTCCGCTCGCGAGGATGAAGCCCCCAACGATGCCTACGGTGACGAGTGCGCCGGCGACGACGAGCGCCTTGGCGGCCCGAACGGTTTGACGAGGATCCATGCTTCCTTTCTCCCGCATCGGCGGCCATCGGCCGCCGGCGTCATGGCTTCGGCGTCGGATCTTGCGTGGCTTCGGGGTCCGGCGCGCTCGGCGCCGGCTCCCTGGCGGTGCGAAGGCGGACCAGGTCCGCCTCCTTGGCCGCGATCGCGGCGTCGACGCCTTCGACGCGCGCGCGTAGCCGAAGCATCTCGGGGTCGCTCTCCAGCCGCGAAAGCTCCCCACGGTTCCAGATGGTCAGAGTCCGTTCGCCCAGGTCCGCGTGGGCGCGACGAAGCTCCCGGCGGAGGGAGACGAGGTCCACCCGAAGAACTCCCTCGTCGAACGCCTTCCGGGCGCCCTGCTTCGTCCGGCTCGACACCGTGCGGACTTCGTCGCGGACGCGATTCCAGAAGCTGGTCGGGGCGTTCATGCTCTCCTGCCGTTGCAAGTCGTTGCCGTCGTGGACTCTAGGAACGGACCCTGGGGCTGTCAAGCGATAGTACCCCCGGGGAGGCCGAGGGTTCCGCGCCCTTCACATCCCCTTCACACGCTATATACTGACGCGCGATGCCCACCGAACGACCCGCCTTTTTCATCGCCGACGCACATTTAGGTCAGGGATCCCCCGAATCGAACCGCGATCGGGAGAGGGACCTCCTGGCCTTTTTCGACCACGTGGGGGCGACGGGGGCATCCCTCTTCGTGAATGGCGACCTCTTCGACTTCTGGTTCGAATACGGCCACGCCATCCCGAAGCGTTTCGTCCGAGTCCTGCTGGCCCTGGAATCGTTGAAACGGCACGGGGTCCCCGTTACCTATGTCGGCGGAAATCACGATTTCTGGATCGGGGATTACCTGCGCCGCGAGATCGGGATCTCCTTCCACGACGAGCCGATTCCCCTCTCGATCCAGGGCCGGAAGATCCTGCTGGCGCATGGCGACGGGCTCGGGCCCGGGGACGCCGGCTACAAGCTCCTGAAAGGGGTGCTACGGGCCAGGCTCTCCCGGTTCCTCTTCCGCTGGATCCATCCCGACGTAGGCATCCCCATCGCGTCGGGGACCTCCCACACGAGCCGCCGCCACGCCCCGCGCCGCGCTCGGTCCGACGAAGAGCTGGAGACGACGCTCGGGGGGCCCTTCTTCGAGGCCGGCCACGACGCGGTGATCCTCGGGCATTACCACCGCCCGCTTCACCGGAGCGCGCCGGGGCGGGACTTCATCATTCTGGGCGATTGGATCCACGGGCGGAGCGTCGTCCGCCTGGAGGAGGGGCGCTTCACGCTCCTCGAGCGCGCGCCCGGAATTTGAGGCCGCGCGGCGCCCGCGGGCGCCGTGCGAGGCGGGGCTCTAGAGCTTCGCGCTGATCGAGAAGAGGTGGCTCGATCCCAGGTTCGACCCGATCGGCAAGAGCGCGTAGTCGAACTTGATGTTCTTGTGCGCGATGCCGAGCCCGAAGCTCACGTCCTGATCGTCGTAGCCGAACTTCCCGCCCGCGCGGAGCGCGAGCCACTCGTGGTACGCGAACTCGCCGCCCAGGTGGAAACGGCCGTCCTCGCCGAGCGCCTTCCGGTATTCCGTCGTGAGGAGCCCCGTGCCCTGCAGCGACGCGATGG
>DASTKG010000072.1:0-17344 GCA_035716005.1 Candidatus Eiseniibacteriota bacterium
GTCGAGGTGATGGTGAACGGGAAGGGACCCTACCGTTTCGCCATCGACACGGGCGGCTCCGGCGCGGCCCGCGTCGATTCCGCGTTCGCGGCGGCGCTGGGGCTTCCGGTGGTCGGCGAGGTCTGGGGCGGCGATCCGAGCGGAAAGAATCAGCGGCGGATGGACGTCGTGGCCATCGACTCGATCGAGATCGGCGGCGCCCGGTTCGCGGTGCTCCAGGCCTCGACGCGCGATTACCACGAGCCCGGGAGGATGCACGGCGTCGACGGGATCCTCGGCTTCGGGCTCTTCTCCGGCTACACGGTCACGTTCGATTATCCGGGCGGCCGCCTTCGCCTCGAGCCGGACGAGCTGCCGCCGGCCGACGGGAAGCGGATCCTCGCCTACGCGGACGAGGACGGCATTCCGAGCATCCACATCCAGGTCGATTCGCTCGACATGGTGGCCCACGTCGACGCGGGCTCGATGGGAGGCTTCATCCTCCCCGAGCGCGTGCTCGAGAAGCTGCCGCTCGCGGCCGATCCGGTCGTGATCGGCCGGGCGCGCACCGTGAGCAACACGTTCGAGATCAAGGGAGCGCCTCTCCGCGGCATGCTGCGAATCGGGGATCTCGAGTTCGCCGATCCGAATCTCGAATTCCAGCCGATCATGCCCGACGCCAACGTGGGGTCGCGCGTCTTGAAGGACTTCCGCGTCTCGTTCGACACCAAGAACAAGAGGATCCGGCTGTCGCGGGCGTCGTAGGGGTTCGGCTGCCTCCCGAACCTGGCGCTCGCGCCGGATCCTCTGAATCTCTCGCTAGATGAGCCGGCGGACGCGCCGCTTGTAGGCGCGGTAGTCGTCGCCGAAGCGCTCCTCGAGATAGCGCTCCTCCGGGAGAATCACCGCGGCGACGAGGATCGCGAGGACGAACGGAAGGAAGGCGAACGGCCAGAGCCGGTTCTGGACGAGCGCGAGCCCGGTGTACGCGGCGGTGAGCCCGACGTACATCGGGTTTCGCGTCAGGCGGTAGGGGCCGTGATCGACGAGGCTCGAGACCGCCCGGTGCGGGACGATGGTCGTCTTCGCGCGGAAGAAGGTGAGAATGCCCCAGAGGGCGAAGGCGACCCCCGCCGCGACGAGGGGAAGCCCCGCCGCCCGCGCGGCGACGGCGAATCGCGCCGGCAGCGCGTCACCGGGCACGAATCGGCGAAGCCAGACGCCCGCGAGGAACCCGCCCGCGAAGAGGAATGGCGGCGGAATGAAAATGACCTTCGCGCCGTGCCCCTTCGAGCCGCTCACGACAGGGCGCCCCTCAGGTCCTCGATGAGATCGTCGGGGTGCTCGAGCCCGATCGAGACGCGCAAGAGGTCGTCCGGCGTCGTCGTCGCGGGGTCCTCCATCGAAGCGCGATGCTCGAGGAGACTCTCCACGCCGCCGAGGCTCGTGGCGTTGGTGAAGATCTTCACGCGGGAGGCGGCCCCGATCGCCGCCGCGCGCCCTCCCTTCAGGCGCAGCGACATCATTCCCCCGAAGGCCCGCATCTGGCTCGCCGCGACGGCGTGGCCCGGATGGGAGGGGAGCCCGGGATAGAGAACGGCCGAGAGGGCCGGATGGCCTTCGAGCGCCGTCGCCACCGCCATCGCGTTCGCGCTCTGCCGCTCCATGCGGCAGGAGAGCGTGCGAAGCCCGCGAAGCACGAGCCAGGAGGCGAAGGGGGACGCGACCGCGCCGAGGAGATGGCGGTTCTTCAGCGCCCCCTCGAAGAGCGCGTCCCGCTTCGCGAAGACGAGGGCGCCGCCGTGAACGTCGCTGTGGCCGCCCAGGTACTTCGTCGTCGAGTGGAGCACCACGTCGGCTCCGAGCGCGATCGGCTGCTGGAGCGCGGGCGTCGCGAAGGTGCCGTCGACGAGGAGCCGGGCGCCCCGCTCCCGCGCCAGCGACGCCAGGCGCGCCAGATCGAGAATCTCGAGCATCGGGTTGGTCGGCGTCTCGACCCAGAGAAGCCGCGTGTTCGGCCGAAGGGCGGCGCGAGCCTCCTCCGCGTTTCGCAGGTCGGCGAACGAGGCTTCCATTCCCCACCGCGGCAGGTAGTCGCGCGCGACGCTCTTGAAGGCGTAGTAGATGTCCTTGTGAAAGAGGACGTGGCTTCCCGGTTCGAGCGACTCCAAGAGCGCCGCCCCCGCGCCGACGCCCGACGCGAACGCGAGCGCGGCCTCCCCTCCCTCGACGGCGGCGAGCGCGTCCTCGAGCCGGTCCTGCGTCGGATTCGAATCGCGAATGTAGACGTATCCGCCCGTGGGAGCGCCTTCGGGCGTATGCTCGAAGGTGGTGGCGAGGTGGATGGGGGGCGCGATGGCGCCGGTCTCGGGATCGGACTTCGCGCCCGCGTGGACCGCCAAGGTTTCGAATCGCATGGGGGCCTAGAATACCAGAGGGGCCACCTTGGTCCCATCGAAGGAGGGGGGTCTCCGGGATAGCCTCTCTTATGGAGGGTGTCGCGTCCGCTCCGGCCCGCGGCTGCTCCCGAAGGTCCCATTGCGGCGGCGCGCGTCCGCGCCGCGGGAGGTAGAGGAAATGACTCGTCGCTTCACGCTGGCCGCGCTCCTGCTGGCCATGGCGATGGTCGCGATGGGATGCGCCGCCGGATGGAATTCCTCGCACGGCCATCCCGCGGCGAACTCGGCCCCCGCGGAGATCGGCTTCTACTTCGACGACCTGGCGCCCTACGGCACCTGGATCGACGTCGACACCTACGGCTGGGTCTGGTGTCCGCTCGACACCCCGGTCGGGTGGCGCCCCTACACGGTCGGGTACTGGGCCTACTCCGACGACGGTTGGCTCTGGGTGTCGGAGGATCCGT
The DNA here is from genome assembly GCA_035716005.1 of Candidatus Eiseniibacteriota bacterium. Lineage (GTDB taxonomy): Bacteria > Eisenbacteria > RBG-16-71-46 > SZUA-252 > SZUA-252 > SZUA-252. The sequence goes on from DASTKG010000072.1 coordinate 2,843, forward strand.
GGGGATGGATTCCCTACCACTACGGCCGGTGGACGTGGGCCCGCGACTACGGCTGGTTCTGGGTTCCCGGGGACGTCTGGGCCCCCGCGTGGGTCGCGTGGCGATACGGACCGGGTTGGGTCGGCTGGGCTCCCCTTCCCCCCGACGTCTACTGGCGACCGGGCGTGGGCCTCATGTACACCGACCTCGATCTCGATCGCCACATCCACCGCTACCGCTGGTGCTTCACCCCCTCGAACGATTTCGGCACGACTCGCGAGCGAGTGCGTGTCGAGCCGCCGGGCCGGAACGTCACCCTGATCGGCAAGACGAGGAACGTCACGAAATACGTCGCCGGCCCGCGGCCCGTCGAGGAGGGGATGCGGCCCGAGCTGACCCGAGAGGAGCGCGCGAAGCCGATCGAGCGGTTCCAGATCGTCGATTCGAAGACGCCGATTCGCGACCGCGGCGTGACATTCCGCGAGCGATCGGTGGAAGTCTATCGTCCCGAGGGCGGGGTCACCCAAACGGTCCACGAGCGCGTTCGCGACGTGCCCCCGACGGAACGGCCCGTGGCCCCGCGCAAGGCCGTGGAGCGGCTGCAGAAGGAGCAGACGCAGATCGATGAAGTCGTGAAGCGCCAGCGCCAGGAACTGACCGAGGAGCACGAGAAGGAGATGCGGGAGCGCCCCACCGGCGCGTCCGCGATGGAATTGCGGCGCCAGCAGGAGGAGGAACTCCGCGCCCAGCGCGAAGTCGAGGAGAGGCAGAAGCGGGAGGTGGAGGCGCGGGAGCGGCAGGTGTTGAAGCAGCAGGAGAAGGCGGCGCGCGAGGAAGAGCGCGGCGCGGACGAGCGGCAGCGCGAAGCGACGAAGGAGACGAAGAAGTCCCAGGAGGAGACGAGGACGCGGACGAGGTAGCGAAGCCGGAATCCGGGAACGTGTTGCGGCATGCGTGGATGGCGCGACCGATTTCGCGAACCGAGAAGCCTCCCCGGGGTCTCATTCAGTGGGACGAGGGCGACAGCCAAACGCCCCGGGAGGTCACCAGAGTGTGAAAGCAGAGCGAACGCCAAGCGCGCCTGCAGCGCCCGCTAGCCCGCGGGAGCAACAGAGCCAGCAACCGGAGAAACGGCCGCCAACCCAACGGTGACGGCGCGGCCACCTAGAGAAGCCGACTCACGACCTCCCCCGCAGCGACGCCAGCGGGCGCGCCGCGTTCCATCCGCCCGCTCGAAAACGGGAGGGTCGGTCATGTTCTTCAAGCATCGCGCCGAAGCCGGCCGCCTGCTGGCCAAGGCGCTCTCGCACTACGATGGCCAGGATGTCGTCGTCTACGCGCTCCCGCGAGGGGGCGTCGTCACCGCCGCCGAGATCGCCCAGCGGCTCCACGCACCTCTAGATCTCGTCATCGCCCGGAAGATCGGGCACCCCCGCGCCCCCGAATACGCCATCGCCGCGATCGCCGAGGACGGCCACATGGTGGCGAACGACGAAGAGTTGGAAATGGTCGACGCCGCCTGGCACGAGAATGAGAAGGCGCGGCAGCGGGGCGAGGCGAGGCGGCGGCGCCTCATGTACCTCGGGGAGCGCCCGCCCGTTCCGGTCGAAGGAAAGGTGGCGATCCTCGTCGACGACGGCGTCGCCACGGGGCTCACGATGCGTGTCGGAATCGTGGAGCTTCGGCACCGGCGCCCCCGGAAGCTCGTCGTCGCGACGCCGGTCCTTCCCGAGTCGACCGCCGCTCTCATCCGCCGGGACGCCGACGAGCTCGTGGCGCTCGACGTTCCCCCCAATCTCGAATTCCTCGGCGCGATCGGAGCCTACTACGAGGACTTCTCCCAGGTGGAGGACGCCGAGGTGGTCGCGTTGATGAAGAAGTGGGGGCCCGCGCCGGGAGGACGCCCCGCGCGGCGACGCGGATTCGCGGAGCGGGAGGTGGAGATTCGCCTCCCCGACGGGGTCGCGCTTCGAGGCGCGCTCGGCGTTCCCGAGGACGCCACCGCCATCGTCCTCTTCGCCCATGGGAGCGGGAGCAGCCGGCATTCGCCTCGCAACAACGCCGTGGCGCGCACGCTCCGGGAGGGGGCGATCGCCACGCTCCTCATCGATCTCCTGACCGAGGAGGAGGACGAGTCGTACGAGACGAGATTCGACATCGGACTCCTCTCGAACCGCCTCGCGGACATCGTGCGCTGGCTGGGAACGGAGCCCGAGACACGCGATCTCGCGGTCGGACTCTTCGGCGCTAGCACGGGAGCGGCCGCGGCCCTTCAAGTGGCGGCGATCCTCGGGAATCGCGTGGCCGCCGTCGTCTCGCGCGGAGGGCGGCCCGATCTCGCCCTGGAGGCGCTTCCCCGCGTCGTGTCGCCGACCCTTCTTCTCGTGGGGAGCGAGGACCGGGACGTCCTCGCGCTGAACGAGAGGGCCTACCGCGCGCTCCGCTGCGAGAAGGAGCTGGAGGTCGTCGCGGGCGCCACACATCTCTTCGAGGAGCCGGGAACCCTCGAGAAGGTGGCGGAGCTGGCCCTCGATTGGTTCCTCTCGCACGCCCCGCCGCGACTCCAGGCCCGCTAGCGCCCCCTCTTCGGTACCACTTTCGGATCCGAGCCCCGGCCCCTACCCTGGTTGGGTACCCGTCCGCAGTCCGGAGAGCCCAACCCCAACGGGGATCGGTCCATGAATCCGTATATCCGCCTCCTTGCCTCGCTCAAGCTGACGGTGATTCTCCTCATTCTGATCGCCGTCGCCCTCTCCTTCGGCACGATCCTCGAGTCGCTGCATGGGACCGAGGCCGCGCGGGCGGTCTACTACGCGCCCTGGTTCTTCGCGCTGGAGGGGCTTTTCGCGATCAACATCATCGGGGCGATCTGGGAGCGATTCCCGCGGAACCGCTACCGGATCGGATTCCTCATCACCCATGCCTCGATGCTCTTCATCCTGGGGGGGGCGCTCGCCACCGCGGCGTACACGATCGAGGGACGGCTCCCGCTCTGGGAGGGCGAGAGCGCCAACCGCATCCTGCGGGCCGGGCCCCACGGCACCGAGACCGACTACGCGATCCCCTTCTCCGTCCGGCTCGACGCCTTCGAGATGGACCTCTACCCCGGAACGCAGCGTCCGGCCATGTTCCGAAGCCGGGTCACGGTGCGCGACGCGGCGGGCGCGGAGCACCCCGCCGTGATCGAGATGAACCGCCCCCTGTCGTTCGGCGGCTACTCCTTCTTCCAGTCGAGCTACGACATGCATGACGGCCGCGAAATGTCGATTCTCTCCGTCTCGAAGGACCCGGGGCAGCCGATCGTCTTCGTCGGCTACACGCTTCTCGTCCTCGGCATGCTCATCGTCCTGGTGACGCGAATCTTCCAGACCCGCGCGGCCGGCGTCACCGGCGTCCCCGTGCCGGGGACCCATGCGCGGATCCCGCTCCGCGGCGGCGCCGTTCGGCCGCGGCCGGGCGCCAAGCGCGCGATCTGGATCGCCGCCGGGGCGGTCGCCGCCTTCGCGGCCGCCGCGACGCCGGCGACGGCCGCCGATCCGCCCACGCGCGCGCAGCTCGAGGCGATCCGTCGCCTCCCCGTCCAGCACGACGGCCGGACGATGCCGCTCGACACGCAGGCCCGCGACGCGGTGCGCGCCGTGACCGGCGGCACGAGCTGGCACGGCTACGATCCCGTCGCGCTCGTCACGGCGTGGACCGTCGAGCCGCAACAGTGGCTCGACGCCCCCGTCGTGAAGGTCGACGACAAGATCGCGCTGCTGGCCGGGCGATCCGCGGGGACGAGGTACCTCAGCTATCGGACGCTCCTCTCGAGCGATCACCTTCGGCAGGCGATCGGCCAGGCGATGATGCGCCAGCAGTCGGGGCGGAAACCGGCCAAGGCCGACAAGGATCTGGTGCAGGTGGAGGAGCGGCTGAGCACGCTCGATGCATTCCTCCGCGGCGAGGCGATCCGGCCGCTCCCCGTTCCCGAACCGCGGGGCGCGTGGCGCTCGTCGCCGCACGTGGGTTCGGCGGCGCTGCTGAGCGAGCTGGAATCGAAGGTGCGTCCCACGGCACCCCCTCACTATCCTTCCCGGGAAGCCATCGACCGCGAGGTTCTCTACAACGCGGTCAACCCGACCCATATCGCGTGGTTCTTCCTCCTTCCGGCCGCCCTCGCCGCGGGGCTCACGCTGGAGCGGGACCGCTGGAGGCTCACCTGGCTCGTGCGGATCGCGACGGTGGCCGGTTTCGCCGTGATGACCTGGGGCGTCGCCACGCGCTGGCAGGTGGCGGGGCGGATTCCGGCGTCCAACATGTACGAGTCGATGCTCTTCCTCGCGTGGGGCGTCGGGCTCTTCGCCGTCGTTTCGGTCCTCTTCAAGAATCGGATGCTCGGCTTCAACGCGACCGCCATGTCGGCCCTCGTGATGCTGCTCCTCGACCGGCTGCCGATCGATCCCTTCATCCGGCCGATGCCGCCCGTCCTCTCGGGCACGCCGTGGCTCGCCATCCACGTGCCGATCATCATGGTGAGCTACTCCACCTTCGCCATCGCGACCTTCCTGGGGCATCTCGTCCTCGGCGCCGCGCTCTTCTCCCCGGGCAACCGGGGGCTGGCGGAGCGGTGGAGCACCCTCCTCTACTGGTACATCATGGTCGGCTCGATCCTCCTGATCGCCGGGATCCTCACCGGCTCCATCTGGGCCTCGTCGTCGTGGGGGCGCTACTGGGGATGGGATCCGAAGGAGGTCTGGTCGCTCGTCGCGTTCCTCGCCTACATGGCGATCCTCCACGCCCGCTTCGACGGCATGCTCTCGCCGATCGGCGTGGCCATCTCCTCCATCGCCGCCTTCTGGACGATCCTCATGACCTATCTCGGCGTGAACTTCGTCCTGGCGTCGGGCCTTCACTCGTACGGGTTCGGGAATTCGAGCCTCGTGCGCGTGATGGTGATCATCCTGCTCGTCGAGACGGCGTTCGTGACGGCGGGATGGCGCGCGGCGCGGAAGGCGCGAGCCGGAGGCCGCGCGTAGGCGGCGAGGCGGAGACGGCTGGGGCGGCGGGGCCCGGCTAGCGCTTCTTGAAGCGCTCCATCCAGTTCACCACCACGGTCGTGGCGGGAAGCTCCGACATGCCGTTGGCGCGGCGGATGTAGAAGTGCTGCCGGTCGGCCGAGACGTCGTAGTTTCCGCCGTAGCGGTCGGGATCCCAGGAGACGGACCGGAAGAGCACGTGCGGCGTTCCCAGCGTGATCGTCGGGTCGGTCGTCACGTCGACCGCCATCAGGCGGTTGTTCGACGCGAGGAAGAAGATCTCCTTCCCGTCGCGGCTCCACCGCGGATCGCGTCCCCCGTCCGTCGAGACCTGCCACTTTCCGCTCCCGGCCTGAATCGACTGGATGTAGACCTCGCGGCGTCCCGATTCGTCGTTGGAGTAGAGGATCCAGCGGCCGTCGGGCGAGAAACGGGGATCACCCTCCAGGAAGGGGGTCACCACGACCGGGCGAAGCGCCCTGTCGCCTTGAAGGTCGATCACGTAGACCCCGCCTTCCTTTCCGGCGAGGAGGCAAGCGAGGTATCGGCCGTCGCGGGACCAATCGGCCACGCCGAGTCGGAGCTCGTGCGCGACGAGGAGCGACTCCGCTTGAACGCCGTCGGAGTCCTTGATGTAGATGGCTTCGCGCCCGCTTCGGTCGGAGTTGAACGCGATCCTCTTTCCATCGGGTGACCAGACCGGCGTGAAGTCCTGCGCCGGATCGAAGGTGAATCGAGAGCTGACGCCCCGCGCGATGTCGGTGATCCAGAGATCGACGTTCGCGTTGCCGCGGCTCGTGGCGAGCCGCTGTCCGTCGGGCGAGAGGGAAACGTTGTAGACGTTCATCGGGTCGCCGATCGTCCGCACGTCCCGGCCGTCGCGATCGAGGACGAAGACCTGCGTCAGCCCGCCGGCGGCGCCGCCGCGGAAGATGAGCGTGGAGCGCGACGTCGAGAAGTCGGCGTTGGAGGAGGTCCCGCCGCCGGCCGCGACGTCGTCCACGATGGGGAACGGGTCTCCTTTCATCTTCAGCGACCCGGCGTCGAACGGCTGGGCGAGGAGCGCCCGCTCCCGGGCATAGATGATGTAGCCGGGCGCCACGTACTCGATGCGCGAGAAATTCCCCTTCTGGAGCGTGACGACCTTGTCGGACTCGATGTCGCCGACCTTGAGGTACGACTCGTCCGGTTTCGCCGTCAGGCCGAGGAAGAGGAAGTGGCGGCCGTCGGGGAGGAAGCTGGGCCAGGCCGAACCGGTTTCGCCGTTCTTCCGGTCGATCCGCGTCGCCGGAGAGGGCGTGCCGCCCCCCGCGTTCACGCGCATGATGGAATCTTGAGGGGAGCCGTCGTAGAGGATGATCCCCTTCCGGCTCCACGACGCGTCGCCGCGGCTCTTCGATTCGCAGACCGTCTGCGGCGGCCCTCCGTCCACCGCCACCTTCTTCAGCTTCCCGTCCGACATGAACGCGAGGAACTTGCCGTCGGGCGACCAGCAGGGGCGCCCCGCCGTCTCGGTGTTGGTCAGCGGCGTCGAGTCGAGCGACTCGAGCCGGCGAATCCAGAGCCGCTGCGCTCCCGTCGTGTCGGAGGCGCTGAAGGCGATCGTGCTTCCGTCGGGGGAGATCTTGGGCGTGTCGATGAAGACGATTCCCGCCGGCACGGGCGCCAGGAACTCGATCGGCTTGGCCGGCTTCGGCCGGTTCACGATGCCGTTCACGCCGAAGAGGAGCGCGGCGGTCGTCGCCAGGGCCACGAGCCGCCACGCGAGGAGCTCGCGCGATTTCCGCTTGGCCGCGACCGGCGCCGGGATCCCCGCGCGCGAGCCCGCGTCCGCGACCCACTTCAGCTCGAGGAGCACGTCGCGCGCGGTCTGATAGCGGTCCTCGGGATCCTTCTCCAGGCAGCGCATCACGATCTTGTCGAGCGCCGGCGGGGAGACGTTCGAGACCGACGAGATCGGCTGCGGCGTCTCCTTCAGGATCGAGGCGATGAGGCTCGCCTGGCTCTTCCCTTCGAAGGCGTGCCGGCCGGTCGCCATCTCGTAGAGAACGGCGCCGAAGGAGAAAAGGTCGCTCCGCGGATCGGCCTCCTTCCCTTCGAGCTGCTCCGGCGCCATGTACTGGAAGGTCCCGACGATCGTCCCCTCGGCCGTGAGCGGGCGGCTCATCGTCGGCGAGGCCGTCATCGAGCCCGCGCTCGGGGCGAGGCCGGTGGCGCGGGCCAGGCCGAAGTCGAGGAGCTTCGCCCCCGCCTTCGTGAGCATGATGTTCCCGGGCTTCAGATCGCGGTGGACCAGCCCCTGGCGGTGCGCCCGATCGAGCGCGTCGGCGACTTCGGTGCCGGCCTTGAGGAGTTCCTGGAGCGAGAGCGGGCCCTTCGCGAGCCGATCGGCCAACGAATCCCCTTCCAGGTATTCCATGACGAGATAGTCCATCCCGTCCTGATGTCCAATGTCGAAGAGGGTGCAGATGTTCGGATGGTTGAGGCTCGAGATGACCCGGGCCTCGCGCTCGAAGCGCTGGCGCGTCTCGGGGCTGACGGAGAGGTGCCCCTGCAAGATCTTGATGGCGACCACCCGGTCGAGGCGCGTGTCGCGCGCCTTGAAGACCTCGCCCATCCCGCCGGCCCCGATGGGGGCGAGGATTTCGTAGGCGCCGAGGCGGGTTCCGGGGACGAGTGTCATGGCGCAGGAAAGTAGCACAGCGGGCGCGAGAACGCCCCGGAGGAATTGCGCCTCCGGGGCGCGTCGGTCCCGACGCCGGGACACGGGTCGCCCGGCGCTCACCGGCCGAAGGGACTCTCGTCCCTTCAAGATCGGGAACGACACGGGGAGCGGGAATCGAACATGAAAAGTTGTGTATTCTCGGGCCGCCCTGTCCCCCGACCACCGTCTCGTCGCCTATCCATGGGAGCCGCCATGACCATTCGCCGACCCGTCGTCACCCTTCCCGCCCTGATCGCGCTTCTCGCGCTCGCCGTCTCGCTCGTCCTCCCGGCCCGCGACGCCGTCGCCCAGGCCCGCTGGTCCTGGCCCGAGAAGAGCAAGAACTTGAAGGTCCTGCCGAAGAACACCTCCCCGGAACAGCTGCGCACCGTCATGACCGGCTTCACGCGCGCGCTGGGGGTCCGATGCGCCCATTGCCACGTGGGCGAGGAGGGGAAGCCGCTCGACACGTTCGACTTCGCCTCCGACAAGAATCCGAAGAAGGAGGTGGCGCGCGGGATGTGGAAGATGCTCGGGAAGGTGAAGAAGGATCTCGCGTCGATCGAGCCGGCGAAGACGGAGCGGGTGAACGTGGGGTGCGTGACCTGCCATCACGGCCGGCCGCTGCCGATGACGCTCGCCGAGGAGCTGACGCGGGTCTACGGCGCCGCCGGAGCCGACTCCACGATCGCCCACTACCGCGGACTGCGCGACCGCTTCTACGGTTCCGCCTCATACGATTTCCGGGAGGGCTCGCTGGTGGAGGTGGCCGACGCGGCGCTGGAGAAGAAGGACGCGCGAGGCGCGATCGCGATCCTGAACGTAGACGCCGAGTTCTATCCGGAGTCGGGATTCGTGCACGAGGCGATGGGCGAGGCCTACCTGGCGGCGGCCGACACCGCGCAGGCGATCGTCCATTACGAGAAGGCGGTGGCGCTCGAGCCGCGAAACATGGGCGCGAAAAAGGTGCTGGAGGCGTTGAAGGGCGGGGGGAAGTAGGGGCCCCGGCGGCCCGCGAGATTTCCTGAGCCGTTCGGCGGGGATCCGGCGCGTTAGGGAGTGGTGCCCGACACCGGGGGGGGTCGGCGGCATGGGGAGTGTCCCTGCCTTGCCGCGTGGTCGGGCGCCTCTCCTGTTGGCAAGCGGGCCGGAGCCTTCCTCCGGCCCGCCGATTTTCTCGGCCGGTCTCGGACGATGCGTCGAATCCCGGGCGGCGGGAAGTCGCGGCGGATGGCGAGGCGTTCGATGCGGATCCCATGGGTTGCTGGGTTCGCCTCGGGGGAGGTCGCTCGCGACCGGGATGGACCGCTCCGGCTCGGGGAGAGCCTTCGGGATCGGGGAGGCATCGCGCTCGAGGACCGCGCCGAGTGCCATGCTTCGACCTGTCGATGGGCGTCTACATCGTCGTGCCCTCCTCGTCCGAGGAATCGAGCGCGGCGTCGGCTGCCGGAGTTCGCGCAGCCTTCGCCGCGTTAACCAGCGCTTCCAGCCAAGGAGACGCGAAGGTCTGCCGGCGGTCGGTGGGAAGCGCTCTATCGCCGAGTGGCCGGCGTTGGAGGTCCGATCCCTCGCGGCTCCTGGGAGGAGCCACCATCAAAGCGCGTGCCACGATGAGCGCCATGGGGCCGTGAACTTCTAAGTCGCGCATCGAGAGGCGCGTAGCGGCGTCGGGCGCGGGCGAAGCCGAAGCAAGTCGGCGGCGCGGCGCGCCCCCTCTCGCACAGAGTGAAATTCCTTCCGCCCCAACTGGGACAGAAATGGGAAGGTCCCGGCGGCCTGAGCCGCCAGGACCTTCACTCGTACGGATGGCATGGTCGGGTGAACACCGGTGCGTGTCGTCACGGCGTGTCAGCGAATCTGGCCGCGAATTTCCCCGCTCGAGAAGTCGCCCGACTTCTCGTCGCTCCCGCCCGCGCCGTCGTCGGTCAGGATGTTCACGTAGGCCCGTCCCGCTTCCATCTCGGCGATGAGGTCGGCGAGCGGCCGGCCCGCCAGAGGTCCGACCAGGTTCGTCGAGGCGAGCGCGCCCACGGCGAGCACGCCGCTCTTCTGTCCGCCGCCGGGGGCGACGGGACCGTAGAGCATCGCGACCGCCTCGCCGTTCTCACTCGGAGCGCCGAGGTAAATGGCCGCGGTGGTGACGTTCTGGATCGCTCCGGTCGTTACGCGGAACTTGAGGATCGAGCCGTCGGCGCTCAGGTCGAATTTCGCCTGGCCCGTCGCCTGCGTCTCGCGCGCGGGGACTTCGGACTGCCCGCTCAGATGGGCGGTGAACGTCGTCACCTTGGAGAGGGCCGGGACCGCGAGGACAAGGGCGAGCACCGCGCCCGCGCGCAGAACATGAGATACGTTCTTCATTGGAAACTCCTTCCGCATGGCGATCCGCATCGAGATCGCGCCCATGCATGGGGCGGGCCAGGCGGAGGACGCGGAGGAGCGATCGCCGCTAACGCGCGGCGACTTGGTGGAGTTCGGCGCCGGCTCGGGCCGCCGATGTCGAGAAGCCGCGCGGCGGGAGAGCGTACCTCGGGGAACAGAGCGCTGGAGGGCGTACAGGGAAGATTCACCCGGCGACGTCTTGCGTTACGGGCGCGACTCGCTCAGGAAGGCGCGCATCGCGCGGTTGAATTCCTCCGGACGCTGCAGCGGGGCGAAATGGCTCACGCCGGGAAGGAGGATCAACTCCGCGCCGGGGATGCTCCTCGCCAGGTACTCGGCGTGCTCCCGCTTGATGAACTCGTCGTGCTCGCTCTGCACGATCGCGACGGGAACCCGGATCGCCGCCAACTCGCGGGCCGAGTAGTTCGGCTGCGTCTTCATCATTTCGCCGACCGCGTCGGAGAAGGCGTCGAACTGGTCGGGCGTGGCCGAGAGACGCGAATAGTCCCGGGCGTGGCGGCCGAAACAGCGGCGGAGGACCGGCCCGAATTCGACCTCCTTCGCGCCGCTCGGGTCCATGTTGCAGCCGAAGAAGAAGACGCGGGAAATCCGCTCGGGTGCTTGCATGGCGAGAACCAGCGCGACGCACGCGCCGTCGCTCCAGCCCACGATCGCCGCCTTCTCCAGCCGAAGCGCGTCCATCACGGCGAGAACGTCCGACGCCATCCGCTCGTAGGTGAAGGGGCGATCGTCGCGCGTGCTTCGGCCATGGCCGCGGCTGTCGACGAGCAGGACGCGATAGCCGGCCTCGACGAGGCTGGGCACTTGGTGCCCCCAGTTGCCGCTGTGGCCGAGTCCGCCGTGAAGGAGGATGACCGGCGAGCCCGACCCGTGGGAGACGTGCCAGATATGAGCGCCGTCGTGTTCGACGTAGCCTTCGTCGCCCGTGTCGGGCAGAGGCGCGGCGCCGTGCGCCTCGAAGCTCAGGAGTTCGTCGTCGCGGAATTCCACGCTCGGTCCGCGCTAGAGCGCTCTCCGCTGGAACGATCGCAGTCCGAACGCGAGGACGACCACGATGTAGCCGGCCGCCCACCAGATCATCGCGGGGGACGCCACGGAGAAGGGCGAGAAAGGCGAGTTGCCGAGTTCGCGCAGGATCGGCGGCTGCATCTGCGACGCCGCCATCTGCCAGATCGCTTCGCCCGGGATGAGGAGGCTCACGACCGTTCCGATCTGCTGCGCCGCGTCGTTCCCGAGCATCGTCCCGATCTGCTCCATCCAGTTCGCGATGAAGGCGAGGCCGAAGAGCCCGAACGCGAGCATGCCGTTGGTGACGGTGCCGAGGCGCGCGCCCCCCGCGATCGAGATCGTCAGATAGACGGTCGCTTCGAGGAAGACGAGCGGGAGCCCGATCTCGAGGCCGGGCGGCGTGAAGCGTCCGATGAGGGCGCTCAGGGCGAGGACGCCTCCGAAGAGAAGCGCGAGATAGGACGACAGCACGACCCAGTGCCCGAGCCACTTGCCGAGAACGATGTCGCGCCGCCGGATCGGGCGAACGGCGACCGTCTGGATCACGCCGGAGCCGATCTCGCCCGAGAGCGTGTCGACGGGCAGGAGCACGGCCATCAGGATCACGAGGAGGTTGGCCGCGTAGAGTCCGGCCAAGGTCAGCATGTTGAGGGCGACGCGCTTTTCGATCAGGGTGATCTTGGGATCCCCTCCCAGATCTCTCACCATGGCGACGAGGCCGATTCCGTAGAGCACGAGGAACGCCGCGCCCGCGAGGAGCGCCGCGAGGAGAATTCGACGACGGAGCGCCTCGTAGAGCGTCAGGTGCGCGATCGTGAAGATCCCGCCGCGGGCGCGCGTCATCCCGGCCTCCCCTCGTCGCCCATCACGTCGAGGAACCACGCCTCGAGCGACTTGCGCGCGATCTTGATTTCGTAGAGCGGGACGCCGCGCCCGACGATGGCGCGCGCGATCTCGGGCACCCGGGATTCGTCGGCGACGACGAGGCGAAGGCGCTCGATGGCCGGCGCCGCCCCGGCGCCCGGCGTCGCCACCCTCGCGCCATCGACGACGCGCCCCATGCTCACGATCGCCGCGCGGACGTCGTCCGGGAGGGAGCCGGCGCGGATTTCGACCTCCACCGTCTCCCCCGCGTCGTGGAGGCTCAGCTCGTGGACGGTCGCCCCCGCCTTCACGAACGTGACCCGGTCGCAGGTCGCCTCCACCTCGCCGAGAAGGTGCGAGTTCAGAAAGACCGCCGTGCCCCGCGTCCGACGCTCGTGGATCACGTCGCGCACGAGCAGCCGGCCGATCGGGTCGAGACCCGACGTCGGCTCGTCGAGGAAGACGAGTTCCGGGTCGCCGAGAAGCGCCTGCGCGAGCCCGATCCGCTGCATCATCCCCTTCGAGTAGGTGCGGATCGGCCGGTTCGCGGCGTCGAGCAGGTCGACGCGCGAGAGGAGCGCCTCGATGCGCGGCGCCGAGTCCCGCCGCGGCAGGCCGAGGAGCCGCGCGTGGAAGCGGAGGAGTTCGCGGCCGGTCAGCCACTCCTGGAAGCGGAAGTGTTCCGGCAGGAACCCCAGCCGAGCGCGAGCGGCGCGATCGCCGAGCGGAGCGCCGAGCACGCGGGCCGAACCCGACGTCGGCGAGACGAGGCCGAGGAGCATCTTCACCGCCGTCGTCTTCCCCGCCCCGTTCGGCCCGAGGAAGCCGAAGACCTCTCCCCGGCGTACGGCCAGGGAGAGGTCCCGCACCGCGGTCTTCGCGCCGAACTCCTTCCGGAGTCCCTGCGCCTCGATCACGAAGTCCGGCATGCCGGGGCTAGGAAACCGACTCCGCCATCTGGATCAGGTCCTCCGCGCTGAGATCGCTCTGGATGCAGAAGATCCGGTCGCCCTCGGACCACATGATCATGGCCCCCCTGCGGCGCACCTTCCCTTCGGCCGCCGGCTCGCCGGTCGTCGTGATCAGGAGGCCCGACTGGCCGCGCACGGTGACCTGGCGAAACGTGGTCGCGTTCATCGGAACCGGCACGAGGAGCGTGCTCCGCCAGTCGGTCGCCTTGGCGATCCGCTTCGCCTCCCGGGCGTCGAGTCCGAGGATGCGGAGCCCGATCTCGCCGAGCCGCTCGATGTCCCATCCCGCGGGGAGCACGACCTCGGGGCTCCGCGCCTGGAGGAGGATCGCCCGCCGCTTCTCGGAGCGGAAGCGCTGCATCACGACCGGCGGCTTCCGGAGTTCGACCCACTTGCCGTCGAGGCCCTCGGGCACCTTCACGTCGTCGAGGTCGAGCGACTCGAGCAGCGAGCGGAGTTTCTTTCCGTCGACCGAGACGCGCGCGGTCGCCTCGCCCTGCACGAAGAGACTGTCGGCCACGAGACTGTCGGGCAGGAAGCCCGGCGCGCTCACGGCGAATCCGGCCCGAGCGGACGCGGCTTCGCGCGACGGGGCGTACGCCGGCGGGCCCGGATCGACTTCCTTCTCCTCTCGATCGAAGATCAGGAACCCGCGCTCCTTCTCCATCGATTCGAGGAGCTCGCGCCGCGGCTCCTTGATCTCGACCGCGGCGAAGCGCCTGACGCGGAAGACGTCGAGGAGCGCCTGGGCCGACACGCGAACCGACGGCACGGCGAAGACGACCGTGACGGCCGCGGCGGCGGCGAGACCGGCCACGATTCGAATCGTCCGGCGCGAGCGGAGCCGGCGCGGCTCTTCCTGCCGGCGAAGCCGCTCGCGCAGCTCGCTCGCGAACCGCGGGTCGGGCTCGCGGCGGTATTCGTGAAGCATCCGATCATCCATCGTCAGACTCCTTAGGCTCCAAGTTCCCAGTCGGCGCGCAGCGCCTCCACCGCACGGTGGAGGATCGTGCCGACGTTCGATTCGCTGAGGCCCGTCGTGCGGGCGATCTCTCGGTTCGTGCATTCGGCCCCATACTTCAGGGCCAGGAGCTCCCGCTCCCGCTCCGGACGGCGAGCGAGAAGGCGCCCCAGGCGCTCGTGATCGGAGCGCTTCACGGCAAGGTCCTCGGGCGTGGGGCCCCCGGGCAGATCTTCCGCCTCCTCGAGAGGGACGGTCGGCCTCCGGCTCCGGAAGTGATCCACCGCCACGTTCCGCGCCACCGCGAAGAGCCACGTGCCGAACGCGGCCCGGTCCCGGCGGTACCGATCCCTTCCCCGCCACGCCTTCTCGAAGGTGAGGGAGGTCAGGTCCTCGGCGAGAGCGCCGTCCCCCACGCGATAGCGGAAGAAGTTGTAGACGCGCGGAAGCGCTTCCGCGAACGCGGCGTCCCAGTCGATCTCGTCCGCCTGGCGAGTCCAGAGCCAGAGTCGGCCGAGCGTTGCCTCACCGTTTGCCATGGCAGGTAATGATACGGATGAGGGGCGGGAGTATCACGCGGGGTTTGGGGGCTGCGGG
>DASTKG010000073.1:0-21088 GCA_035716005.1 Candidatus Eiseniibacteriota bacterium
TCGCCCTCGCGCGGAGCGCGCGGGGGACGGACGTCGGGCTCGGCTGCGCGCCGGCCTCGAGCGCTACCTCCTCCTCCGCGCGCCGCGCCGGTTCGACCTGTCGGTCGCCGCCGCCGCGTTTCGGAACCTCCCCGAAATCGAACGCGCCGAACCCGACTACGTCGCTTCGCAGGGGGCGACCGACGGCTCGCCGACCGGGGATCTTCCGGACGATCCCGACTTCGCCACCTATCAATGGGGCTTTCGAAACACGGGAGAGCAGATCACCGAGCCCGAAAATCTCCCGCGCGTCGCGGGCGCCGACATCCACGCCGCCGACGCCTGGGCCGTCACCACGGGCGACCGGCAGGTCGTCGTCGCCATCCTCGACACCGGCATCCGGACCGACCATCCGGAATTCGAGGGACGCATCTGGACGAACGAAGGGGAAATTCCCGGCAACGGCATCGACGACGACCAGAACGGTTACGTCGACGACGTCTCGGGGTGGAACTTCGTCGCGAACGACCCGAGCCCCTACGACGACGGCGGACACGGGACCGCGTGCGCCGGCATCGTGGCGGCCAACGCGAACAACGGGAGCCTGGTGGCGGGGCTCGACTGGTCCTGCCGGCTCATGCCGGTGAAGGTCCTCTCCGCCGCGGGGAGCGGAACGCTGAGCGGCATCGCGCAGGCGATCGTCTACGCCGCGGAGAACGGCGCCGACGTGATCAGCATGAGCCTGGGGGGCTACGGCCTCTCGTCGTTCCTCTCCGATGCCTGCGAGTACGCGCACGACTCGGGCGTCTTCCTCGCGGCCGCCATGATGAACGACGACTCCTCCCAGCCCTCCTATCCGGCCGCGTTCGACGCGTGGGTCACCGCCGTCGGGTCGACCGACCCGGCCGACCAGCGCTGCACGCCCGAAGTCTCCGGCTACGGCTCGAACTACGGCCCCCACATCGACGTCGTGGCGCCCGGCGTTTCGATCCCGGTGCTCTGGGTGGGCGCTCCCACCGGCGTCACGCTCGGAGCCGGAACCTCCTTCGCCACGCCGATGGTGGCCGGCCTGGCTTCGCTTCTCCTCTCGGCGAGGAACGGCCTCGCGCCCGATCAGGTGCGGGACCTCATCCGCTACTCGGCGGCCGATGGCGTCGGCCGCTCCGCGGAGGACACCCCCGGCTTCGACGTCTATCACGGATGGGGGCGGATCGATTGCGGCCGCGCGCTCGCGCTCGCCGCGACCACCGGCTTCCCGCGGCTCGCCGCGCCGGCCTCCGTGCGCGGCGTGGAGGGGGCGCCGATCGAGTTCGAGGTCACGGTCTCCGATCCCGACGGCGATCCGATCGACTCGCTGAAGGCCGATCTCGCCACGCTGCCGAGCGGTCCTTCCTTCACGGAGAGCGCCGACCACGCCCGCGGCCTCTTCGCCTGGACGCCGAGCTATCTCCAGTCGGGGGTCTACGTGGTGCGATTCACCGCGAAGAATCCCTTCGAGACGAACGCCGTCACGAGCGTCGAGATTCTCGACGTTCCCGACCCTCCCACGGTCACGGTCCCGACCTCCCTGATCGGAACGGAGGGGACGCCCCTCGCGGCGGAAATCAGCGCGAACGACCCCGACGGGGATCCTCTCACGAGTTTCACGAGCGGGCCGCTTCCCGCCGGAGCCTCCTTCACGGTCGAGCCCGGGCTCGCGCGCGGCGTCCTGGCCTGGACCCCGGGGCACGCGCAGGCCGGGGACTACGCGGTCACCTTCGACGCGGAATCGCTCGATCCGGCCGGCCCCCTCGGGACGCCGCTGGTCGAACGCGGGAGCGCCATCCTGCGAATCGTGATTCGCGAAGGCCCCGATCAGCCGCCCGTCCTGAGCGCCCCCGCTCGCGTCGACGCGGCGGAGGGAGCCTTCGTTTCGGTCGGCGTCGCCGCTTCCGACGCCGACGGCGACCCGATCGGATCGCTCTCGGCGAGCCCGCTTCCCACCGGCGCCACGTTCACCGTCGCCGACGGAAACGGCGCCGGCACGCTCGCCTGGACCCCCGGCTTCTCGCAGGCGGGCGCCTACGAGATCCGGCTCGCGGCCGAGAGCGCGCATCGCGCCTCGGGCGTGAGCGATCCCGTCGTCACGGAAACGTCGGCGCTCCTCGCGCTGGTCGTCGCCGACACGCCGCGGCCGCCGGTCGCCCTCCCGGGCGGACCCTACGCGGGCGTGGTCGGCGCGCCGATCGCGTTCGACGGAACGGCCTCGTCGGATCCCGACGGGACGCCCCTCGCGTTCTATCGATGGGATTTCGGCGACGGCACGGCCGGCTCGGGCGCGGCCCCGGCGCATGCCTACGCCGCGGGAGGCCGCTTCGGCGTCACGCTCGTCGTGAGCGACGGCGCGCTCGAGGCCGCGGCCACGACGAGCGCGACCGTGAGCGACCTCTTCACGGCGCGCGCCTTCCCGGATCCTCAAGACCGTTCGATCCGCCTTCTCTCGGCGAAGCCGACGGCCTGTCTCCACGTCGAGGCGGTCGGCGGCTCGTTCGAGATCGACGCCGTCGATTACGCCGCGCTGTCGCTCCTCTCGGAGGGGACCGGCGAGGTCGATCGGATCGAAGCGATCGCGGGGAAGGGGAGCGCGAGCGGCGACGCGGATCGAAACGGGATTCCCGACCTGGCGGCCTGCTTCGCGAAGGCGGATCTGCGGCGGCTCTTCTCCGGTCTCGCGGCGGGACGACGGCGCGTGCCCGTGACGGTGGAGGCGCCCCTCACGACGGGCGGGCGGCTCCGGGCCGAACTCGAGCTCGAGGTGGTGGTTCCCGGCGGGGCGCTGGCCGCGACGGTCACGCCGAATCCGGTTCGCGCCGGAGGCGTGCTCTCGTTCCGCTCCGCCTCGCGCGGCGCGGCCCGCGTCCGGCTCTTCGACGCGAGCGGGAGGCTGGTGCGCGTCCTGGCGCCCGGCGCCGCGCCCGCGTCCGGCTCCGCCGGCGGGTACGTCGAGATTCCCTTCGACGGGCGCGACGAGTCGGGACGTCCCCTTCGCTCGGGAATCTACTTCTACCGCGTGGAATCGGGATCGGGAGGGGGAGAGGCGGCGGGCCGTCTGGTGCTGGTGCGCTAGACGCGCGCGCGGATGTCGAGCCAGACGCGGTCGATCGCCGCGCGGACGTACTCGGGCTTCACGTGCGACTTGGCGAATCGGCCCTGGTGCTCGAGGAACGTGGTGAGCGCGCGATCGGAGAAGGTCGGCTCCACGTCGATCTTCCACTCGTGGCCGTCGATCACCTCCAGCACGGGGTAGAGCCCCGACTCCACGGCCCAGCGGATCAGTTCGATCCCCTCCGACGGCTCCGACTTCCAGCCGGTGGGGCAGGGCGAGAGGATATGGAGGAAGCGGAAGCCCCGCATGTCGAGCGCGCGGGTCATCTTCCGCATCATGTCCTCGGGATGGGCCATGGAGATCGAGGCGGCGTAGGGAATGCGGTGCGCCGCCATGATCCCGATGATGTCCTTCTTCGGGACATGCTTTCCTTCCGGCGTCGTCGTGGTGAAGGCGCCGAACGGCGTGGCCGACGAACGCTGGCCCCCCGTGTTTCCGTAGATTTCGTTGTCGTAGCAGACGTAGAGAATGTCCTCGTTCCGCTCCGCCGCCGCCGAGATCGTGGCGAGGCCGATGTCGTAGGTGCCGCCGTCCCCCGCGAAGCAGAGGACGCGGGTCGGGTCGCCGTTCGCCTGCGCCACGCGCGCGATCCCGGTGGCGAGCGCGGCCGCCGAGGCGAAGGTGGACGCGATGACGGGGGCGCCGTACGCGCTGGTGGGGAAGGGCCCCGCCGTCACGATGCCGCAGCAGGCGGGAATCACGATCCGCACGTTCCGCTTCGCGATGGCGCGGCTCAGCATGTTGAGCGCGATCGACATCCCGCATCCGCCGCAGTTGGTGTTCCCCGCGCGGAGGAGGGGCTCGGGCCGGTCGGCCGACGTGTGGGCCATGCCGCCCAGGAGGGGCTCGCTCATTCGGCCGCCTCCATGAAGCAGGGTTCGCCGGCGCGCTCGCGCCCGGCGAGATCGTCGAGAATGCGCTCGAGGTGAGCCGGGCGGATGTCGCCGCCGCCCAGGCCGACCATGTAGTTCTGCACGATGGCGCCCGGATCGGCCAACCCCCGCGTCTCGCCCCAGACGATTCCGCCCAGGCCGGGGGAGGCGTTCCGATCGACGACGCCGACGCGCTTCTTCCCGGCGAGCGCCGCCCGAAGCGCCGCCTCCGGGAGAGGCCGGAACATGCGAAGGCGAAGCGACCCCGCGCGAAGGCCGCGCGCGCGGGCGGCGTCGACCGCGAGTCTTGCGGTGCTCGCGGTCGTGCCCATGGATACGAGGACCAGATCCGCGTCGTCCATGCGATACGGAACGACGGGGTCGGCCGGGCGCCGCCCGAACTGGCGTTCGAACTCGTCCTGCACCTCGCCGTAGACGCCGATCACCCGCGACATCGCGTCGAGATGCTGCTTCCGGTGCATCTCGGTCTGGTGCGGGAAGTCGAGGCCCCCCACGACTCTCGGCTTGTCGGTGACGCGATGCGGGAGATTCAAGGGCGGCAGGAACGCGTCGACGGCCGCCTGGTCGGGAATGTCGGTCATCATCATGGTGTGCGAGAGGACGAACGCGTCCTGGCAGACCATGACGGGAAGGAGGATCCGCTCGTCCTCGGCCAGCCGGTAGGCGAGGAGGATCGAGTCGTGCACCTCCTGGTTGTCCTCGCAGTAGAGGTGGATCCAGCCGGCGTCGCGAAGCATGAGCGTGTCGCCGTGGTCGACCCAGATGTTCCAGGGCGGGCCGAGCGTCCGGTTCACCGCCATCATCACCACCGGGAGGCGGAAGAAGCCGGCGGTGAAGACGTTCTCCGCCATGTAGGCGAGCCCATTGCTCGAGGAGGCGGTGAACGTGCGCGCGCCCGCGAGCGCGCCGCCGATGCAGACGGCCATGGCGCTGTGCTCGCTCTCCACGCGGACCACGGAACCCTTCTCGATCTCCTCCTGGCAGAGCTGCTCGATGCATTCGGTCTGCGGCGTGATGGGGTAGACGCCGCTGCAGAAGCCGCGGGCCGTCCGGTTCGCGCGCGCCGCGAGCGTCGCGGCGGCTGCGGAGGCGTGATTGGCGCTGATCAGCTGCATCGTCATGTCGAGATCATCTCCATCGCGCCGCGCGGACACTCGACCACGCAGATTCCGCATCCCTTGCAGTACTCGAGACCGACCTCGTAGCCGAGGGAGGTCTTGTCGATGATTCCCTCGGGGCAATAGACGAGGCAGGTGTCGCAGCTCGTGCAGTGCCCGCACGAGAAGCAGCGCTCGGCCTCGCGCGTGTCGGGCACCCCCTCGTTCGTCTCCACGAACGAGCGGATCCGCTCCGCCGCGGGCGCCTGCTCGTCGATGGCCGCCGGGCGGGGCTCGAAATGCTCGAGGTGGATCCGCTCCACGGGGAGGGCCGCCGCGGGATTCGGGCGGATGAAGACCGTCGCTTCCTCGCCGAGCGCGACCATGGCGCGCCCCGCCGCGCGGCGTCCGTCCCCGATGGCGTGGGCCACCGTCCCCTCGCCCGTCGAGAAGTCGCCCGCGACGAAGAGATTCGTGTCGTTGGTGCCGTTCACGACCCGCCCGGCGACGATCCTGCTCCCGAGGGGAAGGATGTCCCAATCGGCCGACTGCCCGATGGCCAGGAGGACGTGGTCGCAATCGAGGCGGCTCGTCCGGTCGGTGACGACGGGGCGGCGCCGCCCGCTCTCGTCGGGCTCGCCCAGCTCGACTTCCGCAAGCTCGATCGAGGTCACGCGCTCCGTGCCGTGAAACGCCACCGGCTGGCGGAGGACGAGGAAGCGGATCCCTTCGCGATGCGCCTCCTCGATCTCCTCGCGAATGGCCGGCATTTCCTGGAGCGTGCGGCGGTAGGCCACCGTGACCGACGTGGCGCCGGAGCGAAGCGCGCTTCGGGCGCAGTCCATGGCGGTGTTTCCGCCGCCGAGGACGACGACGTGACCGTCGAGCGGAGCGCCCCCCTCGAGATTCACGCGGTGGAGGAATCGAACCCCCTGCTCCACGCCGGGGAGCCGCGCGCCGGGGAGGTCGAGCCCCGTGGCGTGCATGAAGCCGGCGGCGAGGAGGACGGCGTCGTATTCCACCGTCAGGGAGATCAGATCCTCCCGATCGAGGAAGTGCCCGCAGCTCGTCCGGACGCCGAGATCGAGGATGGCGTTGACCTCGCGGTCGACGACCTCCCGCGGCAGGCGATAGGACGGGATGCCGGTGCGGAGCACGCCGCCCAGCTCCTTCTCCCCCTCGAAGAGGGTGACGTGATGGCCCGCGCGCGCCAGCTCGGAGGCGGCGCTGAGCCCCGCCGGGCCGCTGCCGACGACAGCGACGTTCCGGCGCCGCTTCGGCCTGCCGGCCGCCCGCGGGCTCACGACCGCGTGATCGCCGATCCACCGCTCGAGGGAGCGAATATTGACCGCGCCGTCGTGATGGCGCCGATTGCACCCCTCCATGCAAGGCGCCGGACAGACGCGGCCGCAAATCGAGGCGAGCGGCTGCGTGCGGCCGAGAACCTCGGCCGCGGCCGCCGCGCCGTCGTGAAGAAGAGTCTGGATGAATCCGATGACGTCGTTTCCGGCGGGGCACCACGCGTTGCAGGGCGCCAGATGTTCGACATAGCGGGGGACCTGCGTCCGCCACGATCCCGTCTTGAGACCCGTCGGCGCGCTCTCACGGTGCTTCGTCAGGGGAAGGACGTCGACCCCGTGAAGGGGCGGCGGCGGGGCCTCGTGCGCTCCCGCCGCCGGCTTCGCCTCGCCCACCGCGACCGCGTCGTACGCCTCGCGCGCGGCGGGGAGGTTCTTCTTGAGACCTAGATCCCGGTACGCCTCTTCCAGCGCCTCCATGGGAAGCCCGACCGCCTTCGCGTACGCCCCGGCGATCGTCGTGTTCACGATGACGACCGAGCGCGTGCCGATCCCGTGCTTCCGCGCGATGGCGGTGGCATCGATCGCGGCCACGCGATAGGCGCCGAACTCGGCGGCGAGGTCGGTGAGCGGCTTCGGCGTGTTGAGAACGAGGAGCCCGCCCGCCGGCAGGCCCGAGACGACGTCCGCGCCGAGGAGGGTCGGGTCGAGGACGAGGAGGTGATCGGGGGAGTAGACCTTGTTCCGGTTGGTGATCGGCTCGTCGCTCACGCGCGTGTAGGCGCGGACCGGGGCCCCGGAGCGCTCGCCGGCGTAGTCGCCGAAGGTCTGGACGCTCTTGCCGAGACGGGCGTAGATCGACGCCAAGATCTTGGCGCACGTCACGCCGCCCTGCCCGCCGCGTCCGTGGAGTCTGATTTCGAGGGTCATGACCAAGCCAGTAGAGGGCAGGGAGCGTGCCAGTGCGAGAGTCGGGCGCCGTGTTGACTTAAGACGTTGTCGTTAAGCGTCTTACAGACGGCTGGCGCGGCACCGATTCCGAGGCGGCGGGGAGCGGGCTGACGCGTCGTCAGCATCGGCTGACAATTTGTCCGTGGGCCGCCCCGAACAGGCTATTCTTCGCCAACTCTGTCAGGCATGCCGCCCACCCTTGGAGGGTCCGTACGATGAACCGGAGACCGTTTGTCGTGCCCACGATCTCGGCCCTCGCGCTCGCGCTCGCGCTCGGATTCGGGTGCGCTCGCGCGCCTCGCGCGGATCCCCAAGCGGACGCGGAGGCCATCCGCGCGCTCAGCAGGGAATGGCTCGCGGCGGATCAGGCACGCGACGTCGAGCGGGCGGTTTCGTTCTACGCGGAGGACGCGGTCGAACTCGCGTCGAACACGCCGATCGCCGTGGGGAAAGACGCGATTCGGACCTGGTACGAGTCGTGGCTCCCGCGTCCGGAACTGAGCATCTCGTTCGCGACCGTCGCGGTGGAGGTGGCGCCCTCGGGAGAGCTCGCCTGGGAACGCGGAACTTACGAGTTCACGACCGACACGCCCAAGGGGAAGATCGTCGACACCGGGAAGTACCTCACCGTTTGGAAGAAGGTCGGAGGCGTCTGGAAGGTCGCGGCCGACATGGCGAATAGCGACCTTCCGATCCCGGGCTAGCGACGCGTCGGTGGTTCGGAACCGCCGGCCGGTGTGGGATAATCAGCCGGATAGACTTCGACGCTCGGGCCGCGGCCCCGGAGCCGTGAAGTCGAAACCCTTCGGGAGTCGCTCATGCCGTCGTCGCAACCAGCGCCGTCTCTCGTTCCGCCCTCGGTGTTCTCCGCCTTCTTGGCATCCCATCCCGAATACGAGGCGACGCGCGGTCTCGACGGCTTGCGCGCCTCGGAGTACGGCCGCCTCGACCGGACCGGGCAGATCTATCTCGACTACACGGGCGGGAGCCTCTACGCGGACTCGCAGCTCCGCCGGCACTTCGAGGAGCTGAGCGGCCACGTCTTCGGGAATCCGCATTCGAACAATCCGACGTCGCAGGCCATGACCGATCGAGTCGAGGCGACGAGGGCGCACGTCCTTCGCTACTTCAACGCCTCGCCGGACGAATACATGCTCGTCTTCACTCCCAACGCGAGCGGCGCGCTCCACGAGATCGGCGAGGCCTATCCCTTCTCGCCCGGAACGCGCTACCTCCTCACGTTCGACAATCACAATTCGGTGAACGGGATCCGGGAGTTCGCGCGCGCCAAGGGCGCCACGGTCACCTACGCGCCGCTGACGCGACCGGACCTCCGCGTCGATCGCGACGCGCTCTCGGGGGAACTCGCCCGCCCCGGGAGCGCGGGAGGGCTCTTCGCGTTCCCGGCGCAATCGAACTTCAGCGGCGTGCAGCATCCGCTCGAGCTGATCGAGGAGGCGCAGGCCGCCGGATGGGACGTGCTGCTCGACGCGGCGGCGTTCGTCCCCACGAACCGGCTCGATCTCTCCCGATGGAAGCCCGATCTCGCCGTCCTCTCCTTCTACAAGATGTTCGGATATCCGACCGGCATCGGGGCGCTTCTCATGCGGCGGCCGATGTTCGAGAAGTTCCGGCGCCCGTGGTTCGCGGGAGGAACGATTCAGATCGCCACGGTCCAGGGAAACAGCTTCTACCGGGCGCACGACGCCTCGGCGTTCGAGGACGGAACGGTCGACTATCTCAGCATTCCGGGGGTGGATTACGGCCTCTCGTATCTCGAATCGATCGGAATCGATCGGATCCACGACCGGGTCGGCGCCCTCACCGCGTGGCTTCTCGAGGCGATGACCTCGCTCCGGCACGAGAACGGGGGCCCGCTGGTGGTCGTGCACGGGCCGACGTCGCGCGAGGCGCGGGGGGCGACGATCGCGTTCAATCTCCTCGATCCCACGGGGCGCGGATTCGACATTCGGGGCGTGGAGGCCAGGGCGAACGAAGCGCGACTCTCGCTTCGCACCGGCTGTTTCTGCAACCCCGGCGCCGGCGAAACCGCGTACGGTCTGAGCGCGGAACAGATCGGCGGCTTCTTCCACGATCCCGACGGCATGACGTTCGACGAGCTTCGCGGAAAGATCCGGGAGCGCTACGGCCTGGAGATCGGCGCCGTGCGCGTCTCCACCGGGATCGCGAGCAACTTCGCCGACGTCCACGCGTTCGCCTCGTTCCTGAAGCGGTTCCTGAACCGCGCCGCGTCGGAGAGCGAGTTCGCGGCGCCGCCCTGCGATGTCCGGAGGCCGACCCGGGAGGGCGCCTAGGAGGGAATCGTCTCGAGCCACGGCGCCGTGCCCCAGGAATCCGCGAGCCCGCGGAACAGCGAGCGGGCCCCCGCCCCGATCACCATCGCCGTCGTCGGCGCCGGCGCCGCCGGGCTCATGGCGGCGATCTTCGCGGCCGGCGGACCGCGGAGAGGCGGAGCCGAAGGCCATGCCGCCGCGAGCGCCGCGGGCGGAAGGCGCGTCCTCCTGCTCGAGCGAACGCACGAAGGGGGCAAGAAGATCCTCATGAGCGGCGGAGGGCGCTGCAACGTCCTCCCCTCCGAACTCGATCCGTCCCGCTACGTCACCGCCTCGTCCCCGAACACGATGAAGAAGATCCTCCTCTCCTGGCCGCTTCGCGAACAGCGGCGCTTCTTCGAGGAGACGCTCGGCATGCCGCTCGCGCTCGAAGAGGAGACGGGGAAGCTCTTTCCGATCTCGAACCGCGCGCGGGACGTGCGCGACCGGCTGCGGACGCTCGCGGAGAGTCTCGGCGTCGAAGTCCGATGCGACTCCCGCGTCACCGATCTCGAGCCGCTCGACGGGCGATGGCGCGTCCATCTCGACGGGCGCGCGCTCGACGCCGCCACGGTGATCCTCGCGACGGGCGGGCTCTCCGTTCCCGCGACGGGGAGCGACGGGATCGGTCTCGAGATCGCCAGGCGTCTGGGACACACGATCCACGACACCTATCCCGCCCTCACGCCGCTCACGGCGCGACCCCATCGCTACGCCGGGCTCGCCGGCGTCTCGCTCCCGGTGACGATCGTGGCGGAGGGGGTGAAGCCGAGGTTCGCCACGCACGGGGGCTTCCTCTTCACGCACAAGGGATTCAGCGGCCCCGCGGTCCTGAACGCCTCGCACCTCGCGATTCTCTCCAAGCGGCGCGGCGGGCCGCGCCAGGAGTTCCAGGTGGCGTGGACGCCCCTCGACGGCGAGGCGTGGGATCGAGCCTTGCGAGGCGGCGACGGCACGGTGGGAGGCCTCCTGCGGCGCCATCTGCCGGCCCGGCTCGCCGACGCGCTCCTCGAGGACGCGCGCGTCGACGCGGCGATCCCGCTCGCGCAGCTCGACCGCGAATCGCGCCGCCGCGTCGTCGACGCTCTCACGCGCCATCCGCTCCCCTGGACCTCGGACGAGGGCTACGCCAAGGCCGAAGTCACCGGCGGCGGCGTCGCGTTGGGCGAAGTCGACCCCCGGACGCTGGAGAGCCGTCTTCGTCCGGGGCTCTACCTCTGCGGGGAGATCCTCGACGCGTTCGGTCCGATCGGGGGATACAACTTCGCCTGGGCGTGGGCCACGGGGCGCGCCGCGGGAATGGCGGCGAGTCGCGCGAAGGCTACGGCTTGAAGGGCCGCGAGTGGATGGCGTCCCATGCGGCGAGCGCGGGCTTGGCGACGAGATCCTTGTCGACCAGCCCGTTGAACGCGAAGTAGGGAAGGATCGTTCCGGGCGGGAAGAAGGTGGAATCGAGGTCGGTGAAGGTGATCTGGAACCAGCCGACGGCCCGGGCGCGGTCGAGGATCGAGGCGTGCCGCTCGATGTAGCGGCGCTGCTTGTCGGGCGTGGAGGCGATCGCGCCTCCCGCCAGCGATTCCGAGGTCCAGCCTCCCTCGATGACGAGCATCGGGAGCGGACTCCCCTCGTCGAGCCGGTCGTAGTAGTCGATCGGAAGGCTGTCGGGATCCGTGAAGCCGCCGAGGTAGGGATAGGACGAAAGCCCGAGCGCGTCGAGGAAGGGAAAGTCGGCGCGATCCTGGGCGATCCCGACGTAGGCGCCGCCGCCGCCGCCGCCCAGCATGCCCCACGCCGTCTCCACCTGGACCGACGCGAAGAGCTTCACGCTGCCGTCGACGGCGCGGACGTCGGCCGCGGCATCGTTCGCCACCTGGACCAAGGCGTTGTAGAGTGATGGCGGCGCCGCGGCCCGCACGAGGTTCGTCTCCGAGGCGACGCCGAGATAGTCGGGGTGGAGGATGGTGTCCATCGCCGTCACGTAGGCGCGATAGACCGACTGGACCTCGGGCTCGGCGAGGCTCCGTCCCGCCGCCACGAGCGGCGCGGCATCGCTGCTCCGGTCGAGGCCGTTCGTCGGGTCGATGCTCACGACGATGCGGTGCCCCTTGCTCCGGTAGTAGTTCACGAGCCCCAGGTGAAGCGCCTTCACCAGCGAGTCGGCGGGAAATCCGGCCAGGAGCGAGTCCCACGGCGGCTCGCTCAGCACGAGGGCCGCGTCGGACCGCTGGGACCAGAGATCGATGGCGGCGATGGCGACGCCGAGATCGGGCTTCGGCGGGATTCCCGAGAATCCCATGCGGTAGGTGCGGGTCGGGACGGAGGGCGCGGTGGGCGAATCGTCCTTCGAGCAGGAAGCAAGCGCGGCCGCGAGAAGAGCCGCGAGCGCGGCCGCGCGGAGAAAGTCGCCCGTGCGCGTCTGCCGTCCGTTTGCCATGGCGCGTAGTATGCCTCAGGCGCGCGGCGGGAGTCATCCCTTGGTCGCCTAGACACCCCGAGGCGCGGGGGCCATCGTCACGAAGAGGACCGCCCCGTCGCGGCGGTCAGGAAGGGAGAAGAGCATGACCACGACACTCATCCTCGGAGGAGGATTCGGGGGCATGACGTGCGCCCGAGCCCTTCGGGCGGCGCTCCCCTCCGAGCACAAGATCATCGTCGTCGACCGAGCGCCCCTCTTCTTCGTCGGGGCCACGAAGACCTGGCTGATGCTGGGGGAGAAGACCCCCGAGGAGATCACGCGCGCGCGCGGCGCGCTCCTTCCCCCCGGCGTCGACCTCGTGCAGGCGGACGTGACGCGCATCGACGCGTCCACCCGCGAGGCGCACACCACGGCCGGATCGTTCAAGGGCGACCACCTCGTCATCGCGCTCGGGTGCGAGCAGGAGATCGGCGCCGTGCCGGGTCTCCCCGAGTCGGCGCATTCGTTCTACGGCTTCCTCGACGCGCTCCAGCTCCGGTCGGCCCTCCAGACGTTTCCCGGGGGACGCATCGTGCTTCTGATTCCTCGCGTCCCGTTCCCCTGCCCGCCCGGCCCGTACGAAGGAATGCTCCTCATCCACGATCAACTCGTGCATCGCGGTCTCCGCGAGAAATCGTCGCTCGACGTCTACACCGTGGAGAAGCTGCCGATGGCGACCGCCGGCTCCGAGATGGGCGAAGCGGTGGTGGGGCTCCTCCGGGAACGGAAGATCGGATTCCATCCGCAGATGAAGGTGAGCCGCGTGGAGCCGGCCCGAAAGGCCGTGCGATTCGAGGACGGGAGCGAGGCGCTCTTCGATCTTCTCATCGCGGTGCCGCCGCATCGCGTTCCGCGCGTCATCGTCGACTCCTGGCTCTCCAAGCCGGACGCGTGGATCCCCGTCGATCCGAAGACGCTCGCCGTGAAGAGCCCGACCGCCGCGCCGAACGTCTACGCGATCGGGGACGTCACGACCGTTCCGCTGCCGGGTCGCTGGTCTCCCGACGTGCCGCTCGCGCTGCCGAAGGCGGGCGCCATGGCGGCCGCCGAAGCGGAAGTGGTGGCCGCGAATATCGCGGCGATCGTCGCGGGGAAGACGCCGGCCGCCGCCTACGACGGCACGGGCGCCTGCTACATCGAGGTCGGCGGGAAACGGGCCATGCGGGGCGAGGGAAGGTTCTTCGAGACGCCCCACCCGGTCATGAGCCACGCCACGCCCTCCGAATCGTTCTTCCGGGACAAGGTGGCGTGGATCGACGAAATGCTGGCGTCCCGGCGATAGGGGCGACGGAGCGGCCGGCCGGGGGCGACCCTGTCGGCTACTTCGCGACGACGACTCTCCCGCGCCGCTCCCCCTCGGGGGTGCGGAGGCGGTAGAAGTAGACTCCGGAGGGAAGGGCGCGACCCTGGTCGTCCCGGCCGTCGATCCGCAGCCGCTGCGCCCCCGCGGGCAGCGTGCCGCCGGCGGCGAGGGTCCGCACGAGCCGCCCCGACGCGTCGAAGAGCCGCGCCTCCACCCGTCCCGGCGACCGGAGCGAGAAGGCGAGCGTCGCTTCCGGATTCATGGGATTCGGGGTCACCGACGCGTCGAGATCGTCCGGCGGCCCCGTCACGACGATCGTGAGCGCCACGTCTCCCGCGATTCGCCGACCGTTCGCGAGCGCCCCCTCGAGCGACGCCGTCACCTCGCGCCTCCCTCGGATTCCCTCGAAGAGCCGCGCCAGATCCGCGCGCTCGAACGAAACGCCCATCTCCTCGACGCCGTTCCGGTCCGAGTCGCTCACGACGACCCGCTTGGCGGGAACCGCGTCGATCGAGCGATCGCCCGCGCCGGCGGAACGAAGCCGCATCGTCGCGGGATCGAGGTCGCGGACATCGAACGAGCCGTCGACCGGCTCCACGCGAAGCGCGATCGGCGCTCCCTTCTCGTTCAGGGGAATGGTTCGGTGCTCGTCGTGCGCGAAGGCGCGCGCGGGAAGCATCGCCAGGTCGTAGACGAAAACGTGGCCCGGATCGGACTTCGATCCCTGGAGTCCCGCGGCGCCGACGATCGCGTCGGCCACGCCGTCGCCGTCCATGTCGCCCAGGGAGATCGATGTGCCGAGCGTGCCGTCCTCCGCCGGCCCCTCGAGGACGATGTCGGCCACGGCGTCGGCGTGCGGGCCGCCCAAGTAGACGTAGACCTTGCCGGTCCGGATGCCGGCGGCGCCGCTCGCCATGGGGGCGCCGACCAGGATGTCCGCGTAGCCGTCGCCGTCGACGTCGGCGTCGCCCGCCACCGCTTCGCCGAAGGCGTCGTACTCGCCGATCCCGGCGAACTCGACGTCGACCGCCGCCGCGGTGGGGTACGCCTGGCCTCCGTAGTAGAGATAGGCGCGCCCCGCGGTGAGGTCTCCCTCGTCGCCGGAATCGGGAGCGCCCACGATGTAGTCGTCGTAGCCGTCGGCGTTGAAGTCGCCGGCCCTCGAGACCGATCGTCCCGCGCGGAAGCGATCGGCCGGGGCCTCGAACGCCATGTCGGGGACGCGGCCCGGGGGATTGCCGCCGCGATACATGTAGACGCGGCCATGGTTGAAGTGGCCGTCGGCCGGCTGGCCGATCAGGATGTCGGCGAAGCCGTCGTGGTTGTAGTCGCCCGCGGCCGCGACCGACGTGCCGAACTTGAGCTCGTCGGTGACGCCTCCGACGGGGCGCGCCTCGTAGAGAATGTCGACCGTGCCGTCCGCCGTGGGGCCGCCGTAGAAGAGATAGCCTCGCCCGACGCGCTCCGCGCTCGACAGGAGGGGGACGTACCACGGGGCGCCGACCCAGATGTCGTCGTACCCGTCGCGGTTCACGTCGCCCACGCCGGCCAGCGACGAGCCGAAGAATTCCAAGCCGCGGAGCCCGACGAGGATCCGATCGGATTTCGCGTCGAGCGATGGCCCGCCCCAGTAGAGAAAGACCCGTCCCATCAGCCAGCTGATCGGCGATCCGATCGCGATGTCGTTCCAGCCGTCGCCGTTCAGGTCGCCCGGGATGGCGACCGCGTAACCGGCGATCGCGCGCGGCTCGACCTGAGGAACCTGGAGCACGTAATCGGCGATCGCGTCGGAGCCCGGGCCGCCGAGATAGACATAGGCCCGCCCCCCGTTGGGGGCGACGGCGTCGCTCCACTGCGCGCCGATCACAATGTCGGTGAAGCCGTCGCCGTTCAGGTCGCCCGTGGCGGCCACCGACGATCCGAACCGGTCTCCCGGCGCCTCGCCGGGGAGGCTCAGGAAGGGAGCGGGGGGCGACGCGAAGGCCGGGGCGGCGAAAGCCAGGATGACGACGAGGCCGGGGAGAGACGGAAGCCGGGTACGAGGCGGGAGAGCCATGGCGTACTCCTGCGAGGCGTGTGGCGCGCGAGATGCCGTCCCGCCACGATAGCACCGAGGACGGAGCTAGGGAATCGTTCCCTCGAGGATCGTGGCGAGTATCGCGGGATCGAGATTTCCGCCGCTCACCACGCAAACGATGACGCCCGCCCCGGCGCGCCCGCTCGCCGCCGCGGCGACCGACGCGGCGCCGGCTCCCTCCGCGACGAGCCGCGCGCGCGACACCAGGAGCCGGATCGCCTCGGCGATCTCCTCCAGCGAGACGACGACGGCGCCGGAGAGGAGCGTCGTCGCCAGGGGCCACATCTCGGCGAGCACGCTCTTCCCTCCGATCCCGTCGACGAACGAAGGCCGGTAATCGACGGCCGCGGGCCCGCCGGCGGCGAGGGCCGCCGTGAGGGGCGCCGCGGTCTCCACTTCGCAGGCGACCACCCGCGCCCGAGGCGCCGCGCCCCGAAGCGCGGCCGCGATGCCGCACGAGAGCCCGCCGCCGCCGTAGGGGACGAGCACCGTTTCGACGCCCGGCAAGTCCTCGGCGATCTCGAGCCCGATCGTTCCGTTTCCGGCCATGACGGCGGGGTCGCTCACGGGGTGCACGAAGCGCCCGCGCATCCCTGGATGGCGATGCTCCACCATCACGCGCCACCACGTCTCGAAGGGGACTTTCACGACGTTCGCGCCGAGCCGCTCGACGGCGGCCACCTTCGCCTCGGGCGCGTGTTCGGGGATCACGACGCCGCAGGGAATTCCGAGGCGGCGCGCGCTCCAGGCCAGCCCCTGCGCCATGTTCCCGGCGCTCGCGGTGTAGACGCCGTCGGCCAGCTCCTCCTTCGACATCGCGGTGATCGCGCTCCCGGCGCCTCGAACCTTGAACGAGCCGACCTCCTGTAGATTTTCGGGCTTGAGGAAGATCGTCGTCCCCGGCCGATCGAGCGGAAGGCGGATCAGGGGCGTGCGGAGGACGAAGTCGCGGATTCGAACGCGCGCGTTCCGGATCTCCTCGAGGGTCGGCGCGCCGAGGTCAGGCACTCGGCGGCCCGCCCCACTCGAGCCACGTTCCGGTGCCGCTCTCCACCGCGCGCCGGTGGATGGCGTGCGCCGCCGCGAGATCCTCGACGGCGACGCCGAGCGACTCGAAGAGGGTGATCTCGTCGCGCGACCCGCGCCCCGGAACGCGGCCGAGCAAGACCTCGCCCAGCTCGCCCACGAGGTGGGCGTCCGAGATCGCGCCCTCGCCGCGGGCGATCAGAAAGTCTCCGGCTTCGCTCATGCACGATGCGCGGCAGTCGGTGTAGAAGCGGGCGCGCCGCACCGCCTCCGTGTCGAGTTCGCGGTGCGTGGCGAAGCAGGAGCCGACGGCGTTCACGTGGGCGCCCGGCGCGAGCCACGCGCCGCGGAGCACCGGCTCCTTCGAGGAGGTCGTCGTGCAGACGAGATCGGCGCCTCGCACGGCCTCCTCTCCCGAGGCCGCCACCTCGATGGCGAGGCCCGCGTCCGCCGCCTCCTCGCGCGCGAAGCGCTCCGCGTTGGCGCGGCTCCGGCCCCAGATTCGCACGCGCCGGAGCGTCCGCACGGACCGCATGGCGGCCAGATGGGTGCGCGCCTGCGCTCCCGAGCCGATGAGCGCCAGATCGCCGGCGTCCTTCCGGGCGAGCGCGTCCGTCGCCGCGGCCGACGCGGCCGCCGTGCGAATGGCCGTGATCGACGAGGCGTCGAGAATCGCGAGAGGCTCGCCCCGTTCGACCCCGAAGAGCAACACGACGCCCTGGTGCGAGTCGTAGGGGGTGCCGTGGTTTCCGGGCATGACGGTCACCACTTTCAGACCGAAGCTCCGCGGTTCGCCGAGGTAGGCGGGCATCAGGCCGAGCAGGCCGGAGCGGTCGGGCAGCCAGACCGCGCTGCGAAGCGGCAGGACGGCGTCGCCGCGCGACAGCGAGGCGAGGGCGTCGCGCATGAGCGGGACGCACGCGTCCATGGGGAGGAGACGCCGGACGTCCGCCTCGTTCACGAAGAGGACCTTCACGCCCGCTTCTCCTCCGCCTGGATCGCCGAGATCGCCCCGAGCGCCCGCTCGGGATCGACGTTTCCTCCCGAGACGATGCTCACGACCGTGGATCCGGCGGGCGGCCGCGCCTTTCCGGCGAGGAGCGCCGCGGTGGCGGCCGCTCCCGCGCCCTCCACGTAGAGCTTGGCGCGGACGAGGAGCGATCGCATCGCCTCCACGATCTCCGCCTCCGTGACGAGCACGAGATCGTCGAGGGCCGCACGGGCCACCTGGAGGGGGATCGCCCCCACGAAGGGCGGCGTCAGACCGTCGGCGATGCTGCTCGGGCGCGGCACCGGGATCGGCTTTCCGGCGGCGAGGGCCGGCGTCATGCCGGGGCCGGCCTCCAGCTCCACGCCGATCACGCGACAGCTCGGCTTCAGCGCCTTGACCGCCGAGGCGACGCCGGCCATCAGCCCGCCGCCCCCGATCGCGACCACGACGCAATCGACGTCCGGAATCTGCTCCACGATCTCGAGTCCGACCGTGCCGGCCCCCGCGAGTCCGACCGGATCGTCGAAGGGATGGACGAACGTGGCGCCGGTGCGAGCCTCCTCCTCGTGGAGCTTGTCGAAGAGCGTGGCGCGATCGCCGTGAGGCACGATGGCCGCGCCGTATCCGCGCACGGCGTCCATCTTCGATCGCGGCGCGTCGACCGGCATGACCACCGTGCAGGGAACGCCGGCCGCGCGCGCCGCCCAGGCCACCGCCTGCGCGTGATTCCCGGCCGACACGGTGATGAGCCCCCGCTCGCGCCGCTCCGGCGCCATGGAAAGAACGATGTTGAGCGCCCCGCGCGGCTTGAACGAGCCCGTCTTCTGGAAGCTCTCGCACTTGAGGTGGAGTCTCACCCCCGCGCGTTCGCCGAGGCTCCGCGACGTGAAGAGGGGCGTGCGATGGAGCTGCGACCGCGTGCGCGCGGCGGCTTCACGAATGGCTTCGAGCGGGATCAGCATCGTGGGGGGAGAGTATAGGGGAAGGGGGGAGGCGGAAGGCGGGGGTAGAACGACGAACGGGGCGACCCCTTTCGGAGCCGCCCCGTCGCCTGTGATTCAGCGGAGGTCCGCTCGGTTACCCGAGACGAACGTTGGCCGCCTGAAGTCCTTTCGGTCCGCGGACGATATCGAACTCGCAACGCTGGCCCTCAGCCAACGTCTTGAAGCCCTCGCCCTGAATCGCCGAGTAGTGGACGAACACGTCTTCGCCACCCTCCTGCTGGATGAATCCGAAACCCTTCGACTCGTTGAACCACTTCACCGTCCCAACAGCCACTTGCTACTCCTTTGCTAACTTGGGCTTACGCCCATACCACACAGCCCCGAGGAGCCGTGCGCCCGTCCACTTTGGTCGGGCTCGCTCCGGGCGAACCTTTCGCCCGGATATACGAAAGCCGCAGGTCGTAACTCCTGCGGCAACTGTTCGCGATTTCTCTGCGTACAACCGTCAGGCTTACTACTTGGACGGAAGTATCGGCAGATCGATTCGCGAAGTCAACGCGATTTTCTCGGCTTTTTTCCCCTTCAGGCGGGCGGGCCCGGTGCCGATAACTCCAACGATAGCCCACGTTTCGCGCCTAGGCTGTCGGGGGGATCGGCTCGACCATGGACAATCACGAACGAGGCTGGGAAAAGAAGCCCGGCCGCCCGGACCTGCCGCTTCCCGAGTGGAACGGCTCCTACTGGGGAGACCCCAAGAAGCTCCCGCGGGTGGTGCAGAAGCTGCGGCAGAAGCGGCGGCTGACGCCCGAGGAGAAGGCGGAGCTCCTCTGGCGGTTCTACGAGCTCGACCAGATCGACCGCCGGAAGACCCAGGCGCGCATCGCCGCGCTCCTGATCCTGCTCGTGATCGTGACGGGCGCCGCCGTCTGGCTCTACTTCAATCCGCAGCCATGGATCGTCGACAAGCTCATGGCCATCGTCGACCCGGGCGCGGCGTAGCGCGCGTCAGTCGTTTCTCCAGAGCGCGGGCGGCTTCTCCCACCCCACCAAACAGGCCGAGAGCCGCCAGTAGCCGTAGTGCCCTTCCTTGTCCTTCGGGCGCATCCCCTCGACCGCGAAGCGCACGCTGTGCTTCCCCGGCGTCAGGTGATCGGTGAGGTCGAATTCCATCGGGACGACCTCCTGGCTCGGGCACCAGCCGCTGCGCGAATAATCGGACGACCACGAGCCGTCGCTCCAGCGCGCGCAGTAGGGGTTGAGTTCGCGGAACTTCCGGCAGTCGTCGCGCCAGGGATGGACCCGGGCCACCACCACGCCGTCGACGGCGATCACGTTCGCCTTCGAGACGAACTCGTCCTCGTCGCGGCCGTCGGTGCAATGCCCCGTGGAGACGTACTTCATCACCACGCGCGAGAGGCCCGGCGGGATCGTGACCGTCACGCTCTCGCCGCCGCCGTTCTTCTCGGCGTTGAAATTCTCGGAGTAGTAGAGGGGCGCCGCCCACGTCGGAGCGGGGAAGGAGTCGGCGGGCGTGAAGCGGAGCGAGAAATCGAGCCGCCATGCCGGGCTGACCCACGTGTCGACGTAGGCGCGGAACTCGCGGCGGCCGCGGAGGAGCGGGGCCAGGTGGGAGACGTCCACCTCGTAGTCGGTTCGCCCGCCGTAGGCCGTCATGAAGCGGAGAATCTCGAGGTCGGGAGCGCCGTCGATGGCGAGGCGCACGTTGCCGGCGCGATCGTAGCGATCGGCCACGTCGCGGTCGCTCTTCGGAACCGGCCGGAGCGAGACGAGGGCCGTGATCCGCCGCGGCGTTCGCGAATCGGGGAGCGTGACGCGGGCCCGCGCGACGCGCCCGTTCTCTTCCATCGTCACCTCGCGTGGGGCGGCCTTCGCCGCCGAGTCGGGGTGAAAGTGGAGCGCGACGTCGCGGAAGACGGGGACGACGACGGGAGCCCGCGCGGTTGTCTCGCGCGGCTGCGCCGCGGCCAGGGCGGGGACGATCGCGGCGGCGAGGAGCGCCGCCGCGAGCCGGAGTCGCCGCGCGGAGAAGGTCACTTCATCTTCCGCGTCGCGAAGAAGGCCGCGAGCGTCCACGTCGGAACGAGTCCCACCCCGGGAACGATTTCCGCCAGGAACGTGGGAAGGAACGCCCAGTTCCACCCCACCAGGGCGGTCAGCGCGATGGCCACGGCCACGTCGATGAAGTCCATGGCCGGGGAGAGGAAGCCGATTCCAAAGAAGGGGAGAAAGAGGATCTGCGTCGCGTCGGCGGCGACGGCGAGAAGTCGCGCGGCCCAGACGCGCCGGCTCGAGGGAGCGGGGCGCGTCGTCATGGCGTCGCGTACCTCCGGACGTACTCCTTCACGTGGAGCTTCCTCGCCGTGTTCTCGCTGCTCATGTAGCGGATCGTCCCGAAGATGGGGCGCTCCGGCCCCCATGCGCGATCGTAGCGGCCGAGCGTCCAGAAGTAGCCAGTGTACGAATTCGGGTTCCGGCCGTCGAGCGACCACTTGTTCATGAGGTGGATCATCGCCGCGAGCGCGTCGCGCGGCGTGGCCGACCATTCGAGAATCTTCTTCCCCCAGAGCATGCGCAG
>DASTKG010000074.1:0-10442 GCA_035716005.1 Candidatus Eiseniibacteriota bacterium
TCGTCGACGATGAGGATCTTCCCGTCCTGGACGACGTACTCGACGTCCTTCTCGTAGAGCGCGTGGGCCTTCAGGAGCTGGAGCACGTTGTGGACGCGCTCGCTCCGCTCGCCGTGCGCCTGCTCCAGGGCGCGCTTCCGCTGCACCTTCTCGGCCGGCGCGAGCGACTCGTCCTCGTCGATCGCCCCCAGCTCCGAGGAGAGGTCGGGGATGAGGAAGAGGTTCGCGTCCCGCTGCGACGCCAGCTCGCGTCCCCGCTCCGAGAGGTCGATGGAGTGGCTCTTCTCGTCGATGGCGTAATAGAGATCCTCGTCGACCTCGCCGAGCCGCTTGTCGCGGATGTAGTCGAGCTCCACGCGCTGGATCAGGCGGTTCAGCCCCGGCTCGTCCGAAAGCATCTTCTGGAAGCGCTTGTTCTTCGGCGCGCCGCGCTTGACTTGCAGGAGCTTGAAACCGACCTCGTACTCCTTCGACGGGTCGGCGCGGAGCGCCTCCGCCTCGGCGAGGATCCGCGTCACCACCTGCGTTTGGCCCCGGACCACGCGGTCGACGTCGGGCTTCATCTCGTCGTACTTCTGGAGGCTGTGCTCCACAGGGCCCGAGATGATGAGCGGCGTGCGCGCCTCGTCGATGAGAACCGAGTCGACCTCGTCCACGATGGCGTAGTGGTGGCCGCGCTGCACGCGATGGTCGCGATGGCGCGCCATGTTGTCGCGGAGGTAGTCGAAGCCGAATTCGTTGTTGGTGCCGTACGTGATGTCGCAGGCGTAGGCCGCCCGGCGCGACATGAAGTCCATGGAGTTCTGAATGCAGCCGACCGTGAGCCCGTGGAACTCGAAGATCTTCCCCATCCACTCGCTGTCGCGGCGGGCGAGGTAGTCGTTCACCGTCACGAGGTGGACGCCGCGTCCGGTGAGCGCGTTCAGGTACATCGGGAGCGTGGCGACGAGAGTCTTCCCTTCGCCCGTCGCCATCTCGGCGATCTTTCCCTGGTGGAGCGCGATGCCGCCGATCAGCTGGACGTCGAAGGGGACCATGTCCCAGGTGACCGGGATCCCGACCACCTCCCAGCTCCTGCCGCAGAGGCGCCGGCAGGTGTCCTTCACGACGGCGAACGCCTCCACGAGGAGATCGTCGAGCGTCTCCCCTTCGGCCAGCCGCTTCTTGAACTCGTCGCTCTTCGCCCGAAGCTGCTCGTCCGAGAGGTCGCGGAGAGCTTCGTACTCGGCGTTGATTTCGGCGACGAGGGGCCAGATTTCACGGACGTCCCGCTCGTGCTTCGTGCCGAACAAGCGGGTGATCAGATTGAGAACCATAGTCTCCCGTCCCAATAGAGCGAAACCCCAGGGGCGATCCGCCGCCGGGGTCGAGTGGTCGCGAATGTCAGGCTAAGTCGTTGCAAGGTAGTCAATTGAAGATCGCGCTCCCGGTGGCTGCCACGTCCGACTCAAGGCGAAGTCTAGGAAGTGGCTTGGATGCCTGTCAAGCGGTAAGCGAACCTATCAATGTAGAAGCGTCCGGCGGGAGGCGGACTTCCCCCCGCCCATCCGGTTCGATATCAGCGAGTTCCGCCAGACGGGCGACTTGTGGCGTATTGCCGATGCTGCCGTTGCCACGTACTCTACCCCCGACCACAACGGCATGCCAAAATCGAACCGCCTGCGCGAAGCAGACGCGCGTCAGGCAGATGGGAGGCTTCACTTGAACGCCAGGACCGCAGTGGGAGCAGCTCTTTCGATCGCCGCGATCTTTTCGATCGTGGCTCCCTCGTTCGCGCAGACCCCCGGCACGCCGGCCGACAGCACGGTCGCCCCGCCGCCGGCCGCGACGACCACGACGACCACGACCACCACGACGACGCAGACCACGCCAACTCCTGCCGAGACCACGCCGGCTCCCGCCGCGACCACACCGGCGCCTGCCGCGACTACGCTGCCACCTGCCGCGGCCACACCGGCCGCTGCCGCGGCCACGCCGCCTCCCGCCGCGGCCACGCCGCCCCCGGCGAATACGGCCCAGAGCGCCGGCCCGGCCACCCCGTACGATCGCGGCCGCATGCGCGCGAGCTTCACCTTGGGTTACGGTCAGTCGTTCGGCGACGACTACATGCTCCTCGGCATCGGACTCGGCCGTTACATCAAGCGAGGCGTCGAAGTGGGTCTCTACTACGAGAACTGGTTGGGATCGGATCCCGGCGTCTCCAAGCTGACCCCCAGGATCAACATCGTCCTGACGCGCTCTCCGATGATCACGCCCTACGTCGGCGCCTTCTACACGCGCGCCTTCATCTCGGATTACGACGACCTGAGCTCGATCGGCGGGCGCGCCGGAGTCTACCGGGGCCGCGGCCGGACTTCCTACGGGGTCGGCGTGGTCTACGAGAAATACCTCGACTTCGACGAGACGAAGTACGGCGGCGACGGCACGAACATCTACCCGGAGGTCTTCGTCTCGGCGTCGTTCTGACGAACCGGATCACGAACCGTTCTCAACGCCCTCCCGCCGGGAGGGCGTTCTCTATTTCAGGAGGAGCTCCATCGCGAAGCCGGCGGAGAGCGGAATGCGGAAGTTGTCGTCGAGCGGGATCGGAAGGAGCTCGAAGACCGTCGCCACGGCGGCCCCGACGAGGCCCACCGGAAACGGAATGCCCGGCATGACGGCCGTCAGGCCGTAGCAGACGGCGAAGCAGGCCAGGCTCCCCTCCAGCGTCTTCCCGAAGATCCGCACCCGCCCGATCCACTTCCCGACGATGGCGGCCATCGTGTCGCCCACGATCAGGAAGCTGAGCGCCAGCACCGCCACCGGTTTCGGGAAGAGGTGGATGGAGAGAAGGCAGGCGATGAGGAGATAGGTCGAGCCGAGGAGCGTCGCCTCCTCGTGATTGCGCAGGAGCTCGCCGAAGAAGTGCCGGAAGATGTGCCTCGTGCGGGGATGATTCAGACGAAAGACTTCGATCGCCAGCGAGAGGATCACCGACGCCAGGAGCGCGCGCTCCCACCAGACGTACCAGGACGCCGGACTCAGGTAATACCCCACCGGGATGGCGAGGGAGGCGAGGTGGATCGCCTTTCGCTTCAGCTCGGCCGCGAGGAGCAAGGGGCTCGAATCCCTCCCTGGATCAGAACGCCGGCTTCGCCGGCGGAGGCGCGGTCGCCGGCCCGTAGAGGGCCTCGTAGCGGCGCCACGCCGCGTAGACCACCTTCACGTAATCGCGTGTCTCGCGATAGGGAATCCGCTCCACCCACTCGTCGTCGATGGGCGCACCGTCGCGCTTCCAGCGCCGGACGGCATCCTCGCCCGCATTGTACGACGCCAGCACGGCGCGCGCGTCTCCGAACTCCCGG
The DNA here is from genome assembly GCA_035716005.1 of Candidatus Eiseniibacteriota bacterium. Taxonomy (GTDB): domain Bacteria; phylum Eisenbacteria; class RBG-16-71-46; order SZUA-252; family SZUA-252; genus SZUA-252. The sequence continues at coordinate 3,345 of DASTKG010000074.1, forward strand.
AGCAGCGCCCGGACATAGCGTGCGCCGAGGCGCACGTTCAACCCCGCGTCGGTCAGCGAATCCTCCGGAACGGCGCGCCCGGCGAGCTGGGAGGCGGTGGCGGGCATCAGCTGCAGGAGACCGAGCGCGCCGGCCTTCGAGCGGGCTCGCCGGTCGTAGGCGCTCTCCTGCCGCATGATCGCCCAGAGGAGCGCGGCCGAGACGCTCTCGGCCGCCGCGGCACGAAGAACCTCGCGCGGGTAGGCGGGCGGGAAGTCGAGACGCCCCTCCGGCAGGAGGGCGCGCGGTCCCACGCGGAAGGTCCCGGCCTCCTCCAGCACGTCGGTGCAGGTGACGGCCGCGGCGGGCCCCGACTCGCGGGCGCAGCGCTTCAGCCGGTCGATGGCGATGGCGTCCCGCCCCAGCGCGGCCAGCACCCGCACCTCGGTCGGCGCGGACGCTCCTTCCTCGACGTCGCGCGCCACGCGTCGATCCGCGGCGCCGTTCGCGCCCGCGTCCGTCGCCGGCGCGAGGCCCTGCGCTCGCAGCTCTTCCAGCGCGCGCACCCCCTCGTACGAGCCGGGAGCGGCTTTCGCCGCCGATCGGTATCCCGCGCGCGACGCGGCGCTGTCCCCCGCCGCGGCCGCGAGGGCGCCGCGCCAGAACGACGTCACCGCGTCGTCGCTCCCCGCCCGCGCGAGGGTCGCGCGCGCCGAATCGAGAGATCCGGCCCGCTTCTCCGCCAACGCGCCGTGGACTCGCCCCGCCGACCGAAGCGAGGGGCCGCGGAGATAGGGACTCGCCCACTCGAACACCGCGCCCGCCTCGGCCGCTTCGCGCTGATCCTCCCACTCGCGCGCGCGCTCCCAGGCCGCCTGTTCGCCGACGGCGCCGGTCGAGTCGAGCGCGACGGCCGCCTGGAACGCGGAATCCATCGCGGCGAAGATCCGCGCGCCCCGCGCCGCGCGCGCGTATCCGAGCGCGATGCGCGCGCGGACGGGCGCGGCGAGACCGGGACGAGCCGCCGTTCTCGCGTAGGCCGCCATCGCGTCGGGATAGCGGCGCGCGCGGGCGAGAAGACCCGCCTCGGTCTCGAGGCGCGCGAGGGCGGCCGCGGAGTCGGACGGGGCGCGCGAGCGCGCGGCGATGAGCGAGAGGCCGCGCTCCGCCTCCCCCACCTCGCCGAGGGTGCGGCAGAGATCGAGATGTGTCCGCTCCCCGAGCGAATCGGCGCGCGGGCGCGCCAGGTCGGCCGCCCTACGGAGCGACGGATAGCGCTCCGAGAGGGCCGTTCCGCTTCTCGTGCCGAATCGGACGAGCGCCTCCACCGCGCCGCTCGTGTCGGCGATGGCCAGAAAGGCGCTGCCGAGCGCGAGCGCCTCGTCGGAGGAGACCGGATCGCCGATGACGGAGATGGCGAGGCGAGGCGTTCCGTCGGCGACCAGACGCCGTCCGAGGAGACGCGTGGCTTCGTTGCGGCCCGCGGGTCCCCCGTCGGGCGAGGCGAGCACGGCCCAGTAGGCGGCGCGCGCGGATCGGATGTCGCCGAGCGATTCGGCCAGCTCGGCCGCGGTGAGAAGATGCGCGAGATCGCGAGCCGCGCCCCGCGCGGGGGCGCTGAAGCCCGCCTCCCAGCGATCGCCGCGCGCCAGCCGGCGGTCGGGGGGCCAGGCCAGAAGCGAAAGCCCTTCGGCCGCCTTCCCGTTCCGCCCACGGGCCGCGGCGCGGATCGGCAGGAGAGGCTCGTCGTCGCGGAGCGCGCCTTCGAGGAGGAGCGAGGCGCGCTCCGATTCGCCCCAGGAGAGGAGATCGAGGGCGGCGCCGCGAAGGTCTCCCAGGGGAGCGCGAAGGGCGCTTGCGTCGGGCGTCCAGGCGAGAAGCGTCGCGCGGTAGAGCGATTCCGCGGACGCCGCTCGAAGATCGGCGGCCGCGAGGCGTTCGAGCGGCTCGTTCCAGCGGGCGAGCCGCCGCGCCTCCCGCGCGTCGATCCAGGCGGTGCGCCGCGCGACCCAGGCCGGCGCGGCGCCGGCGGGAGGCGGAGGCGGCGGTTGCGCCGCCGCCGTGGCCGTGAGCGCCGCCAGCAGGGCGACCGCCGCGATGGGGCCGGCGGCGCCTCGCAGCGGTCGGGTCACGGCGCGCACGCGGTCAGCGGACGACGACGAGCCGGGTGGTCTGCGTCTGTCCGAGGAGCTCCACCTTCGCGAAGTAGATGCCGGCGCCGACCGGCGAGCCCGCCGAGTTCTGCCCGTTCCACGCCGCGCCGAACTCGCTCGGGACGAGGCCGTCGGGGGATGCCTCGATGGCGCGCACCAGGCGGCCGTTCAGGTCGAAGATGCGGATCACGGGGCGCTCGCCCGGGTGCGGCAGTCCGTCGCTCGCGCTCATCCGGAAGTGGATCGATCCCGACGAAGACGTCCCCGCGAAGTAGGGGGTCGGCCCCGCCCGGAACGCCACGTGGCGCGGCGCCGGGCCCGTCTCCTGGCGCGCCTCCACGGCGACGTTGTCGACGTACCAGCCTTCGTAGTAGCGGGCGAGGCTTCCGAACTGATCCCGAGGCTCGTTGGTGTCGTCGCTCGCGAACCGGAAGCGGACCCTCGCGGGTCCCGAATAGCCGGAGAGATCGGCGACGTACTTCCGCCACGCGCCGCTCGATCCGGCGATCACGCTCGCGCCGTTCAGCGCCGTCCCCGCGTTGAATTCGATGATGTAGGGATAGCCTCCGTCGAGCGCCAGCGGCAGCCACGGCCCGCCGGCCAGCGAAAGCTCGACGCGCGCGCCGTCCCAAGCCCCCGTGCCCCCGTTCGTCTCGGAGTCGATCCACGACCAGAAGGAGAGCTGCGAGTTGGCCGGGAGCGAGAAGCCGGGCGAGACGAGCGCGGCGTCCTCGTTGTTGCGATACGTCTGCTGCTCGTTCGTGCCGCTGCCGAGGGCGTTCGCGCTTCCGACCTTCGCGGCGTAGGTCCCCCCCTGCGCGCGCACCTGCGTCCGATGCCACTCGTTCTGGAGCGACGGGGAGACCGCGGCGCTGCTCCACCCGCTCGCCGTGAAGTCGCTCTCGAAATTCTCGCTCAGGCCGCTCGCCTCGCCGATGGTGAGGGCGAAGTCCTGCGTTCCGGAGGCGGTTCCGTCGTTCCACGCGAGGCGAAGCGACACGCCGCGCGGAAGCGTGACGGGCGCGCCGAACTGAACCGTGAACGGGGTGGTGTTGGCGCCGCTCGCGCCGGTCGCCAGCGCGCCGCCCGCCGACGCGCTCTGCGTCACCGTCACGAGCGCGTCGAGCGACGAAAGCGTGTAGGTGAGCGCGTTCGAGTTCGTCCCGACGTTGGTCAGCTGCAGCGTGAGATCGCCCGTCTCGGACGGATCGGGATGGTCGTCCCCTCCGTCCGCGTAGGCGATGCCGGTGATCCGCAGCTCGGGCTGCGTGGAGAGCACCAGGTCGAACGAGACGGAGTCGCTGAAGTCGGGGGTTCCCCCCGTGATGTTCGCGAGGCGCACGCCCGTGTCGAACCCGTCGTAATCGCGTGAATTCGGCGTCGTCGATTCGGTCCAGCTCCGCCGGAGGAGCGTGCCGGGCCAGAAGTCCTTGTCGTCCCCGAAATTCCCCACGGAGGACTCGAGGTCGTTCAGGCTCACGCTGTCGGCCGGGACGACGCGGACGCGATAGAGGCTCGGGCCCGAGAGATTGTCCTGATTCCGGTCGTCGACGTGGTAGATGAGGAGCCCGTCTCCCGGAAGGTAGCGGTCGACTCCCGTTCGCTCACGATTCTCGAGGAGGAAGTACTCGCTCCCCGGCTCGCCGTGGCTCCAGACGCGGAGCGAGCCGCCCCCTCCGGTCGCCGGGCCGAGCGTGTAGTGGCCGCCCGCCTTCGGCGTCACGATCGGATCGAAGCCGAGATACTGGCGCGACCAGGCGTCGAGGCTTCCCGGTCCCGAGCCGAAGGGCGCCTCGCCGTAGAACGGGAGATAGTTGCCGAGCCCCATGAGGGAGTAGAAGCCGAGCCCCGCGGCGTTCGGATCGTAGAGATCGGGGAGGCCGATGGTGTGGCCGAACTCGTGGCAGTAGGTGCCGACGGCGTTGTCGCCCGGCGATTCGTTGAATTCCGCGGTCATCGTGTAGAGGAAGCCGCGAACGCTTCCGAGCGGAATTCCGGGAAGGCATTCGGGCCCGCCGCCGGTGCCAGGACAGTTGGAGTAGACCGCGACGCCCGCCTCGTGCGACCAGAGGTAGTTGAACGCCTGCACGCCCGAGACGACCTCGCCGCCCACGCCGGGATGGATCACGCAGACGGCGTCGATGTAGCCGTCGTCGTCGCCGCTCCCCGAGACGCCGTCGAGCCCGTCGTTGTCGAAGTAGCCGAGCTTCCCGCCGAAATCGGAGTACGCCGCGCTCATCGCGTCCTCCGCGAGTTTCTGCGCGCTCCGCGGATAGGAGCCGAAATCGAGCCCGGCCGATCCGTTCACGTAGTAGGCCTGGGAATGGGGCATGTTCATCCACTTCGACGTGACCTGGCCCGAGATGAGGAGCCGCCCGTTCGAGATCTCGCGGTAGTACTCGCGCACGCTCGTGATCCCGTCGTTCGGATCGTCGCTGAAGAAGATGCGCTGGTAGTAGGAGGGCGTGCTGTGCGACGAGGGCGTCACGGCGGTCCCGAACTGATCGGAGGGGAATTGCACGAGCGCCACGAGGATGTTGCGGCGCGCCACGCCGCCCCGCGGGTAGCGCGACGGCGCGAGCGCGAACTCCTGGTGGACCTGGTCGACGCCGCGGGTCCTGAGCTCGCTCCAGCGGCGGATCTGCTCGCGAACGTCGGCCTCCTGCGGCGTCCCCCTCGCGCGATCGAGGAGCCATGGAGCCGGCGCCGCGGCGAGCGCCGATTGCGCGATCGCGAGAGCGGCCCCGAGCGCGGCGAGCGCTCCGACGAAGGCCCGAACGTTCCCCACCCCGAGACCCCTGATCCGCGAATTCCTCACTCGTTTCCTCCGTGCTCCGCCGTCATTCCCACTCGATCGTGGCCGGCGGCTTCGAGCTGATGTCGTACACGACGCGATTCACGCCACGGACTTCGTTCACGATGCGCGAGGAGACCCGGGCCAGGAAGGACTCCGGCAGGCGCGACCAGTCGGCCGTCATCCCGTCGCTGGAGGAGACCGCCCGGAGGGCGATCACCTGGTCGTAGGTCCTCCCGTCCCCCATCACCCCGACCGTCCGGATCGGGAGGAGGACGGCGAAGGCCTGCCAGACCGAGTCGTAGAGGCCCGACTGCCGAAGCTCCGAGATGAAGATATCGTCCGCATCCGCAAGCGTCTTAAGGCCTTCCTCCGAAATCGGACCGATCAGCCGCACCGCCAGGCCGGGCCCCGGGAAGGGGTGCCGCCCGAGAATATGGGGCGGGAGGCCCAGTAGCCCCCCCAGTTCCCGGACCTCGTCCTTGAATAACTCCCGGAGGGGCTCAACAAGTTCCATCCGCATCGTCTCGGGGAGCCCCCCGACGTTATGGTGCGACTTGATCTTGGCCGACGGGCCCCGGGTCGAGGTGCTCTCGATGACGTCGGGATAGAGGGTCCCCTGGGCCAGGAAATCGGCCCCGCCCAGCTCGTGCGAGGTCTCGTCGAAGACTTCGATGAAGACCCGGCCGATCGTCTTCCGCTTCTCCTCCGGGTCTTCGATGCCGTTCAGCTCGTCCAGGAACCGCCTTCGCGCGTCGACCACCACGAGGTCGGTGCCGATCACCTCGCTCATCGCCGCGCGGACCTCCGCCGCCTCGTTCTTGCGAAGAAGGCCGTGATCCACGAAGACCGCGCGGACGCGGCCGGGGATCGCCCGGTGGAGGAGCGCCGCGACCACGGAGGAGTCGACCCCTCCGCTCAGGCCGCAGATGACGCGCCCCTCCTTCACCTGAGCCTGGATCTTCGCGATCTGCTCGTCCAGCACCTGCCCAATCGTCCAGTCGCCCTTGAAGCCGCAGATGTCGAAAAGGAAGTTCCGGTAGATGGTCACGCCGTGCTCGGTGTGGGCCACCTCGGGATGGAACTGGACGGCGTAGAGGCCGCGCTCCGGTTTCTCGGCCGCCGCTTCCACCACGGTGTCGGTGCCGGCGAGCCGCGTGAAGCTGGGCGGGAGCGCCTCCACCGTGTCGCCGTGGCTCGCCCAGACGCGGCTCGTGGCCGGAACGCCTCGGAGGATGCGCCCCTCGTGGGCCACCTGGAGCGTCGCCATGCCGTATTCGCGGGTCGTGCTCGGCACGACGCGCCCGCCGAGGCAGTGCGCCATGAGCTGCATGCCGTAGCAGACGCCGAGCACCGGCACCCCGAGGTCGAGGATTCCTTCCGGAATCCCGGGAGCGCCCGGCTCGAGCACGCTCATCGGCCCGCCCGAGAGGACGATCCCTTTCGGTTTCTTCGCCGCGATCGCCGCGCCGCTCAGATGCGGGCCGTGGATCTCGGCGTAGACGCCGAGCTCGCGCGCCCGCCGCGCGATCAGCTGGGTGAACTGCGACCCGTAGTCGAGGATGAGGAGGAGTTCGTGGCTCAATGCAGGAAGCACCGTTCGCCGGTGAGAACCATCGCCATTCCCGCGGCGTCGGCGGCCGCGATCGATTCGGCGTCGCGGACCGACCCGCCCGGCTGAGCGATCGCGGCGATCCCGGCTTGGGCCGCTAGCTCCACCGAATCGGGGAACGGGAAGAATGCGTCGGAGAGAAGCACCGCGCCGCGGACGTCGTGGCCGGAGCGCTCGGCCTTGAGGAGCGCGAGGCGGACCGAGTCGACGCGGGAGGACTGCCCCGCCCCGATTCCGAGCGTGCGGCCCCCTTTCGCGATCACGATCGCGTTCGAGACGACGTGGCGCGTGACGCGCCAGCCGAAGCGGAGATCGGCCTCTTCCGCGGAGGTCGGCGCGCGCTTGGTCGCCGGCTTCCAGCGATCGAACGCGGGCGGTCCGGGTCGCGTCTCGACCAGGAGTCCGCCGAGGAGCGAACGCGCGGCGAGCGATCCCGCCGCCTCGCGGAGAAGCCCCGGCACGTCGAGGACGACGAGGTTCTTCCGCATCGCCTCGAGCCGCTCCGGGCTCGCCGTGATCTCCGGCGCCAGCACGACCTCGTAGAAGAAGCTCCCGATCGC
>DASTKG010000075.1:0-14460 GCA_035716005.1 Candidatus Eiseniibacteriota bacterium
CCCGGCATGCCGCCGGGGTATACCTCCACCTTCGACGCCATCCGCCGATGGTCGCCCTTGCCGAGAGCCCGCGCCGAGGCGCTACGCTGATCAGTCGACCCGCGACTCCATCCTCGCGCATCCGCAGTGCAGGAGGTCGCCATGAAGCGCATCCTTTCTCCGCTCCTCGCGCTCGCGCTCGTTTCCGTGCTCGTCCTGCCGGCGGCGGCCCAGGCGTTCCTCGTCCACGTGACGTTCGAATTTCCGTACGACCCCCGAGATCCGGTGAACGCGGGAGAGACCGCGAGCGGGACGTTCGCGTTCGACGGCAGCCTTCTCCGCCCGTACGGGGAGTGGAGCGAAGACTTCTCCGGCCTGGGCGCCACGTCCATCGACTTCCTCCTCGACGGGCATACGTGGACGAGGGGCGACGCCGATCTGACCGAGCTCCACATCTGCCCCGATCCTCTCGGGTTGTTCTGGAGCCTCGACACCATGCCCTACGGCGGCTACGCCCCCACGAATGTCCCGATGTTCGATCTCCTCGGCTGGGGCGTGTTCGACGCGACCGATGGGCGCTTTCACGGTCGACTGGAGTTCCACTACACCACGTCGAATTCGCCCGAGTTGGGTGTCTTCATGGGGAATGGATCGTGGACGGCGGGAATTCCCGAGGCGGGAACGCTCTCGCTGCTCGTGCTGGGACTCCTGCCGCTGGGTCTCCTCCGCGCGCGTAGGAGATAGCTCCGAGACGCCGGCGCAGGTAGCTACCGCCACCCCGCTCCGAAATTCCGCCCCGCGCTCCAGAGGGGCACCAGCACCAGGAAGAGGATCAGCGTGATCGCGACGCCGAGCCCCACGGCCGCGGTCCAGTGCTTCGGACGCAGCCGCTTCAGCGACGGTCCCGCCACCACAAGACCCAGGAAGGCCGCGATCACCACCACTGCGTCGAAGCTCGCCCGCTGCCAGTAGACGTCGTCGAGGTGGAGCCACATTCCGAACTCGTCGAACGTGAGCGCGAGGCCGACGCCGTAGAGGAGCGCGGCGGCGCGGAGGCCCCCCGCGACGGGTCGCAGGAGCAGGAGCGCGGCGCCGACGCCGGCGAGAAGGAGGATCCCGACGGCGAGGTGGTGGATGTGGGTGTCGCCGTAGCGAAGGTAGAAGTTGGGGAGGCGTCCCTGGGTCGTCAGGAGGACGACGAGCCGCGAGAGGGCGAAGGTCACCAGGAAGGCGAGGAAGACGTGGCGCGCCATCCGATGCGTGACGGCGCGTCCGCGGAGTTCCTCGATCGAGTGTGGTGTCATCACTCCGATTATCGGCCGGCGCGGCCGTTTTCTGCAGGGCGGAGGGGCGCCGGAGAGGGCGACCTTGGTCCCGGCGGGGGGCCCGGGGCCGCATGGTATAGTCCCGCTCCCATGATTTTCCGCGAGACGCTCCGGCCATGAAACCCAAGCGCCGGCCCCCCGCCTGGCTCCCGGGCGTGCTCCTCCTCGGGCTCCTCCTGGCGGTCGGAGTCCACTACGGCGAGTCGCAGCACTTCCTGGAGCTCCTCCGGAGGGCGGAGCCGATCTGGCTCGTCGTGGCCGCCGTGCTCCAGCTCGCCACCTACTTCTGCACCGCCCTCATCTTCAAGATCGGACTGCGCCGCTCCCACTCGCCGGTCCGTCTCCGGTCGCTCGTCCCGCTCGGTCTCATGAAGCTCTTCATCGATCAGGTCGTGCCGAGCGCGGGGATCGGGGGAACGGTGCTCGTCATCCGCTCGCTCGGGCGCCGGGGCGTCTCGGTCGGCGTCTCGACGGCCGTCGTGGTCGTGAGCCTCCTCGGCTTCTACGCCGCGTACGCCGCCGCGGTCGCCCTCTGCCTCGTCATTCTCTGGCGGAGCCACGAGCTGAGCGCCGCCGTCATGCTGCTCGTGACGATCGTCTCGCTCGTGACCGCGTCGGTGCCGGTCGCGCTCCTCTGGCTGACGCGCGGGGGCGCGATGAAGGTGCCGGACTGGCTGCGGCGATTCCCGGGCCTCGCGCCGGTCCTCGAGGCGATGGCCGCGGCGCCGCAGTCGACGCTCCACGACCGAAAGCTCCTGATCGCCTCGGCGGGGCTTCAGTTCGCGATCTTTCTCCTCGACGCGGCCACGCTGCGCGCCATGCTCCTCGCGCTCGGCTTCTCGACCGGCATCGAGACCGTCTTCGCCAGCTTCGTTCTCGCCTCCGTCGCGGCCACGATCAGCTTCCTGCCGGGGGGCGTCGGCCCGTTCGAGGCTGTTTCGGTGGGCACTCTTCGCGTGATGGGGGTGCCCCTCGAAGCCTCCATCATGGGGACCGTCCTCCTGCGGGGCTTCACGCTCTGGCTTCCGATGCTTCCGGGGCTCTGGCTCGCCCGGCGGGAGATGGGAAAGATCGGGGGATAGCCGGGCGCGCGGAGGTAGAATCCGCTTCGACGACCTCCACCCAACAAACCCAAAGGAGACTTCGATGATTCGCACTGGTTCGGCCGTTTGGCAGGGAAATCTCAGGGAAGGCCGCGGAACCGTCTCGACCGAGAGCGGCGTTCTCCGCGAATCCCCCTATTCGTTCAGCTCCCGCTTCGAATCCGCCCCCGCCACGAATCCCGAGGAACTGATCGCGGCGGCGCACGCGGGCTGCTTTTCCATGGCTCTCTCTGGGCAGCTTCAGGGGGTCGGTCTGACGCCCGAGCGGATCGAGACGTCCGCGAAAGTGACCTTGGAGAAGGTCGGCGAGGGCTTTTCCGTGACGGCCTCGCACCTCGTGGTGACCGCCAAGATCCCGGGCGCCGATCCGGGCGTTTTTTCCAAGGCAGCCGAGGCGGCGAAGGCGGGGTGCCCGATCTCGAGGCTCCTGAACACCACGATCACGATGGAGGCGAAGCTGGCGGGCTGACGGCCGCCGGGGCGAAGCGGGCGCCCGAGGGATCCGGGCGCCCGACCGCTCATCCGCGTTCCTTCACGCTCATCATCGACGGATCGTGGCACTGGATGCAGAGCTCGCGCTTCGGCTCGTAGGGTAGGAGCGTCGGCAGCTCCGAGCCGTGCGGCAGGTGGCATCCGACGCAGGTCAGCTCCCCGCCCGTCCGCGGGTCGCGTCCGCCGCTCGTCCGGTGAACGTGCTTCGACAGATCGTCGTGGCAGCCCATGCAGAGCGCGTTCACGTCGTTCTTCAGCAGCTTCTTCCGGTTCGTGGAATGGGGATCGTGGCACGACGTGCACCCTTCCTCGAGCGCCGGGTGCTTCACCTTCCCCCTGAACATCGCCGAGTCGTGGCAGCTCATGCAGAGCGAATCGGTCTCCCGCTTCAGATCGGGAAGGGCCGCGCCGCCATGCGCGCCGTGGCAGGAGAGGCAGGCCCGCTCGGTCTTGAGCGGCTGATGGACGACCGGCTTGTCCATCCACGCCTTCGCGGTGTCGTGGCACTGGAAGCAGAGGGCCGTTCCCTGGGCGATCGGAACCCCCTTCTTGTCGGTTCCGTGGCACTTGGCGCACTCGCGCCGCGAGAAGGGCTCGTGCGGCGCGTTGACCAGGAGGCCCTTCCGGCCCTTCGCCTGCACGTGAGGATCGTGGCAGGAGACGCAATTCGACTTCGCGATGGAGAAGCCCTGGTGCTTCGCGTCCAGCTCGCCCTTCGAGACGAGGTGACAGCCGACGCAGACGTTCCCGGCGGTGCGGTCCTTCGTCATGCCGGCGTTGTCCGAGCCGTGGCTCGCGTGGCAGAGGAGGCATTTGCCCGACGCGACCGGCTTGTGGGGCGTTCCGTCGGCGATCCGCTTGAGCAGGGGACCGTGGCACGACTGGCAGAGATCGGGCACCGCCTTCGTCAGGAGGCCCGGCTGAACGCTCTCGTGCGGCTGGTGACAGCTGATGCACTCGCCCGCCGCGGCCGGCGGATGCGCGTGCGAGCGTCCCGCGTCGGCGACCACCGTCGCGTGGCACTTCACGCAGAGCCGCTTCGGCGTGTCGGCCAGCAGGGACGGGCCGTCGGAGGCGTGAGGGGAGTGGCAGGCGACGCACTGGCCCTTGGCCACCGGCGGGTGCACCTTCGCGCCGGCCAGGCTCCGCTTCGGCACGTCGTGGCACGTGGCGCAGAGCGCGGTCATCGGCTTCGCCAGCGACTTGGCGCCGGGGGGCGCCCCCTTCGCGTGGCACTTCGTGCACTCTTTCTCCGCGAATCCCGGATGCGTGTTCGCCGCCAGGAGCCCCGGCTTGGGCGAGGCGTGCGCCGTGTGGCAGGAGAGGCAGTTCACGCCGACGAGGTTCGCTCCCTCGTGCGCCTTCGATAGATCCGCGTCGTCGACCTCGTGGCAGTCGGCGCAGAGAGCCGGAACCGCCTTCACCAGAGCGGGGGCCGCCTTGCCGCCGTGCGGATCGTGGCAGGAGAGGCATTCCCCTTCCTCGACCGGCGGATGGACTTCGCTCCCTTCCTTTCCGATCTTCTCGTGGCACTTGATGCAGAGGGCGTTCGGCTTCGCCTTCAGCAACTTCTCCTGCGCGGCGCCGTGCGGCTCGTGGCACGAGGCGCAGAGCCCCTTCGCCGCCGCCGTGTGGGCGCCCGCGCCCTTGATCTTCGCCGCGATGTCGGCATGGCACTTCGTGCAGAGTTCGGTCGTCGTCGCCACCAGGAGGGCCTTCCCCTCGCCGCCGTGCGGCGCGTGGCAGGCGAGGCATTCGCCCTTCGCGGCGGGATCGTGCGGGAAGGGACGCCGGGCCTCGAACACGGCCGACTGATGGCAGCTCTCGCAGAGCTCGGCCGCTTTCTTCTTCAGCATGGCCGGCTCCGCCGACTGGTGCGGATCGTGGCAGGCCTGGCAGTTGCCCGAGCGGAACGGCGGGTGGAGTTCCTTCCCCTGGACCGCCTTGTCGAGCGTGGCGTGGCAGGGGCGGCAGATGTCGCGGGTCGGCTTCACCATCAGGCCGGCCTGATCGGAGGCGTGCGGCGCGTGGCAGCGGAGGCAATCCTTCTTCGCGGCCGGCGGATGGACGCCGGCCGGGGCGGCGAGCTTCTTGGCGATCGAGTCGTGGCAGGCGAGGCACATCGACCCGTCCGCGGTGCGCGTCAGCTTCTCGTTGTCGCTTCCGTGCGGCTCGTGGCAGGAGGCGCACTTGCCGAGCGTGAAGGCCTCGTGCTTCACGGGCTTCGTCTGGGCGTCCGCGACCTCGTCGTGGCAGTCGCCGCAGAGCGCGTCGGGCTTCTTGACGAGGAGCGCCTTCTCGGCCCCGCGGTGCGGATCGTGGCAGGCGAGACAGTCGCCCTCCTCCGCGGGGGGGTGCTTGTGCGCCTTGGCCGTCTGCGTCCCGATCTCGTCGTGGCATTCCAGGCAGAGCCCGGGGACCGCGGACGTCAGTTTCGGCGTCGCCTTGTTCCCCTCCATCTCGTGGCAGGCCGCGCAATCCCCCTCGGCCACCGGGGGATGGGAATTCCGGCGCAGGAGGGAGGCCTTCGGCGAGGCGTGCGGCTCGTGGCAGTCGAGGCAGGCGAGCCCGTTGGCGGGGGACTTCGCGTGCTTCACGGTCATGTCGGCCGCCGTGTGGCAGGTCGCGCAGAGGTCGTCGCCCTTCTTCCGGAGGAGCCCCGCGTTCGCCGAGCCGTGCGAATCGTGGCAGGCGAAGCAGTCGCCCTTCGCGATCGGCGCGTGGACGTGCGGTTCCTTCGTGAAGCCGGCCGCGTCCTCGTGGCACTTGTTGCACGACGCGTCGGGGCCGCCGTCGCGCACGAGCGCGGGCTGATTCGAGGCGTGCGGGTCGTGGCAGCCGATGCAGTCGCCCTTCGTGAACGCCTCGTGCTTGTGCTCCGGCGCCGCCTCCTTCACGTTCTTGTGGCAATCGAAGCAGAGCTCGGGCATCGGCTTCTGCAGCACCAGCACCTGCTTGAAGCCGTGGCTCTGATGACACGCGTAGCAGTTGTTCTTCGCCACGGGCTCGTGGACGACCTTCTTCTGATATTCCTGCTTCGAGGTCTTGTGGCAATCGTAGCAGGCGCGCCCGGTCTTCTCCTCGCGCTTCTTCGGCTTGGCGGCGTCCGCGGGAGGAGCGAGGAGAAGCAGGGCGAGGGCGATCGAGAGAAGCACGACCGGACCGCGTCGGATCCCGAGCCGCGTCCAGTTCACCGGGTTTCTCCGCTATGGGAGTTGATGGGGGAGACGCCCGGCTTGCCCGACGCGGCGGGAGGATGCGCGGCAGGCGCCGCGGCCTTCGTGGTGTCGGCCACGACCGGCGGCGCGCCGACGAAGTCGATGCGCACGATCTTGAACGCGAGCATCGATTTCCGGCCGAAATGGGGCGGCATGTTCATGAACGCCCACGAGGTGTCCTGCGGCACGTTCTTCTCGCGCACGACGATCTCGAACGCCGGATTCTTGGGCTGGTTGGAGCGGGAGATGACCTTGCCGCTCTTCAGCTCCATGGCGAAATCGGGGACGTAGCGGATGACGCGGGCGGAGTATTCGGAGTCGCCGATGAAGAACTCCTTCTGGAGCGGAACCGCCTGCACGTCGTTGAAGGTGGCGTAGACGCGGTGCCTCATGGCGAGCGTCACGCTCTTCACCTTCGCGGGCGCGCCGCTCTTCGCCGCCGGCGCCGCGGCGGGCGTCGACGCGGGCGCCGGAGCGCCGGCGCCGACGAACGCCGCCATCGCGAGAATCGCCGACATCGCCGCCATTTTCGCGGCCGCCCGCCTCGTCCCTGCTCCCCGACTCGTCGTCCTCACGGTGTCACCTCGTTGGTCGTCGTTCGTTTCCGCCACGCGTCGCCGGCGTCCCGGAAGGGGCGGAGCATTTCCTCCGCCAACTGGGTGAGGAGCCGCTCCGCGCTGTCTTCGCGGCCCCAGCCGAACACCGATTCGTGCTCGTCGCCCGTCTTCACCTTGACGGCGGCCCAGACGATCTTGGCCGTCGCGGTTTCCACCAGGCGGAGCGAGACGCCGGCGGCGGGTGTCTCGCCATCGGCGGTCCGGAGCATTCGCGCCTCCATGACGCTTCCCAGGAGGACGTAGCGAACCTGAAGCGATTCGGCCAGCATCGCCAGCTGCTCCCGATCGGGCGACGCCGGGGCGCGGATCCTGAGCTTTTCGACCGTGGCCTCGACCTGTCCCATGTCGACCACCTCGGCGGCGCCGCTGCCCGCCAGCTCGGCCAGGAAGGCCTGCGTGAAGTGGCGGCCCTGATCCTCGCGTCCGGTTAGATTCTCGAACGGAAGCAGGGCGATGCGTGGATGGTCCGTTGGGACCGCGCCCCCCTGCTCCCGATGGGGGGCGCCGCCGGCGCATCCCGCGAGGAGCGCGGACGCCGCCAGGAGCGCCGCGAGCCGCGTGCGCCCGGCCCTCCGACGAAGAGTGCGCATGATCAGAACGCCTCCCGCTCGATCTGCCCGACCATCTCGCGCGTGGTCTTCTCGATCAGCTGCGCGTGCGTGCGCTCGCCGCCGCCGAAGATGGGGAGGCGGCCCTTTCCGCGGCGCACCACCGATCCGCGCCAGACGACGTTGTTCGTCGCCACGTCGATCAGCTCGGCGTCGAAGGCCAGCGACGGCGTCTCGCTCGTGCCGCTTCGCTGGATCGAATAGTCGGTCACGCTTCCGCGCAGGATCCCGGTCGCCTGGATCTGCGTGGCGGCCTCCCGCACCTTGGCCGGATCGTAGATCCCCTCGAAGCCGGGATTGCCGCCGATCTTGTCGAGGACGGCCGCGAACTCGTTCTGATCGACGATTTCGTAGTGCTCGGTCATGACGAGCTGCGTGACGAACGCCCGCGTGACGCGCTCGCCGGCGAAGCGCTCGCTCGTGAGATTCCGGAACGGGATGACGGCGATCTTCTTGTAGAAGGTGAGATCGGCCTCCGTGTTCACGTAGAGCTGGGGTCCCGACGCGCAGCCCGCGGCGGCGAGGAGCAGAATCATCGCGACACGGCGCGTCCACGTCGGCAGCGGGGGAATCATGGCCTACCTCCCGAGAATTCTAGTCAATGTGGCGTCCCACTGCCGAACATGCGTCGGCTCGCCGGGATCCACGTCGTTGACGGAAAGCTGAAGCCGCCAGATCTGGGCCATCAGGGCCACGAGCCGGCTGCTCCAGACCTGGCTGCCCGCGACGGTCTGCGTGAGCGGGTTGTACTGCGCCCGGTCGCTCCTCGAGTAGGAACCGCTCCACTGAAACGTCGACACCGGGCTCCAGTCGACCGTCGTCTGGGCCGTGGTCAGCGTGGGCTCGTTCGGCCCGAGGCCGCGAGAATTGCTGAGGTTGCCAGAAAGCCGGAGCGAGATCACGGGGTTCCAGCGGGCGTCCCACGTGTCGGTCCGTGAGCTGGCCTCGGGGTCGATCAGGTTGCCCCCCGTCCGGTACGACGTTCGGGAGAATCCGAACGCGAGCCGGAGGAGCGGCGTGGCCGTGAACCCGTAGACGACTTGCGACGTGAGGGTGGTCGGCGTGCCCGCCGTGTCGGCGATCGTGGCGTTGGCCGCGGCCTTCGTGACCTGGAACTGCGCGTTCACGTCGAGCCCGCGGATCAGGCGCATGTTGGTGTTCACGACCCCGGAATTCACCGGGCGCCCGTCCTGGCCCTGAAACCAGTTGTACGATCGGCTCAAGTTCACGTTTCCGGTCCAGTGGCGGCGAATGGGGCCGATCGCGCCGGCCTGCGCGACGACGTAGCGCTCGATGTCGTATCGCTCGCCGATCTGCGTGGTGCGGAGCCCTCCTCCCGCCGAGAAGATCAGGGAGGGTTTGGGCCTCGCCGAGAAGAGAAGCGACCCGTCGTGGTCGTCGAGGTTCCGGGTCGTCGTCGAGCGGGTCGAGGTGTGCTGATAGGCGTAGGTCAATCCGGCGTCCACGACCTTCGTGAACCGGTGGGTGCCGTTGAGACTCAGCGACGCGGTTCCGGTGGTCGAGGCGGGCCCCCGGAGCGACGTCAATTTCGTCTCCTGGACGTCGGCCGTGGCGGTGGCGCTGGTCTTGTTGCGGGCCCAGCGCCAATCGGCCCCGCCTCCATAGCTGTTCTGGGTGGTCTTCGTCGCCTCCTCGTTCTCGTCGGCGAAGCGGATCTGGTTGGTCCAGGCGGCTCGCAGTCCCAGGGGACCGAGCTCGTGCCGCGCGTTGAGGTTGGTGGTCGTGCCCGTGGAGGCCGGGGTGAGGCCGACGTCGAGCGTCCGCCGTCGCAGATAGGTGCCCTGGATCTGCGGAATCCCCGGCTTGCGGAGGTAGGCGTTCAGCGTCGTCTCGCGCTGCCGGGTCGTGATGCCCAGGGCGTCGGTCACGCGATAGGTGCGGTAGGAGGCGTAGGAGCCCCAATCGATGTGGGCGAGCCGGATCGCGCCCCGGGGATTGGTCTGCTTGTTCGGGCGGTCGATGTAGGTGACCTCGTTCCACTCGCCCTGGACCGTCAGGTCGTAGGCGTTCCGGATGCGCCTTCCGTAGTCGAGGTGAACGGCCGTTCCGTAGCGTTCGACGTCGGTGCCGAGACCGCCGCGCTGGTCCTGGCTCTGGTACTGCACTTCCGCGAAGCCTCGAACGGTCTGGGACCTCGCGGGAGTCGCCATCACGAGCGCGGCCAGAGCCGCGGCGAACAGCGCCCGCCTTCCGAGGCGTCCGTCGCGCGCGGGCTCATCGCGCATAGTTCACCGTGTAGGACTGAGTCCCATGGCACGACGGCGAGCAGGTCCCGCCCGTGGCGGTCACCGTGATCGTCTGGATGCCAGGAGTCCGGCCGGTGACCAAGAGGTGGGGCAGCGTGGTGGATCCGTGCGTCGTGTGGCAGGCGTAGCAGGGGACGCGGTTCTCGTCCACGTGCTTCGTGTGGCCCTTGCCGGCTCCCGGTTCGTTGAATCGCGAGTAGGTCTGGACCGACGCGGGCGACGAGGCGTTGGCGTAGACGTCGTACGCATGGCAGGCGAAGCAGCTCTCGGTCGGGAGCATCATGCGATCCTGCGAATCGGCCACGTAGGGAGCGCGCAGGATGAATCGATTGTTCGAGCCGTGAGGTCCGGCGTTCGTCCCCAGATCGCTTCCGTGGCACGAATCGCACCGCGTGATGGACGAGGGGGTCCATCCGGGCGTGAAGGCGCCGAAGGCGATGTTCGGATTTCGTCCGGGCGCCTCGACCGGGTGGTACGACGGATTCGCGGGGTTCAGCACGCGCGCGAAATCGGTCTGGCCGGTCGGCTGGGTGGTCCACGACGAGTGGCACTTGAAGCAGACCTCGTACTCCGTGAGGGCCGGACTCAGCGTGTCCGCCGCCGCGACGAAGTAGAAGGTCGGCGGAGCGCCGGGGCCGCCGTTCAGGACCCGCACGCGGCTCACCCCGAGGTTCACCTTGGAGATGTCGGCGTCCTGGGGAAGTCCGGGCGGGTCGTGATAGGCCAGATGCGGATTGTGGCAGTCCTCGCACTCCGCGTGGCGCCGATCGAGCGGCGACGCTCCGAAATCGGTCGGGAGCGACTCCGTGGGACCGGTGTGAATCCCCGAAATCGTCCCCGTCGGATGCCGGAAGGGAAGGCGGTAGTCCGAGGCGATGTCGGTCTGCGCCGGCGTGCCGTCGTGGCAGGTCAGGCAGAGCGACTCCTCCCGAAGAAGGCGGAGGCCGGGCACCTCGCCCTGCGCGTCGGTCAGCCCATGGGGGTCGTGGCAATTCAGGCACTTTCCGGTGGCGCCCGGCTCGGTGCGGGGCGGCGGCGCGGGGCCGGGCCATACCGTGCTGTTGCTGGAGCCGTGGGCCGACTGCGAATACGCCATCGGCCCGAAGTACGATCCGCCGGACCAGGGCGCCGTGTGGCACCGATCGCAGAGGGAGTTGTCGTCGGGGCCGATGAGGGCGTGGAGCTCGGGGAACTGCCCCTCCGGACCGTGCATGGCGTGGCACGACTCGCATTCGCCCGCGTGGGGGCCGGCGGCGAGGACTTTCGTGATCTCGGCGCTCGTGCGATGGGGGCCGGGTCCCGCCCCGAGCGAGAGTGCGGCCAAGGAGGCGAGAAGAGCGATGCCGGGCATGGCGGCGGTGCGTGCACGCACCCGCCGGAGGTTCGTCGACGGTCTCATCGCCACCCTCGTCCCCCCGCCGCGACGCGGGGGACTTTGGTTCGAGAGATGTTCGGAGCGGATCGCGAAAACGGCCGGACGGCCGGCGCCGTCCTGGCGCCGGCCGTTCCGGGTGTGAATTCTACTCGATTAGCCCTGAACGTGGCACTGCTTGCATAGATCCTTCAGGACGCCGCCGTCGCCTTCCTCGGTCACGGTGCCGGTTCCGTCCATGAAGACGAGCCCGAAGCCGTTCATGTTGCCGTGCGACTTGTGGCAGGAGAAGCAGGACGGGGTGACCGTGTTGTCGGCCGCCGTGCCGTCCCAGAGGCCCTGGGAGTCCATGACCTTCACGCGGTTCGTACGGCTGTTGAAGACGGAAAGGCTCGAAATGTACGTGGCGTTCTGGCCGATGTTGACGTCGGCCTGCGGGTGACGCACCCAGCCGGTGCCGCCGTTGCTGGCGCCGCCGACCTCGGGACCGCCGCTCGCGCCGTGGAACACCGTATGGCACGACTGGCACCACGCCGCGTAGGCGCTGGCGTTCGTGTTCGGCTCGTTGTAGTCGACGTCGGCGATGTTATAGGACGCCGTCGAGCGCTCGTAGACGTCGCGCGTGAGGAGATTGCCGTTCCCCGGCGCGTAGGTCAGGCTCTTGCCCGTGAAGATGCCGCGATTGAGCAGGTTGCGGTACTGGGTCGCGCTGCCGTGCTGCGTGTGGCAGTCGGTGCACTCGAGGCCGACGCCGGTGTGCGAGAACGTGCCGCCCGGAGCCGTCGCGGTCGACCAGAGCGTGTGGCCGTCCGTATCGTCGTACCCGGTGTCGTTGGCGCGGTGTCCCGCGGCCGCGTTGAGGCCGCCGGCGAGGCGGTTCGTGTTGAACGTGGTGGCGCCGAAGACGTCCGGCGCGAACGACTGCCCGTCATGGCAGGTCAAGCAGAGCTCGTTCACCTCGTTGCGGAGCAGGTGATCGAACGGTCCGCCGGCGCCGAGCGGAACGAACGGGAAGAGCGAGCCGCTGTAGTTGTGCGACTGGCTGTAGTGCGCCACGTGACAGTCGCTACACACGAGGCTCGTGCCTACGTGGTAGTCGCCCGCCGTCGCCGTGGCCGCGAACGCCAGAAGGCACCCCGCCACTACGATCGCGAAACGTTTCATGGAAAATCCTCCCTCCATCCGTGTGTCGTTGAAGGCGGTCTTGCGGATGGTCAGACCCACCTCCGTGTTGCGCTTCATTCCGGATTCTTTCCTGCCAGGCGCAGGAGCTGCAAACGAGCGGTCCCTCTCTCAACGACGGCCAGCCGGCCCTGGTTGTCGCTGGAGAGGGCGCTTGGATACTCGAACTGCCCGGGTCCGGGTCCGCCGCCGCCGATGGCGTCGACCTGCTTGCCCGTCGAATCCAGCACCACGACGACGTGCCTCAACTCGTCGCTGACGTAGAGGCTGCCGTCCGAGGTGATCGTGATTCCCGATGGGAAGGAGAAGTTGCCCGGGCCGATCTCGTGGCGTCCGAACCCCTCCACGAACTTGCCGTCGGCGGTGAACCGCTGCACGGCGAGTTCGGTGTCGGGGCAGACCACGAGGATGCGGCCGTCGGCCTCTTCCGCGAGGCCGATGACGCTGCTCAATTGACCGGGCGACCGGCCGGCTTCGCCCCACGACCCGTCCAGCGCGTATTCGCGCGTGAAGCGATAGATCCGGCCGGTATCGCCCGACATCCCGACGAGAATGACACCGCTCTTCAAGACCGTGACGGCGCCAGGACCGGCGGTCCCCGAGTCAGCGGAGGCCGGCGGTTCGAGGCGCGCGAAGGAGCGGCCGAGGCCGTCGAGGACGTCGACGTAGGAGGCGGCGGCGTCCACGACGAGGATCCGGCCCACGGAATCGACGGCCAGGCCGACCGGGTTGCCGTCGACCCAGGTGCCGTCGTGGCGCTCCACCCGGTGGACGTACCGCGCCAGCGGGCGGCCGAAGAGGGAGAAGACGTCGACCGAGTGATTGCCCGTGTCGCCGACCAAAATTTCACCACGCGCGCTGTTCAGGACCACGGCCCGCGGGACGTTGAAGCGGGAGTCGGGGGTGTAGCCGTGGAGGACGAGCTCGGGGGTCGGCTGGGCTGCCGCGGCCGAAGCGACGCAGAGGCCGGACAAGGCAGCAATCGACGCCAGTGCGGTGAAGCCTCGGACGGGATCGGGTCGACGGGTCATTGGTCTCTGGTTCCTCACTACTGATATTCGGCCATTTCCAGTCCGCGAACTAGGTGGCCGGTGGGTGGGGGGGCCTACTCCCTTGGTACTCCCTTGGGTCCAAGCCCGCCACTCAGTACTACTTACCGATCCAATCCTTGCAGCAATGGGCGTGCCCTTCGTGAATAAGTACTCAAAGTTCGTTGTAAGTCTATGTAGTGCAATATAATAAGCATTGGTTGAAGTTGGGCTGCCGGATTTGGCAACTTGTTTTTCTGCCATTCTGGCACCTATGTCGTGACATGTTGGCGGTCTCCTGCGGCGCCGACAAGGCGGAATGGGGCCCCTCTCCCGCGGCGCCGCGGCCGCCCCTACGACCCCGTCGAACGCGTCGAAGGGCGCGTCGGCAGGCCACCCCAGCGCGTCGGGATCGAGGATGGACGCCGCGTTCCATTCCCGTTACACTGCCGCGCCGTGTTACGACTCTTGCCCGTCGAGCCGAAGTTCTTCGACCTCTTCGAGAAGCAAGCCGCGACCGTGCTCGAAGCGGCGCGCGCGCTGCAGCAGTTGGCGCACGACTACCATCGCGTCGAGGAGAAGGCGCAGCACATCAAGGAGCTCGAGAGCCACGGCGATCACCTCACGCACGAGCTGATCTCGAGCCTCAATCGCACCTTCATCACGCCCTTCGACCGCGAGGACATCCATGCCCTCGCCAGCGCGCTCGACGACGTCCTGGACAACATCGAGGGGGTCTCGAGCCGGTTCGCGCTCTTTAAGATCGAGAAGATCACGCCCGAGACGGTCCACCTGATCTCCATCGTGGAGAAGTCGTGCGTCGCCATCCACGAGGCCGTCCGCAATCTTCGCGACTCGAAGCGCGTGCTGGAGTACTGCGTGCAGATCAACCAGCTCGAGAACGAGGCCGATCACATCTCGCGCAACTCGACGGCGCGTCTCTTCGAGGACGCGGCCGACTTCCGCGAGCTGATCAAGTGGAAGGAACTCTACGGCCGCCTCGAGGCCACGACCGACGATTGCGAGGACGTGGCGAACATCCTCGAGGGAATCGTCGTGAAGAACAACTGAGGGGCCGGTGCACGGCGATTCCGCGACGCTCTATCTCTGGCTCATCATCGGCCTCGCCCTCGTCTTCGACTTCCTGAACGGCTTCCACGACGCCGCCAACTCCATCGCCACCGTCGTCTCCACGCGCGTCCTCACGCCCGGCTTCGCCGTGCTCTGGGCCGCCTTCTTCAACTTCATCGCGGTCTTCATCCTCGGAGT
>DASTKG010000076.1:0-25000 GCA_035716005.1 Candidatus Eiseniibacteriota bacterium
GTGAAGATCCAGCTCCCGGCGGTGTGCGCCAATTTGTCGCCGCCGCTGATCGACGTGACGTCCGTGTTGCCGCCGGTCTTGACGTAGGCGCCGTCGAGCGCGTACTTCGTCGGCTTTTCCGGCGCGGCATCCTCCGCCGCGGCCGGGCTGAGCGGGACCAGAAGCGCGATCGCGGCGAGCGCGAGCGCGGCGTGACGGCGGCGGATCATCGGTGACCTCCCTGGAAGGAAAAGCCTAGCCCAGCGCGCACTCGTTCCGGCCGCAGTCGAGTTCCTGCGCTTCCATGTCCCAGACCTCGAGCAGGCCGAGATTCACGGCTTTGATCTTGCGGTAGCTCTCCGGACTCCCGCCCACCTTCGTCATCACCCACGCCGTGAAGGAGGCCTCGTCCTTGAAGTGGAGCGGCTCGTTCTTCGCCTGGATGGCCGAGAAGGCGCGACCGATGGTGCGATCGGCCTCGCGCTCCGCATCGCTCGCGTAGTGCCCGGGGTAGAGTCGCGTCTCGGGCTTCCACTCGCGACGAGCCCGCTCCAGCGAGTTCCAGAGGAGCTTCGTCCACTCGGCGGCCTTGCCCCCGAGGTCGGGGCGCCCGATCGAATTCACGAAGATGAAGTCGCCCGTCAGAGCCGTCTCGTCGCCGGCGAAGTAGGTGACGCTGCCCAGCGTGTGGCCCGGCGTGTGGACGACGCGGAGCGACGCCGGCCCGACCGGAATGGTCGTGCCTTCCTCCGCCTTCGTGAAGTCGAGCTTCGCCGGAGTTCCGTCGTAGGGGAGGATGGCGTCGTGCGGATGCAGGTAGTAGGGAACGCCGAGCCCTCGCGCGAGCCCGGGCCCGCCGCTGATGTAGTCGGCGTGAGCGTGCGTGTCGGCCACCGCCGTGACGTGCAACCCGTGCGCGCGAGCGGCCTCGAGGAAGGGCTGCGCCTTTCGCGGCGGGTCGACGATCACGGCCTGGCCGCCGGCGCCGAGCAGGTAGCCCGTCGCCCCCTTCGCGACGCGGTCGAACTGGAGGAAGACGTCGAAGCCGGCGGGCGCCGGCAGCGGCCGCGCCACCACCGCCATGCCCCAGGCCGCCATGCCGCCGCGCATCGATTCCGCGCGATACCCCAAATCGTTCAAGTGCGCCGCGAGCTGCTTGCTGCTGTTGCCGCGCTCGCAGACCACCGCCACCGGATCGGCCTTGGGAAGCGTCCCCGCGATCGAGGCGCCCATGGCCATGACCTGCGATCCGCGAATGTTGACGTAGCGATCGGCCGGCAGGATGTCGATCCGCCCGTTGGAGGTGTTGGCCCGAATGTCGAGGACACGAAGCGGCGCGCCCGATTCCACGCGCTGGACCAGCTCTTCCGGAGAGAGCTCCGGTGCGGCGTGCGTTGGATTCATGCCGGGGAGTCTCGCCCGGGAGGGCGGGCGGCGTCAAGACGAGCCGCCCGCCCCGGGCCTGGGGGGGTACGGGGCTACGGCGCGGGCTGGAGGCACTGCTCCAGGACGCGGTACGACTTCGGGCCGTTCCAATTCACCTTGAGGTCGGTGTGAACCATCTCGGCGCCGCCGTTCTGAGGGAGGATCTGAGCGGAGCGCAGCGTCACCATGTCCGCGGGCCCGCCCGTCTGACCCTGCTGGAATTCCGAGACCATCGCCGTGTACGACTCGCCGATCGGCGTCGGAGGACTCGTGAGCGGGTTGACCGGGGTCACCGTCAGCCGGCCCGACGCGCGCCCCGTGTAGCTGTAGACGCCGTTCTCGTCGACGATGGAGGTGCGCTGGAGCTGAATCGGGCCCTCCACGTAGATGTAGTCGTAGGGCCCGTCGCTGCAGACCGGCTTCGGGACCAGCTGGCCATACTGGAGCGTGATCGTCTGCGAATCGCCCGTGCCGTGCATCGGCTCGCCGCCGAGCGTGAAGATGGCCGCACGACCGTCGGAGGGGATCGGGACGTTGCTCGTCTGATCCTCGAGAGGGCCGCCGATGAGGACTCTCAACTCCGGCGGGAGGCCGTTGTAGATGCGATAGTCGATGGTCCGATAGGTCGGAGTCTCGGAGATCGGATCCGTCAGGCCCGGTTCGGCCACGAGAAGACCCGTGCGCGCGAGATCGACCATGACGAACTGACGCGCGAGCTCCCACGAAAGCGACTCGTGCCGCTCCGTTCCCGGAATCAGGACCTCGAAATGGGCCCCGCCCAGGGTCCAGACCTGGCCGTCCGCCGTCGCCGTGCGGAAGAGACGGATGTGAACCCGGACCGGCCCGTAACCGCCGAGCGCGAGCTGAATGACGCTCCCGGTCCAACCCTCCCCGTCCGCCCAGGTCGTCTGGACGTCGCCATAGGCGTCCTCCCAGCGCGAATTGAAGGGCGGCATCGGGGGCATGCCGAACGCGGAGCGATCGCCGTCGAGCGCCATCAGTGCGGCGCGGATCGTCAAAGGATCGGCGTTGCCGCGGAAGACGAGGTTGATCGGATCGACCGAGGTTCCGTCCATCGTCTTGCCGGTGTAGGGCCAGAACTGGAGCGAGGAGCCGCCGTTCGAAACCGTGACGAGCCCCGCCGGCGGCGAGGGGTTCGACATGGCGCTCACCACGGACTTGGCGTTCGAAATCGCCGCCGTCGACCGGGTGTCGCCGAGAAGCTTCGCGCCGGTCGGAGCGTCCTTGCTGCATCCGGCGAAGGAGAGCGAGAGTCCGGCCAGGATCGCCAGGCCCGCCAGCGCGGCGAGCCCCATCCTGGTCGTTCGCGGGTGATTCGAGTTCTGCGGCCGCATTGCGTTCCTCCCATGTGCGAGTCACGGGCCGTTGGGGCCCTCTACTTCGACCAACGCAGCGCCGCCTGGAACCGAACGCTCCGGGTCTCGCCCGCCGGCGATTCCCGAACTCCCGCGACCCGCGGGGCCGCACTCGGGGCTTGAGCCGGCGGCCCGGGGAGGGCATCCTTGCACCCCATGTCCGAGAACCGCGCCCCTCACGCCGGGCCCATCGCGATCGTCCCGGGCCTTCTACTCGCCGTCGCCGTCGGGGTTTCCGGCCGCCTGATCCACGGACTCCTGCCGCACGGGATCGCCACGGCGGTGGGGGAAGTGATCGTGGCGGTCCTTCTCGGTCTCGCGATCGGAAATATCGTCCGGCTGCCGGCCACCACGGCTCCCGGGATCCGATTCTCGTTCCACACGGTCCTCCGCGCCGCCATCGTGCTCCTCGGCGCCACGTTCTCCTTCGTCCAGGTCCTGGCGATCGGCGGGAAGGCGCTCCTCATGGTCGTGGCGCTCATGCTTCTCGCCCTCGCCGTGGCGCACGCGCTCGGCCGCCTCATGGGAACGCCCGGGCGGCTCGCCAGCCTGATCGGAGTCGGCACCGCGGTCTGCGGGAATACGGCCATCGTGGCCACCGCGCCCGTGATCGGCGCGCGCGACGACGAGGTCTCCTTCGCCATCGCCACGAACACGCTCTTCGGGACGATGGCCGTCTTCCTCTATCCCTTCCTGGGCCGCGCGCTCGGTCTCGACGACGCGGCGTTCGGAACCTGGGCCGGGACGGCCGTGAACGACACCTCGCAGGTGGTGGCGACCGGCTTCGCGTTCAGCGACGCGGCGGGCAAGGTGGCCACGGCGGTGAAGCTGACGCGGAACGCGCTCATGGGCGGCGTGATCCTGGCGATGGGGCTCGCCTACGCGCGCCAGGTGGCGGAGGAGGCGGCCGCTCGCGCGACGGCGTCGGGCGGCTCCGCGGCCGAGGCGCCGGTCTCCGTCGGCTGGGGGAAGCGGCTCCGGCAATCGCTGCCGCTCTTCGTCGTCGGATTCCTCGCGCTCGCGCTCGTCAACACGCTCGGCGGCGTTCGCGCCCTCTCGGCCGCCGTGGGATCGGACGTGACGCCATGGCTCCAGGAGACGGTGAAGTTCCTGATCCTGGTGGCGCTCGCGGGCGTGGGCCTCTCCACGCGGTTCGACGCGATGCGAAAGACGGGACTCAAACCCTTCTACGTGGGATTGGCCACCGCGACCGCGACCGCGACCGCGAGCCTTCTCCTCATCCGATGGTTCGGTCCGGCGGCCGGATGAGCGGCGTGTCGGGCGAGGAACTGCCGGCCGGCCTCCTGCTCCGGCGCCCCGCGATCGCGGACGCGGAGGCGGTGGCCGAGCTCATGTGCGCGGTCGACGTGGCCGAGATCGGCGAGGCCGAGACCGACGCGAACGACGTGCGCGACGACTGGGCGCTCCCGCGCTTCGACCTCGCGCGCGACGCATGGCTCGTGGTGGACGGGGCGGGAGCCGTTCGCGGCTACGGGTGGGTCTGGGACAAGGTGCCGGACCACGAGATGATCGGCGACATCTACGCCCAGCCGGGGGAGTCGCACCGCGCCATCGCGACCGCGCTCTGCGCCCGGATCGAGGAGCGGGCGGCCGAGCACCTGAGCGCCGCCGGCCGCGACGCGGAAGTCACGCTCGGCTTCTTCGCCCCGGTGGGGTCGCCCTGGGCGCGCTTCCTCGACGAGCGCGGCTATCCGGTCGCGCGGACGTACTTCCGAATGGAGATCGAGCTCGGGGACGAGCCGCCGTCACCTCCCGAGGTTCCCGGAATCGAGATCCGCGCGTTCCAGCCCGGCGCGGACGACGTCGCGCTCCACCTCGCGATCCAGGAGTCGTTCGCCGAGCACTATCTCTTCTCGGCGGAGCCGCTCGAGGACTGGATGACGCGGCGCCGCGCGCACGCGGTGGCCGATCCGTCGCTCTGGAGGATCGCGTGGGACGGTGCGGAGCCGGCGGGCGGGATCCTCCCCTATCCGTTCGAGGGGATGGCGTGGATCCGGGAGGTCGGCGTGCGGCGCGCGTGGCGCTCGCGCGGCGTCGGACGCGCGCTCCTGCTCAACGCGTTCGCGGCGCTTCACGCGCGCGGGCACCGGCGGATCGGGCTCGGCGTCGACGCCCAGAACGCCACCGGCGCGACGCGTCTCTACGAAACGGCCGGCATGAAGGTGACGCTCCGTCACGAATTCCACCGCCGCGTGCTGCGGCCCGGTCGCGCGGTCAGCGCGCGGGGCTAGGGACCGTCAGGCGGCCCGGAAGCCCATCTTCTTCAAGATCGCCATCATCGGGCACCACTTCGAGAAGGCCGACTGCAGCAGATTCAGCCCCACGAACGCGGTGAAGGCGAAGAACCACGGGTTCACCCACACGCCGAGCGCCACCGAGAGCAGGATGAAAATCCCCGCCATCATGCGAAGTCCTTCATCGACGGTCATGTTGAAGCTCCTTTCCGATCGAGGGTCATGCCTGCCGTTCGACCGGCAGGAGGAAGAAACTGGTGATGTCGTCGCCGGCGTCGTCGCGCCAGCGGGCGAGACGTTCGAGGAGGGCGGACGCCTTCGCGTCCTCGTCCACGATGAAGACCGCGGCCAGCGCCCCCGGATGGATCCGATCGCCGGCGTGGACGCCCGTGCGGCCGCTTCCCTCGGCGACGGGGACGATGCTGTAGCCGGGCGCGGCGGCGGCGATCAGCTCCTGCCGCAGCGCGTCGATCCGCGCCGCGTTGACGAGAGCCAGGATCATCTTCATGCGGGCACCTCCGTCCGGCGATGGAGCAGGTAGTAGAGAACCGGCACCGCCATGCGCGAGAGGGCGGTCGCGGCGATCTCGCCGCCGATCAGCGCGATGGCGAGCCCCTGGAAGATCGGGTCGAAGAGGATGACGCTCGCCCCCACCGCGACCGCGGCCGCCGTGAGCACCATCGGGCGGAAGCGGACCGCGCCGGCGTCGACCACCGCCTCCTTCAGCGACAGCCCCTGCGTGCGGCGAAGCTCGATGAAGTCGACGAGGATGATCGAGTTCCGCACCGTGATCCCCGCGCCGGCGATGAAGCCGATCATGGAGGTCGCGGTGAAGAAGGCGCCCGTGAGCGCGTGGGCGGGAAGGATGCCGACGAGGCTCAGCGGGATCGGGAGCATGATCACGAACGGCGTCGTGAAGGAGCGGAACCACCCGACCGTGAGGACGTAGATGAGGACGAGGACCACGGCGAAGGCGGCGCCCATGTCGCGGAAGACCTCGTAGGTGATGTGCCACTCGCCGTCCCACTTGAGACCGTAACGATTCGCGTCCTCGGGCGCGGCCGTGCTCGTCTGGTGGATCGGCGCGCCGTTCGGCATGGCGAGCGCCTGGACGCGGGGCCGGAGATCGGAGATGGCGTAGACGGGGCTCTCCGCCCGCCCGGCCACGTCGCCCAGGACGTAGACGACGCGCCGGAGATTCTTGTGATGGATCTCGAGCGACGCCGTGTCGGCCGAGGCGACCGCCAGCTCGGAGAGGGGTGTGCCGTTCCCGGTGCCGACCCGAAGCGCGGCGAGCGCCGAGGCGTCGGCGCGATCGGCCGAGGCGAGGCGGGTCCGCACGAGAACCGGCTCCGCCTGCGAGGGGGCGTCGAGAACGGCCACCGGAGCGCCCGCCACGAGCGAGGCCGCGGCGTCGGCGACGGCCTGCGACGACGAGCCCGCCAGCGCCGCTCGCTCGCGATCGATCCGGAATCGCCGCACCGGCTGTCCCTCGGTGAGAAGGAGATCGGTGTCGACCACGCCGGGCGTCTCGCGGAAGACCTTCCAGACGTCGCGAGCCACGCGGCGCTGTCCCTCGAGGTCGGGGCCGTAGATCTCGGCCACGAGCGTCGAGAGGACGGGCGGCCCCGGAGGGACCTCCACCACCTTGAGCCTCGCGCCGAACGGCGCCGCCACCGCCTCGAGCGCGGGACGGACCCGGCGCGCGATGGCGTGGCTCTGCTCGCGGCGCCCGCCGGCGTGGACCAGCTCCACCTGGATCTCGGCGAAGCGCGGCTCGCCGCGGAAGTCGTAGTGCCGCACGAGCCCGTTGAACGTCACCGGCGCGCCGAGGCCGGCGTAGATCTGGATCGCCTCGACGTCGGGATCGTGCTCGAGACGGTCGGCCACGGCCTGCGCGGCCGCGAGCGTCCGCTCGAGCGGCGCTCCGGGCGGGAGGTCGAGGAGCACCTCGAACTCGCTCTTGTTGTCGAAGGGGAGCATCTTCACGGTCACGACGCGGAAGACGACGAGGGAGACGGCCCCGAGCCAGAGCGCGCCCATCACCGCGAAGAAGCGGAGGCGGAAGCGCCCGTCGCCGAGGAGCCGGTTCATCCAGACACGGTAGCGGCGGTCGAGCGGGCCTTCGGTTCCGTGCTCGCCATGGCCCTTCGCCGCGGCGCCCTCCTTCGGGACCGAGAGGAGCCGCCTCGCCGCCCACGGCGTGATGACGAACGCCACGGCGAGCGAGAAGATCATGGCGAGCGACGCCCCGACCGGAATCGGCTTCATGTAGGGGCCCATGAGGCCGCCCACGAAGGCGAGAGGGAGGATCGCGGCGATGACCGTGACCGTGGCGAGCACGGTCGGGTTCCCCACCTCGTCCACCGCCTCCACCGCCCGCTCGTCCACGCCGCGCGCGTCCTTCATGCGGAAGTGGCGCGTGATGTTCTCCACGACGACGATGGCGTCGTCGACCAGGATGCCGATCGAGAAGATGAGCGCGAAGAGCGTGACGCGGTTCAGCGTGTAGCCGAGCGCGCGGTAGACGAAGAGCGTGAGGGCGAGCGTGACGGGAATGGCGATCGCCACGATGACGGCCTCGCGCCGCCCCAGCGCGAGCGCGATGAGGGCGACGACCGAGAGCGTGGCGAGCAGGAGGTGGAAGATGAGGTCGTCCGACTTGTGCTTCGCGGTCGCGCCGTAGTCGCGCGTCACGGCGACCTCGACGTCGCGGCCGAGGAGCGTGGGACGGAGCGCGTCGACGCGGGCGCGGAGGGCCTGCGTCAGCGTGGTCGCGTTCACCCCGGGCCGCTTCGTCACCTCGATCGTGACCGCGGGCTCCCGCGGGTGTCCCTTCTCGGAATGGAAGACGTAGGCCTCCGTCTCGCCCGGGCCGTCGGCGACGACGGCGAGCTCGGAGAGGCGGACCGAGGCGCCCCGGCGGGTCGGCACGAGGAGCGCCCGCAGATCGTCGGCGGTCCGATAGGCGCCCTCCACGCGGATGTCGGCGCCGCGGTTCGAGGCGACGAGCGTTCCGGCGGGCGAGGCGGCGCCGTTCGCCGCGACCGCCGCGAGAAGCTGGTCGACCGACACGCCGGCCGAGGCCATGCGCGCCGGATCGGGACGGATCGCGATCTCGCGCGGCGAGCCGCCCAGGAGCCGGACGCGCGCCACCCCCGGCACTTCGCGGAGCGGCCCGGCCAGCTCGGCGGCCACGAGACGCAGATCGTTCTGGTCCCAGTCGCGCCGCTTCGGGCTCGTGAGGGCGAGCGTGAGAATCGGGACGTCGTCGATGCCTCGCGGTGCGACCCACGCGATCGCGGCGCCCCGGGGGAGCTCGGGGGCCGCGTGATCGAGGCGCGTGCGGATCTGCGCGAGGGCGACGTCGGGATCGGTTCCCACCTGGAAGCGCGCGATGACGAGCGCGCCGTCGTCGCGCGAGGTGGAGTAGAGGTATTCGAGCTTCGGGATTTCCCAGAGCCGCCGCTCCACGGGGGAGGTGAGCTGCCGCTCCACCTGCTCCGCGGAGACGCCGCTCCAGCGAAGGCCCACGTCCACCATCGGGACGCGGATCTGCGGCTCCTCCTCGCGGGGAAGGGTGGCGAACGCGAAGAGGCCGAGGAAGAGCGACGCCACGATCGTGAGCGGCGTCAGCTTCGAGTGGAGGAAGGCGCCGGCGAGCCGGCCGGCGGGGCCGCTGGCGCGCACGCCAGGGGGTTGCGATGCGCTCACCGAGCGGCCTCCGCGCGGCGGCCGTCCACGAGCCCGGTGGGATCGAGGGCGACGCTATCGCCGGGATCGAGCCCGGCCAGGACGACGACGTTGTCTCCCGCTTGGCGCCCCAGGCGGAGCCAGCGGAGCGAGGCCCTGCCGCCGCGAAGGACGTAGACGCCGGAGAGGGCGCCGCGCGTGACGAGGGCTCGAGAGGGAATCAGCCAATCCATGCCGCTCGCGGCCGCGCCCGCCCTCGCGCCGCCGCCCGGCGCGGCGCCGAGCCGGACGCGCGCGAAGGCGCCCGCCTCGAGCGGCTTGCCGTCGACGGGGCGAAAGCGCGCGGTGCGGGTGCGGGAGAGCGGATCGATCATGCCGTCGGCGCTCACGAGTTTCGCGGCGCGCCAGGCGCCGTCGCCCACTTGAACCGCGGCCGGTCCGGCGAGCGCGGCCGAGGCCTGCTCCGGCACGGCGGCCACCACGAGCCCGAAGTCGCGGGAGCGGATGTCGAGCAGCGGCGCGCCGGGCGAGACCTCGGCGCCCGGATCGACGCGGCGGCGAACCACGACGCCCGCGAAGGGGGCGCCGATCTCGACGCTGGCGCGGCGTTCGGACGCCACGGCGGCGGCGCCCCGCTCCGCGGCCTCGGCGCGTTCGCGATCGGCGCGCACCAGCTCGAGCTCATGGAGTGCCGCGACCTTCGAAACGTAGAGCGACTCGAAACGGGCTTCCTGCCGGCGCGCGAGATCGAGCGTGGCTTTCGCCGCGCTCCACGACGCCTCCGCGGCGGCGAGCCCTTCGCGGGCCTCCGGCGCGTCGAAACGGACGAGCGTCGTCCCCTCGCGGAACGAGCCGCCCGCGGCGACCGGGAGCGAGGTGACTCGTCCGGCCACCCGCGACGCGAGCGTCACCTCCTCGCGGGCCTCCACGCGGCCCGGGAGGATCAGCTCGCCCTCCATGGTTCCGGGGTTCACCACCAGCACGGCCACGCTCACGGGAGCGCCGCCGTCGCCCGCGGCCTTCTCGTGTCGTCCGCCGCAGCCGGCGAGCAGCGCGGCGAGAAGAGCGAGCAGGATCGGCGCGGCGAGACCGAGCAGCGCGCGCTTCGTTCGTTTCATTTCAGTCTCCCGGTGGCGTGAAGGTAGGTGTATCCCGCGAGTTCCACGTCGGCCTCGCGCGCGATGTAGCGTTCGCGCGCCGCCGCCGCCTCGGCGTCGACGGCGAGGAGATCGTCGAGCGGGAGGAGGCCGGCGCGATAGCGCGCGACGGCGAGCCGAAGCGCTTCGTCGCTCGCGTCGCGCGCCGCGCGCGCCGCGTCGCGCCGCGGTCCCGCGATTTCGAGGTCGCGCCGCGCCGCCTCTTCCCGCGCGGCCAGCGCGCGGCGGATCGATTCGAGCTCCGCCCGAGCGCCGTCGGCGCGCGCGGAGGCCGCCTTCTTCTCGTTCCAGCGCTGCGTTCCGTCGAAGATCGGCCAGTCGAGGGCGAGCCCCGCGAACCAGCGCCGCTCGGCCTCGCCCCCCGTGTCGGGGTCGCGGTAGTAGGAAAGGGATGCGCGGCCGTTGAGCGACGGGAGGAGGCGGAGCGATGCCCGGTCCGCCTCGAGGCCGAGCCGGTTCGCCCGTTCCCGCGCGGCGCCGAGCTCGGGGGCGGCGATCGTCGAGTCCGCCCCGGCGCCGGTCCCTCGAAGGAAAAACGCGTTCGGGTCGGCCGGCGCGGGCGAGGGAATCTCGCCGTCGGCCGGCGCCACGCCGATCACGTCGGCCAGCCGCCGCCTGGCGAGTTCGCGATCGCGAACGCTCAGGAGCCAGCGCTCCCGCCCCTCCGCCTCGCGCGCGAACGTGCGAAGCGTGTCGAGGTCGGGGATCTGGCCGCGCCCGTGGCGCTCGACGGCCGAGGCGTGCGCGGTCCGCACGGCGGCGAGCCCCACGGAATCGGCGGCGACGCGCTCGCGCGCGCTGACGTAGGCGACGTAGCGGCGGACCGCGTCGAGCAGCGCGTCGGCGAGCGCCGCCTGCGCGGCGGCCCGCGCCTCGCCCTTCACGTGCGACGACATCGAAGGCGCGGTGACTTCCGCGGCGCCGTTCCAGAGCGGCTGCTCGAGCACCAGGCCGTACTCGAGGGCGTTCCGCGGCCCCGGCTGGTTGAGCGATTCGATGGCGAAGTCCTGGGAGGTGAATTTGCCCTGCTGAAGCCGCTGCGCGAAGAGGAGAGCCGGATCGTCCGAGCGGGTGAGTCCGGCGCGGAACGCCACGTGGGGCAAGAGCGCGCTCCAGGCCGCGGAGCCGTCGGCCTCGCCGGCGCGCCCCTGGGCGGCGGCGGCGAGGGCCGCCGGCGACGCCGCGCGTGCCGCGTCCAGGACGCGCGCGAGGGTCCAGGGAGCGCGTTCGCCCTCGGGCGGGGTGTCGGGGGAGGCGGCCCGGGAAGAGGGCGCCCAGAGCAAGCCGAACGAAGTCACGAGACAGAGGAGCAAGGCTGCTATCATCCGGCGAGGACGCCCCCGTCCGGGGCCCTCATCGATCCATCTGAACAGGGTCATGTCGCGTAGGAGACCATCCGTGCCGAAAGGATTCGTGCGATCGCCTAAGATAAAGTCACTCAGGTACTTCGGAGATCGTCCCAGCGGGAACGGCGACGCCGGCGCCGGCGCCGGCGGCAGGGCCGACGAGAAGCGCCTGGTGGAGGAGGCGCGGGGCGGCGACCCGGGCGCGATGAGGCGGCTCCTGTCGCTCGTCTCGCGGCCGGCCTTCCGCTTCGGCATGACCTTCTGCCGGGATCACCAGGACGCCGAGGAGATCGCCCAGGACGTCCTCGCGTCGCTGGCGCGCTCCCTTCCGCTCTATCGCGGCGAGTCGTCGCTCAGCACGTGGGCCTATTCCGTGGCGCGGCGCGCCTGCATGCGCCGCCGCCGCCGGTCGAGAAGCGCGACGCTCTCCCTCGACGCCTGGCGCGAGGAGGGGGGCCACGAGCCCGCCGAGTCGCCGGCGGAGGATCCCCATGCGTCGATCGAGCGCCTCGAATTGCGCGAGGCGGTGGCGGCGGCGATCCGGGCGCTCCCGCCCCCCCTGCGGGAAGCGGTCATCCTTCGCGACGTGGAAGGGCTCTCGGCGCGCCAGGCGGCCGTGGTCCTCAAGATCGGCGAACGCGCGGTGAAGTCGCGGCTGCATCGCGCGCGCGTCGCGCTCCGCGCCACGCTCGAGCCGGTCGTCTCGGGGAAGGAGCCGGCCAGGCCGAAGCCGGGATGTCCCGACATCGCCCGCTCATGGAGCCTTCATCTCGAGGGAGACGTCAGCCCGGCGGCGTGCGCGCGCCTCGAGGCGCACGTGCGCGAATGCCCTCGCTGCGCGGCCACCTGCCGATCGATGAAGAGGAATCTCCGCGCCTGCCGGGCGCTTCGCTCGAAACGGCTTCCGGAGCGGACGAGGCGCGTGATGCGGAGGGTCGCGGAAGCGCCCCGAACCTGGCGTGCCGCAAAGGGTTAGAAAAATTTCGAATTTCCGTTGACGGGGCCCTGCGGGGTCCGTAACTTCCCGTCGCGGTTTTTGGAAACGCTCCACGCCCGCGAGGGCACCGGAAGATCCTTCGAGGAGTTCGAGATGAGCTGGGACGAGAAGGACGTATTCAGCGGCGCGATGGAACTCTCCCCTCGGCGGTCCGATCTCTACGGCGATCGCGATCCGATGGAAGAGGACGAAGATCTCGAAGAGCTCGACGATGACGATGACGACGACGAGTTCGATGACGAGGAAGAGGAAGAGGAAGACGATTACGAGGAGGAAGACGAGGACTTCGACGACGACGACGAAGAGGAGACCGACGAGGACGACAGCGACGGCCCCTACTAGACTGGCGGCCGGTTCGATCTAGATTTTCCCCGCCGCGCGGCGCCGAGCCGCGCGGCTTCGTTTCGGAGGTGCATCGTGGCCGCCCCATCCCGCCGCACGCGACTCGTCGCGCCGGCCCCCCGGCTCTTCCTCGGAGTTTCGCAGGAGGAGTCGAAGCTGGAGCGGGCCCGCGTCGCGGTGATCCCCGCTCCGTTCGATCAGACCACGTCCTATCTCCCGGGCACGCGCTTCGGCCCCCGGGCCATTCTCGAAGCCTCGCGGCAGGTGGAGTTCTTCGACGAGGAACTCGACCGGGAGCCGTTCGAGATCGGCGTGACGACGCTCGAGGAGATCGAGGTCGATCCGGCCGACGTCGAGGCGGGCCTTCGGCGACTCGAGCAGACCGTGGAGGCCGTGGCGGAGAAGGGGATCGTTCCCTTCACGCTCGGCGGCGAGCACTCGCTCACGCTCGCGCCGGTCGCGGCGCTCCAGCGCCGCTTTCCCGGGATCTCCGTCCTCCAGCTCGACGCGCACCTCGACCTGCGCGACTCCTACCAGGGGACGAAGCTCTCGCACGCGAGCGTCATGCGCCGCATCCGCGAACTCGGCGTTCCGACCGTCGCCGTCGGCATCCGGAGCGTGTCGCGCGAGGAGGCCGACTACGTGCACGCCGAGAAGGCGCCCGTCTTCCTGGGCCGCGAGATCCGCGCGAAGGGGCTCCCCGTCGAGGAGATCCTGTCGAAGCTCGGCAATCCCGTCTACGTGACCGTCGACCTCGACGCCTTCGATCCGGCGTTCGTCCCGGGCGTGGGCACGCCGGAGCCGGGCGGCCTCACCTGGGACGAGGGGCTCCGTCTGCTGCGCGCGGTCTTCGAGCGGCGGCAGGTCGTCGGCATGGACGTCGTGGAGCTCTGCCCCATCCCCGGGCAGATCGTCTCCGACTTCTTCGCCGCCAAACTCGCGAACAAGATGATCGGCTACCTCGGCCTCGCGCCCGAGGCCACGAAGCCGAAGCGCGCTCCGCGGCGAAAGCGCTGAGGGCGCCGTGACGCGCCTCCGCCTCGCGAAGAATCAGGACCGGCGTCTCCGGTCGGGCCATCCGTGGGTCTTCAGCAACGAGATCGCGGAGGTCGAAGGCTCCCCGCAGGCCGGTGCGGAGGTGGTCGTGGAGGACCACCGCGGCGTTCCGGTCGGCGTCGGGCTCTACAACCCGCACTCGCTGATCGCGGTCCGCCTCTACAGCCGGCGCGTCCGCTCGGTGGACGAGGCGCTCTTCCGCGATCGCCTGTCGCGAGCGCTCGCGCTCCGCGAGCGGATTCTCCCCGTCGAGACGACCTACCGCCTCGTCCATGGCGAGGGCGATTTCCTACCCGGCCTCGTGGTCGACCGCTACGGCGACTACCTCGGCGTCCAGAGCCTCACCGCCGGCATCGAGGCGCGCCTCGAGACGATCCTCGGAGTGCTCCAGGAGTTTCTCGGTCCGCGCGGGATCGTCTGCCGCCGCGACGCCTCCTCGCGCACGCTGGAAGGGCTCTCGCGCATGGATCCGCTCGTCGTGGGCGACGTTCCCGACCGGATCGACGCGCCGTACGAGGGACTGGTGCTGACGGTCGATCTCCGCGCCGGGCAGAAGACCGGCGAATTCCTCGACCAGCGCGACAACCGGAAGCGGGTCGCGCAGGAGGCGCACGGCAAGCGCGTCCTCGATCTCTACTGCCACACGGGGCTCTTCGCCGTGCAGTGCGCGGCGGCGGGCGCGCGAAGCGTCACGGGCGTCGATTCGAGCGGGCCGGCGCTGGAGCGGGCGCGCGAGAACCATCGCCGAAACGCGCCGACCCGCGACATCGTCTTTCTCGAGGCCCCCGTGGAGGAGACGCTCCGCTCCCTCGGCCGCGGCGGGGAGCGCTTCGACATGATCGTGCTCGACCCGCCGGCCCTGGTGAAGAGCAAGAAGTCGCTCGCCGAGGGCGTGCGGAAGTACGCCACGGTCAACGCCTCCGCGATGCGGCTTCTCGCGCCGGGCGGAACCCTGGCGACGGCCACCTGCTCGCACCACGTCGACGCGCCGGCCTTCCTCGACATCCTCCGCGAGGCGGCCAAGATGGCGGGGGCGCGCTTCCGGCTGGTGGAGGTGCGCGGGCAGAGCCGCGACCATCCGGTTCTCCTGGCCGCGCGCGAAACGTCCTATCTCACCATGGCGCTGGCGGAGCGAGTCGACGGCGCCGCGCCCGACGGAACAGCCGAGGAGATCGTCGCATGAGCGAGACACCCGCGAATCCCGAAACGCCGGGCGGCCCCGAGTCCCCCGGAACCCCGAACGACCCCGGCGCGCCGAGCACGAAGGAGCTCTTCCTGGCCCTCGTCCACTCGTTCCAGTCGGCGGCCATGCAGCAGATGGGAAAGCTGGCGAACCCCTTCACGCAGGAGATCGAGCGCGACCTCCCGCAGGCGCGTCTCTCGATCGACATGCTGGCGATGCTGCAGGAGAGGACGAGCGGCAATCTCACGCCCGAGGAGTCGCGCTTCCTGGCGCACGTGCTGCGGGAGCTGCAGCTGAACTTCGTGATGGAGCTGGAGGAAGAGAAGAAGCGCGGCCCCGGCGCCTGATCGGCCGTTCGGACGCGCCTAGGCCCGCTCCTCGCGCTTCACCGCCTCCCAGAGCCGGTCGAGCTCGGGGAGCCCCGCCTCCTCCACCGAGCGCCCCTCCGCGCGGAGCATCTCGGCGACGCGATCGAAGCGGCGGCGGAATTTCGTCGTCGCGGCCCTGAGGCGCGCCTCGGGATCGGTCTTCACGAAGCGGGCGAGATTCACGACGGCGAAGAGGAGGTCGCCGATCTCCTCGGCCACCGCGTCCTCGTGTCCCTCGCCGATCGCGTGCTCCACTTCGCCGATCTCCTCCTTCAGCTTCGCCACCACGTCGCCGACCCGTTCCCAGTCGAACCCGACCGACGCCGCCTTCTCCTGGACGCGAAAGGCCTGCAGGAGCGCGGGGAGCGCCTTGGGGCTCTTCCCGAGGAGCGAGGCGTGCTCGCCCCCCTCGCGCCGCTTCCGCTCCTCCCACTGGCGGAGCACGCCCTGCGAGTCGAGGTCGCGCGGCGCCTCGAAGACGTGGGGATGGCGCGCGATCATCTTCGCGACGTTCGCGCGGAAGATCTCGGCGGGCGGAGCGCCCCCCTCCTGCTCGTGGCGCACCGCGAGGAAGAAGGCGAGGAAGAGGAGGTCTCCGAGTTCCTCCGAGGTTCCGGGCGCGTCGCCCTCGGCGATCGCGTCGGCGACCTCGTGCGCCTCCTCGACCACGTAGGGCGAGAGCGTGCGCAGCGTCTGCTCGCGATCCCAGGGACAGCCGTCGGGCCCGGAGAGATGTCGAACGAGGTCGAGAAGCGACGCGGCGGCGGCCGCGAGCGCGTCGCGGTCCGGCGCGGGGGGCGACGACGGGGACGTCGGCGGAACCGGAGGCGCTGGAGGCATGGCGCGAGTGTAGGGGGAGGCGCGATGCTTGTCCACGCGCCGCGGGTCCACGCGGCGCGGGCGCGCTTGCGTCGGCCGGAGCCCCATGGTAAACCCTCGTGAGCCGGGTTCCGGCGCACCTCATGGAATTTCCCACCTGGGCCGAAGTCGATCTCGACCGCTTCCGGCGCAACCTGGAAGCGATCCGCGCCGCCACCGGCGGCACGCGGCGGATTCTCCTCGTCGTGAAAGCCGACGCCTACGGACACGGCGCCGTCGAAATCGCGCGGCACGCGATCGCGAACGGCGTCTCGATGCTCGGCGTGGCCACGCTCCACGAGGGGATCGAGCTTCGCGGCGCGGGGATCTCCGCTCCGATCGTCGTGTTGAGCCCCGCGCTCCTCTCCGAAGTCGACGAGATCATCGAGCACCGGCTCACCCCGTGCGTCGCGACGCTCCCGTTCGCGGAACGCCTCTCCGAGCGCTGCCAGGCGCATCAGGTCCTCGCCCGCTTCCACGTCGAAGTCGACACCGGGATGGGGCGGACCGGCGTGGGCGACGCCGAGGCGGTCGCGTTCATCGAGCGGCTCGTGACGCTTCCGAATCTCGTCCTCGAGGGCGTCTTCACGCACTTTCCCGACGCGGACCGCGGCGAGACCGCGTTCACCGAGGCCCAGCTCGCGCGTTATCACGCCGTGCTCCGCGATCTCGCGCTCCGGAAGATCGACGTTCCGATCCGCCACGCGGCGAACAGCGCCGGGCTCCTGAGCGTCGCGGCGTCGCACCTCGACATGGTGCGCCCCGGCATCCTGGCCTACGGCGCCTATCCGACCGCCGACGTCGCGAGGGCGGTGAAGGTGGAGGGGATCCTGACCTTCAAGTCGCGCATCGTGCAGATCCGGGAGCATCCGCCGGGGCAAAACATCTCCTACGGACGCACGTACGAGACGACGCGCTGGACGCGCGTGGCGGTTCTCCCGGTCGGCTACGGCCACGGATATCCCTGGGCGCTCGGCAATCGCGGCGAGGTGCTCGTTCGCGGGCGTCGCGCCCCGATCCTGGGCCGGGTGACGATGGATCTCACCATGGTGGACGTGAGCGGAATTCCCGACGCCCGGATCGAGGACGAGGTGGTCCTTTGGGGCGAGCAGCGCGGCGCGAAGCTCGACTTGAACGAGGTGGCGGAGCGGGCGCAGACGATTCCCTACGAGCTGCTCTGCGGCATGGGGAAGCGGGTCGTTCGCATCTTCCTCCAGGCGGGGGAGCCGACGAAGGTCGTGACGTTGATCGGCGAGCGGCGCGAGCTCGAAGTGGTGGAGACGGGCACCGGACCGGGCGACCGGCGGAAACGGCGCCGCATCGAATACAAGAACGTCCGGGGGAATCCATGAGCGACGCCGCGAAGAGAGCCGACGGTCCCGCGCTCCTCCAACAGGCGAAGGCGATCCTCCCGCGCGCGGTCGCGTCGTACTCGGGCTTTCGCGTCGCCGCCGCGCTCGAGGATCTGGAGGGCGTCGTCCATCCCGGCGTGAACGTGGAGAGCGCGAGCCTGGGGCTCACCCTCTGCGCCGAGCGGAACGCGCTCTTCGGCGCGCTCGCGCGGGGCGCGACGAAGTTCGGGCGTCTCGCCATCGCGGCCGACCGCGCGAGGCCGGTGCTCCCGTGCGGCGCCTGCCGCCAGGTCCTGATGGAGCACGCGCCCGGGCTTCTCCTCGTGCTGGAATCGCCCGACGGGCGCGTCGAGGAGATTCCGCTCCGGGACCTCCTGCCGCGCCCCTTCCTCTCGTGGAGCCGCGAGCCCTGACGCGCCTCGCGCGGGCGATCGACGCCACGCTCCTGACCGCGTGGGCGTCCCCGGGCGACGTGGAACGGCTCGCCGAGGAGGCCTGCCGGCTCCAGGTCGCGGCCGTCTGCATTCTCCCCTTCCACGTCCGGCGCGCGGCCGCGGTCGTCGCCGGGACCGGCGTGCGGATCGCCGCGGCCATCGCCTTCCCCTCGGGGGGAGCGCCGGCGGCGGCGAAGGCGCTCGAGGCGGCGGAGGCCGAACGCGACGGCGCCTCGGAGCTCGATCTCGTGGCGAATCTCGGCGCCATCCGCGCGGGATCGTGGGATGTCATCGCGGCCGAGGTGAAGGCGGTTCGCGCCGCGGCGCCGCGCTGCCTCACGAAATGGATCGTCGAGCAGGACGCCCTCACGCGGGACGAGCTTCGCCGCGCGGTCGCGGCGATCGGCGACGCGGGGGGCGACTTCGTGAAGAACGCCACGGGATACGGGCCCGGAGGCGCGACGGTGGAGGGGA
Organism: Candidatus Eiseniibacteriota bacterium; assembly: GCA_035716005.1. Classification (GTDB taxonomy): domain Bacteria; phylum Eisenbacteria; class RBG-16-71-46; order SZUA-252; family SZUA-252; genus SZUA-252. The sequence goes on from DASTKG010000076.1 coordinate 18,296, forward strand.
TCCGCCTCCTTCGCTCGCTGGCGGGGACGATGGGCGTGAAGGCGGCAGGCGGCATCCGAACGCGCGAACGGGCTCTGGCGCTCCTCGACGCGGGCGCCGATCGCATCGGAACGAGCGCTCCGGCGGCGATCCTGAACGGGGCCGGGGCCGCCGCGGGCCGCGGGGCACGGGCCTAGCGTGCGCGAGACGCTCCGGATCAAACGGGACGGCGGCCGTCTGTCGAGCGAGCGGATCGACGCGTGGATCGCCGGCGTCGCCGACGGAAGCGTCCCCGACTATCAGTCGGCGGCGCTCCTCATGGCGATCTTCTGCCGCGGGATGTCGCGCGAGGAGGAAGTGGCGCTCGCGCGGGCCATGCTCGCCTCGGGCCGCGTTCTCCGGTGGACCGACCTCGGACGCCCCACGGTCGACAAGCACTCGACCGGCGGCGTGGGGGACAAGATCTCGATCGCGCTCGCGCCGTGGATCGCGGCCTGCGGCGCGGCGGTGCCGATGATCTCGGGACGCGGGCTCGGGCACACGGGCGGGACGCTCGACAAGCTCGAGGCGATTCCCGGCATGCGCACCCGGCTCGACGCGGCCGCGTTCGAGTCGCAGCTCCGGCGGATCGGCGTCGTGATGGCGGGGCAGTCGCCCGATCTGGCGCCCGCCGACGGAGCGCTCTACGCGCTTCGCGACGTGACCGCCACGGTGGAGTCGATTCCGCTCATCGTCGCGAGCATCCTGAGCAAGAAGGCGGCGTCGGGAACCGAGTCGATCGTCTTCGACGTGAAGTGCGGCGGCGGCGCGTTCCTTCCCGAACTCGAACGCGCGCGCGAGCTGGCGCGCGAGCTGACCCACGTGGCCGCGCTCCTCGGGCTCCGCGCCTCGGCGCTCCTCACGCGCATGGACGAGCCGCTGGGGGAGGCGATCGGCAACTCGAACGAGACGGCCGAGGCGTTCGCCGTGCTGGGCGGCGGCGGCCCCCCCGACGTCGTGGCTCTCACGCGCGCGCTCGGCGCCTCGATGCTCGTTCTCGCCGGCGTCGCCCGCGATGCCGGCGACGCCGAGTCGCGGCTCGACGCCGCGCTCCGCTCGGGGGACGCCCTGCGACGCGCCGAGGCGATGGTGGAGGCGCAGGGAGGCGATCCGCGCGCCGTCGGCGATCCCTCCCGGCTTCCGCGAGCCGCCGTGGAGACGCCCGTCCCGGCGCCGCGCTCCGGGGTCGTCGCGTCGTGGAACGCGCGCGCGCTCGGCGAGCTCCTGGTCGATCTCGGCGGAGGGCGCCGGCGAAAGGAGGACGCCGTCGACCACGCGGTGGGGATCCGTCTCCTTCGCAAGACGGGACGGCCCGTGACGGCCGGTGAGACGATCGCGACGGTGGCGACGCGCGCCGGGGACGAAGGGGCGAGGGACGCGGTGCTTCGGGCCGTCACGATCGCCGACGAGCGCGCCGTCCCGGCCGCCGAACCGCGGTCGTTGGTGCTCGAGGAGGTGACGGCGTGAGCGGCGTTCGATTCGAGATCCACCCCGTCACGCCCGATCGCTGGGCCGATCTCGAGGCCCTCTTCGGCCCGCGCGGCGCGTGCGCCGGCTGCTGGTGCATGTTCTGGAAGCTCCCGCGCGGCGAATTCGATCGGGGGAAAGGGGAGGGAAATCGCCGCGCGCTTCGCGCCATCGTGCGCGGCGGCGAGGTCCCAGGGCTCCTCGCGTACGCCGGCGGCGAGCCGGTGGGATGGTGCGCCGTGGAGCCCCGCGCGGCCTACGCCGGGCTCTCCCGCTCGCGCGTCCTGGCACCGGTCGACGAGACGCCGGTCTGGTCGGTGCCCTGCTTCTTCATCGCCCGCGGCTGGCGGCGAAAGGGGGTCACGGTCCGGCTCCTCCGCGCGGCCGCGGCGCACGCGGCGGCGCGCGGCGCGTCGTTCCTGGAGGGGTACCCGATCGCGCCCGCGAAGGGGGCGATGGCGGACGCCTTCGCCTGGACCGGACTCGTCGGCGCCTTCGAGAAGGCGGGATTCGAGGAGGTGGCGCGGCGTTCGGCGACGCGCCCCATCATGCGGAAGCGTCTCCGGAGGATCGCATCGCGCCGGCCGAAGGGCTCGGCGAAGTCTAGAGCCTGAGCTTCTCCTCGGGCTGCGCTTCGCTGTCGTGACGCTGGAAGGCCCCCGGGTCGGTGGGCGGGCGCTCCGCGCCGAGATGCACGTTGCAGGTCCCGGTCGGCTCGCTCCCCTCGCGGAACAGCTCCAGCTCGGTCTCGGGGCAGGCCGGGTTCGCCAGGAGCCCCGTCTGCGCGCAGATCTGACGGCTCACCACGCCCGACGGGACGGGGAAGTCGGCCGGCGGCTTTCCCTTGGTGGCGGCCGCCACGATGTCGACCCAGATCGGCAGCGCCGCGGCGGCGCCCGTCATGTTGGGGCCGATCTTCCGCTTCTTGTCGAACCCGACCCACGTGCCCACCACGATGTCGGGCGTGTAGCCGATGAACCATGCGTCGGTGTAGTCGTCCGTCGTTCCCGTCTTTCCCGCCGCGGGTACGGTCAGCCCGAGCGCTCGCGAGGAGGCGGCCGTTCCGTTCTCCATCACGCTCTCGAGCATGCTCGTCATGGTGAGCGCCGTCTCGGGGCTGAGCGCCTCCTCCGCCGTGACGCGCGCCTGCTCCAGCACCTTGCCGTTCTTGTCCTCCACTTTCAGAACGTAGATCGGCATCGTTCGGACGCCCTGGTTCGCGAAGACGCCGTAGGCCGAGGTGAGCTCGAGGAGATTCACCTCCGACGTTCCCAGCGAGAGGGAGAGGTCGGCGACGAGCCGGCTCCGGATGCCCATCCGCCGCGCGTAGGAGGAGACGACCGGCGTTCCCAATTTCTGCAGCAACTTCGCCGCCGGCACGTTCAGCGACTGCGCGAGCGCCTGCCGGAGCGTCACGGGCCCCCGGAACTTGTGGTCGTAGTTCTGGGGCGCCCACTCGAGCCCGTTCCCGGCCCGGAAGGCGACGGGCGTGTCGAGGATCATCTCGGTCGGGGTGTAGCCGTTGTCCATGGCGGCCGCGTAGATGAAGGGCTTGAACGCGGAACCGGGCTGGCGCGCCGCCTGCACCGCGCGATTGAAGTTCGATTCGTTGAAGTCGCGCCCGCCCACCAGGGCCAGGATGTGGCCCGTCTTCGGGTCGATGGCGACGGCCGCGGACTGCAAATACTCCGTCTGGGGCCGTTCCTTGGCGCCGCTCTTCGCCGCCTCGGCGAGGAGCGAGGCGCGCGTCTTCTTGTACTGGTTCCGCGCCTCGAGGGCCTGAAGGCGCTTCTCCAACGCCTCCTCCGTCGCGTGCTGGAGGTCGATGTCGATCGTGGTGTAGACGCGCATCCCCCCCTCGTAGAGCTGGTTCGATCCGTACCGCTCGTCGAGGTACTGGCGGACCATCTCCATGAAGTAGGGGGCCTGCTTCGAGTCGTAGCGGGTCTTGGTGACGCCGAGCGGCGTCTCGCTCGCCGCCTCGTACTGGGAGCGCGAGATCCGCTTGTTGTCGAGCATGGCGGCCAGGACGAGATTCCGCCGCTTCAGCGCCCGCTCCGGCTCGCGCCGGGGCGAGTAGTCGCGCGGATTGCGCGGAAGTCCCGCGAGGAGCGAGCATTCGGGGAGCGTGAGATCGCCGACCTGCTTCCCGAAGAAGACCTTGGCCGCGGCGTCGAGGCCGTAGGCTCCCTCCCCGAAGTAGATCTGGTTCAGGTACATCTCGAGGATCTCGTCCTTCGTGTAGGTCTGCTCGATCCGGACCGCGAGGACCGCCTCCTTGATCTTCCGCGTGAAGGTCTTCTCGTGCGTGAGGAAGAGGTTTCGCGCCAGCTGCTGCGTGATGGTGCTTCCGCCCTGCTCCGCCCGGCCGGCGGCGATGTCGTTCGCGAGGGCGCCCAGGAGACGGATCGGATCGATGCCCCAGTGGCTGTAGAAGCGGCGGTCCTCGATGGAGAGGATGGCGTCCACCATGGTCTTCGGAATCTGGCGGAGCGGGACGAGGTTCCGGTTCTCCTTGTAGAACTCGTGCACCAGCTTTCCGTTGATGTCGTACACCATCGTCTTCACGGGGGGCGCGATGGTCTGCAGGCTGGCGGGCGAGGGGAGATCCTTCTGGAGCCAGTTGGCCACGCCGACGCCGACTCCGATCGTCCCGCAGAGGACGACGAGCAAAATCGCGGACGTGACTTGCAAAATCCGTTGCCAGCGGGCGCTCACGCGACGTCCTTTGCCACGAGAGAAAGCGAACGGGAGAATCGACAGGCGCTTACGCTAGGCAAGGGGCGGAGGGCGGTCAAGCGCCAATTCCCCTTCGCGGGCGGCGGGACCGGCCCCGCGGCCGCGCGCTTTCGCGCGCGCACCCGACCTGCTAGAGTTCGCGTCCGATGACCGACATCCGACTTCGCGCCGAACTCGAGCGCCAGCTCGCCGTGATCCGCATGGGGACGGAGGAGATCCTCCCCGAGGCGGAATTCATCCGCAAACTGGAGCGTTCGATCGCCACCGGGACGCCGCTCCGCGTGAAGCAGGGTTTCGACCCCACCGCGCCCGACATCCATCTCGGGCACACCATCGGGCTTCGAAAGCTCCGCGCGTTCCAGGATCTCGGCCATCAGGTCGTCCTCATCGTCGGTTCGTACACGGCGCTGGTGGGCGATCCGAGCGGCCGTTCCGCCACGCGCCCCCGTCTCACCGAGGCGGACGTGCGGGCGAACGCCCAGACCTACCTCGACCAGTTCTTCAAGGTCGTCGACCGCGCGAAGACCGAGGTGCGCTGGAACGGGGAGTGGTTCTCGGAGATGAAGTTCACCGAGATCCTTCACCTCGCCGCGCAGTTCACCGTGGCGCGCATGCTCGAGCGCGACGATTTCGAGAAGCGCTACCGCGCCGGGGAACCGATCAGCGTCCACGAGTTCCTCTACCCCCTCATGCAGGCCTACGATTCGGTCGTCATCCGCTCCGACGTGGAGATCGGCGCGACCGAGCAGAAATTCAATCTCCTCGCCGGCCGCGACATCCAGATCGCGTACGGCCAGGAGCCGCAGGCGATCCTGACGCTGCCCGTCCTCGAGGGCCTCGACGGCGTTCGCCGCATGAGCAAGAGCCTCGGCAACTACATCGGCGTGGCCGAGCCGCCTCGTGAGATCTTCGGCAAGACGATGAGTCTCCCCGACCGCCTGATCGAACGATATTTCCGCCTCGCCACCGACGCCACGCCCGCCGAGTGCGACGAGGTGTCGCGCGCGCTCGCCGACGCGAACGTGAATCCCATGACGTGGAAGAAGTCGCTCGCGCATCGTCTCGTGCGCATGTATCACGGCGAGGCCGACGCCGACCTCGCCCGCGACGAATTCGAGAAGCAATTCTCACGCCGCGAGACACCGAGCGAAATGCCCGTCGTGCGCGTCGAACCGGGCAAATTCCGAGCCCGGGATCTGATGATGCGAGCCTTCTCCAATCAGTACACCGGAAGCGCCGCGGGCGCTCTCTTCAAGCAAGGCGCGGTCTACGTGAACGGAGAGCGCGTCAGCGACCCCGCCAGCGAGCTCCTGCTCGCCGAGGGGGAGGGCGCGGCCCTCGTCTTCAAGGTGGGGCGGAAGTACGCGAAGGTGGTCGGAGGGGCCGGCTAGGCCCCCTCCCGAAGGCCCCCCTGGAAGGGCCCCCGCAACAAAATCACAAGTAATTGCAAAATTGTCACTTAGACCTGTTGACAGGGGGCGGGTCGTCCGCTATCTTTCTCCTTGCGACGGGCAGAGAGCTTGACCTTCATTCCTGCCGGTTGCCGCAAGGCCTGGCCGCCGCTCCTTTTGGCGGGGCGGCCACACCTGTCTCGCAGCAACATTCTTCGTTGACAAGCTGCGGCTCGTAGCGGTAACTTCGCGGTTCGTCCCTAAAACGGACAACTCGCGCAAGTCGCGCGTCTGCTCTTTGACAAAAGAATAGCGCACGCTGTGATGTGGAGCCCTGGAGGACTCTACCGACCCTCGGGTTGGGGAGATCTTCTTGTCAATTCAACGGGATCCATAGGATTCCGTATTTGGTGTGATGGATAAACTTCGGAGAGTTTGATCCTGGCTCAGAACGAACGTTGGCGGCGTGGATTAGGCATGCAAGTCGAACGCGAAAGGGTAGCAATACCCGAGTAAAGTGGCGAACGGGTGAGTAACGCGTAGGAAACCTGCCTTCGAGAGGGGGATAACACTCCTAACGGGGTGCTAATACCGCATGACACTGCGGGGTCGCCTGGCCCTGCAGTCAAAGGTGGCCTCTATTTATAAGCTACCACTCGAAGATGGTCCTGCGTCCCATTAGCTAGTTGGCGGGGTAACGGCCCACCAAGGCGACGATGGGTAGCCGATCTGAGAGGATGACCGGCCACACTGGGACTGAGATACGGCCCAGACTCCTACGGGAGGCAGCAGTCGAGAGGCTTCGGCAATGGGGGAAACCCTGACCGAGCGACGCCGCGTGGAGGATGAAGGCCTTTGGGTTGTAAACTCCTGTCATGAGGGAAGAACCGTCATCGCGCGAATAGGGCGGTGACCTGACGGTACCTCAAGAGGAAGCTCCGGCTAACTCCGTGCCAGCAGCCGCGGTAATACGGGGGGAGCAAACGTTGTTCGGAATCACTGGGCGTAAAGGGCGCGTAGGCGGCTTTATAAGTGAGGTGTTAAATCCCCCGGCTCAACCGGGGACCTGCACTTCATACTGTTTAGCTTG
>DASTKG010000076.1:27500-30069 GCA_035716005.1 Candidatus Eiseniibacteriota bacterium
TGTGGGATCTCCGAGACAACCAGGATGTTGGCTTAGAAGCAGCCATCATTTAAAGAGTGCGTAATAGCTCACTGGTCAAGTAATCCTGCGCCGACAATGTCCGGGACTCAAGTCCACCACCGAAGCTGCGGATGTGCGGCGCCTGCGGGCGTCGTGCGTGGTAGGGGAGCGTTCTGTTGTAGGACGAAGGTGAACCGTAAGGTTCGCTGGACGAACCAGAAGTGATTATGCCGGAACGAGTAGCGAGAAACCAGGCGAGAAACCTGGTCACCGAAAACCCAAGGTTTCCTGAGCAAGGTTAATCCTCTCAGGGTTAGTCGGACCCTTAGCCGAGGCCGAGAGGCGTAGGTGATGGAAAACGGGTCAATATTCCCGTACCAGTCTTTGGGCGACAAAGACGCTATGGGGTTACGCAGTAGTGAACGTCCAGCCCACGATCGGAAGTGTGGGTCTAAGCCCGTAGGAGGTTCCCGTAGGCAAATCCGCGGGGACATTACTCCGAGAGGTGATGGGGAGAGCGCATGCTCACAAACTGGACTTAAGCCGACTGCCGAGAAACACCTCTATGCGAGTCTGAAGGCTGTCCGTACCGTAAACCGACACAGGTAGGTGGGGTGAAGATCCTAAGGTGCTCGAGTGAGTCTTGCAGAAGGAACTCGGCAAAATAGCCCCGTAACTTCGGAAGAAGGGGTGCCCCGTGTACGTGTAGGGCTTCGCGCCTGAAGCGGAAAGGGGCCGCAGTGAATGGGGTCAACCGACTGTTTACCAAAAACACATGTCTCTGCTAAGCCGAAGAGGCGACGTATAGGGACTGACACCTGCCCGGTGCCGGAAGGTTAAAGGGCGTGGTCAGCCGCAAGGCGAAGCCGCAAACTGAAGCCCCGGTAAACGGCGGCCGTAACTATAACGGTCCTAAGGTTAACGATTCGCTAGCCTTAGTAAAACCGGACCATATGCGGGAAACTCCTCGCACAGCCGTCCTGTACTAGCCCGCTCTCGCGGGCAGTCAAAATCAGGCGGACATGGGGACAATCCGCAGGGAAGGCCCTGAATGCTCAGGGAACCCTCAGAGACTTTACGTCCGGGATCATCCCAATGAAGCTAGACGCTGAATGGATCACAGGCTTCGTGGACGGTGAGGGCTGCTTTCACGTCGGTATCAATGAACATTCCGACATGAAGAGTGGTTTTCAGGTCTTACCTGAATTCACCGTCGTGCAACACGAGCGCGATGTGAAGTTGCTGCATGCTCTACGTGAGTATTTCGGATGTGGTGTCGTGAGAACGAACCACGGTGACCGTTGGGCCTTTCGGGTCCGCGGAAAGCGAGATCTCCTGGAGCGCATCGTTCCATTCTTCGAAGAGCACCGGCTACGATCGGGAAAGAGAGAGGACTTCGAGATCTTTCGAGCAGTCCTCCACCTGATGAAAGCCGGCGAGCATCTCACCCCAGAAGGCGTGCAAAACGTGCGGCGCCTCGCGGTGAGAATGAATCGAGGGAGATCAAGATAAAGTCCGGCCTCCTGGGAAACCTTGAGGAGAATCCGAGCGAAATTCCTTGTCGGGTAAGTTCCGACCTGCACGAATGGTGTAACGAGTTGACCGCTGTCTCCTGCAAGAGCTCGGCGAAACTGTAGTAGCGGTGAAGATGCCGCTTACCCGCGACTGGACAGAAAGACCCCGTGCACCTTTACTGTAGCCTGGTATTGGGTTTTGACACCGCATGTGTAGGATAGGTGGGAGGCTTTGAAGCGGGGGCGCTAGCCCTCGTGGAGCCAACCTTGAAATACCACCCTTGTGATGTTGGAATTCTAACCTCGTGCCGTGAATCCGGCCGAGGGACAGTGCCAGGTGGGCAGTTTGACTGGGGCGGTCGCCTCCCAAAGAGTAACGGAGGCGTGCAAAGGTTTCCTCAGTGCGGTTGGTAATCGCGCGTGGAGTGCATAGGCATAAGGAAGCTTAACTGCGAGACCAACAAGTCGAGCAGATGCGAAAGCAGGCCTAAGTGATCCGGTGGTTCTGTGTGGAAGGGCCATCGCTTAACGGATAAAAGGTACGCCGGGGATAACAGGCTGATCCTGCCCGAGAGTTCACATCGACGGCGGGGTTTGGCACCTCGATGTCGGCTCATCGCATCCTGGGGCTGGAGAAGGTCCCAAGGGTTCGGCTGTTCGCCGATTAAAGCGGTACGTGAGCTGGGTTCAGAACGTCGTGAGACAGTTCGGTCCCTATCCATCGCGGGCGCAGGACATTTGAGAGGAGCTGGCCCTAGTACGAGAGGACCGGGTCGGACGGACCTCTAGTGTATCCGTTATCGTGCCAACGGTATGGCGGAGTAGCTATGTCCGGATGAGATAAGCGCTGAAAGCATCTAAGCGCGAAACTCGCCTCAAGATAAGATGTCCCCTAGCCTAAGCTAGCTAAAGGACCCTCGGAGATGACGAGGTTGATAGGCCGGAGGTGTAAGCGCGGCAACGCGTTCAGCCGACCGGTACTAATCGTCCGTGAGGCTTGACCGGTATTCAGATGTCAGATGGTGAACTTCGCCCGTCGTCCGTTTCAGTTGTCG
>DASTKG010000077.1:0-4122 GCA_035716005.1 Candidatus Eiseniibacteriota bacterium
CGGCCCTCCCCTCAACTACCTCCGGTAGGCGGTTGGGATTTGCCAGGCCCGCCACGGCTAGAGCGCACGATGACGCGACTAGCTACCGCCACCTCCGCCGAGTCCGTTTTTGTGCACTGGACCACCTCCTTTCCGCGATACCAGAACTTTCGGCCGGTCGGCCCGCGTAGTCAACCGCAAAAGAACGGGCCTTGGACCGGGTCTTGTGAAAATATTCACGTGCGGGTGACGGCCGCCATCCGCTCGAGGAGCATCCGGGCGATCTCGTCGCCGCACGCTTCCTGCGCCTCCCGGGTGGAGGCGCCGATGTGAGGCGACGCGACGACGTTCGGGAGCGCGAAGAGAGGGTTCGCTCCGGCCGGCTCCACCGCGAAGACGTCGAGCGCCGCGCCGGCCAGCTGCCCCGACTGAAGCGCCTCGAGGAGCGCCGGCTCGTCCATTAGATCGCCCCGCGCCGCGTTCACCAAAACGGCTCCCTTCTTCATCGACGCGATCCGGGCCGCGTCGAACATCTTCTTCGTCTCGGGCGTCACCGGCAGGTGGAGCGACACCACGTCCGACTGCGCGAGGAGACGCTCGAGCGTCGCCGGCTCCACCCCGGCGGCGCGCATGGCGTCGGCGGCCACCAGCGGGTCGTAGCCGACGCACTTCATCTCGAAGGCGGCCGCCCGCTTCGCCACCTCGCGGCCGATCTTCCCCACGCCGACGATGCCGAGCGTCTTTCCGCGGAGTTCGCGGCCCATCAGCTTCGACTTGAGCCATTCGCCGCGGCGGAGCGAGGCGTCCGCCTCGGGAAGTCTCCGGAAGAGGGAGAGGAGGAGCCCGAAGACGAGCTCGGCCACGGCGATGGAGTTCGCGCCGGGGACGTTCATCACTTCGATCCCCCGCTCCTTCGCGGCCGCGACGTCGATCGTGTCGAGCCCCGCGCCCGCCCGTCCGACCCAGCGAAGCCGGGGCGCGGCATCGATCAGCCGCCGCGTCACCTTCGTGGCGCTCCGGACGACCCACGCGTCGATGTCGGCGACGAGCGGGAGGAGCTGCTCCTCCGTGAGGCCGACCTTTTCCACAACCTCGACGCCCGACGCGGCGCGGAGGAGGTCGACCGACGTCTTGGGAATCTGATCGCTGACGAGAATCTTCATCGGCATGCCGGCTCCCTACGCGACCGCGACGGGGGCCGTGGCGCGACGGAAGTTCTCGTGCGCCGCGCGGACCGCCGTGCCGGGCTCCACGCGGTGCCCGTGATCGGAGAGGGCCGACTCGAACGCGCCGACCAGGCGCAGGATGTCGCCCATGTCGTAGTGGCCGATGTGGCCGAGGCGGAAGATCTTCCCCTTCAGCGAATCCTGCCCGCCCGCGATCTTCACGCCGTAGCGCTGCTCCATCGTCTTCACCACCGCGCCGCCGTCGATGCCGGCCGGAACCGCGATGGCCGTCACCGCGTTCGTCGGCACCTCGGCGAAGAGCGGAAGCCCCAGCGCGGCCACCGAGGCGCGCGTGGCGTCGGCGTTCCTCTGATGGCGAAGGAAGACGTTCTCGCGCCCTTCCGCGGCCAGCATGGACGCCGCGGCGTGGGCCGCGATGACGAGCGAGATGGCCGGCGTGAACGGCGTGTCGCCCTTCTCGAGCGAGGCGCGCGCCTTCGTGAGATTGAAGTAGAACTTGGGAAGCGTCGCCTTCTCGGCGGCGGCCCAGGCACGCGGTCCGTAGCAGACGTAGGCGAGGCCCGGCGGGATCATCATCCCCTTCTGCGAGCCCCAGACGACGGCGTCGAGATCGGACGAATCGAAATGGAGGTCGTAGACGCCGTAGGAGGTCACCGCGTCGACGATCGTGAGGAGGCCTTTCGAATGGACCACCTTCGCGATCTCGTGGACCGGGAAGAGGGCGCCCGTCGAGGTTTCGCTGTGCGTGACGAAGACGGCCTTCGCCTTCGGGTGCGCCGCGATGGCCGACTCCGTTTCCTCGGGGGTCGCGACGCGGCCGTACGCGACCGTGACGCGATGGACCTTCAGTCCGTACGCTTCCGCGATCTTCCCCCACCGCTCGCCGAACTTCCCGCCCTCGACGGCGATGATCTCGTCCCCGGGAGAGAGGATGTTCACGAGCGCCGCTTCCATGGCGCCCGATCCGGAGGCCGCCAGCGTGAGGACCGGCTGCGTGGTGCCGAGGTGTTCACGTAGAAGTCGCGTCTGCTCGAGGAAGATCTGGCGGTATTCGTCGGTGCGGTGATGCGGGATGGGGCGTGACTGGGTCGCCAGGACCTCCGACGGGATCTCGGTCGGGCCGGGCGTGAACAGCATCCGCTTCATGGGTGGCGCCTCTCCAATCGTTGGCACCGCCTGCGGGCGGCGCCCGTACATTCGGGCGCGCTCAGTGGGCGGTCGGTTGCGGCTTTACCTCCGGAGGGGCCGGGACGACGGGCCGCGGCTCGCCCGGTTGCAGGGCGATTTCCAGAACCTCGTCCATCGTCTCGACCAGCCGGAACGTGACTCCCTGACGAACGGCGTCGGGAAGCTCCATCAAGTCCTTCTCGTTCTGCTTCGGGATGATCACCGTCTTCACGCCGGCGCGCGTGGCCGCCACGACCTTCTCGTTCAGGCCGCCGATCGGGAGCACGGTGCCGAGCAGGGTGATCTCGCCCGTCATCGCCACGTCGTCGCGCGTCGGGACGCCGGTCAGCGCGGAGACGAGCGCGGTGGCGATGGTGATTCCCGCCGAGGGGCCGTCCTTCGGAATGGCGCCCTCGGGGAAGTGAACGTGGATGTCCACTTCCTTGTAGAACTTCTTGTCGAGGCCGAGCGTCTCGGCGCGCGAGCGCGTGTACGAGAGCGCCGCCTGGCCCGATTCCTTCATGATGTCGCCGAGCTTGCCGGTCATGACCAGCGCGCCGGAGCCCGGAAGCACGCTGACTTCCACGTTCAAGAGGTCGCCGCCCACTTCCGTCCAGGCAAGCCCGGTGGCGACGCCGACCCGGATGCGGCGCTCGATCTGGCTTTCGAGATACTTGGGCGCGCCGAGGAAGTTCGCGACGCGCCGCTCCGTGATGCGAACGGGGCGCGATGCTTCGGACATGGCCTTCCGCTTCGCCACCTTGCGGCAGATGGCGGCGAGCTCGCGCTCCAGGCTCCGGACCCCCGACTCTCGCGTGTAGTGGCCGATGACGGCCCGCAGCGCCTTGTCGGTGATCTTCATGTCGTTCGGCTCGAGGCCGTGCGCCTTCAGCTCCTTGGGAATCAGGAACTCGCGGGCGATGGCCACCTTCTCGAATTCGAGATAGCCCGGCAGGCGCACGATCTCCATGCGGTCCTGAAGCGCCGGCGGGATGGCGTAGAGCGTGTTCGCCGTCGTCAGGAACATGACCTGTGAGAGGTCGAGGTCGACCTCGAGATAGTGATCGTTGAACGTGTGGTTCTGCTCGGGGTCGAGGACCTCGAGGAGCGCCGACGCCGGGTCGCCCCGGAAGTCGGTGCCGAGCTTGTCGATCTCGTCGAGCAGAAGAACCGGGTTCCGCGAGCCGGCGCGCTTCAGCGCCTGCACGATCCGCCCCGGCATCGACCCGATGTAGGTGCGCCGGTGGCCCCGGATCTCCGCCTCGTCCCGGACGCCGCCGAGCGACATGCGGACGAACTTCCGGCCGAGGGCGCGCGCGATCGACTTCCCGAGGGAGGTCTTCCCCACGCCCGGAGGGCCGACGAAGCAGAGGATCGGGCCCTTGAGCGAGCCCGAGAGCTTCATGACGGCGAGGTATTCGAGGATCCGCTCCTTCACCTTCTTCAGGCCGTAGTGATCCTCGTTCAGGATCCGCTCGACCTCCTTGATGTCGGCGTGATCCTCGGTCTGGGTGCTCCACGGAAGGGCGACGAGCCAGTCGATGTAGTTCCGCACGACGGTCGCCTCGGGCGACATGAACGACATCTTCCCGAGCTTGTCGAGCTCCTTCATCGCCTTGTCGTGGACTTCCTTCGGCATCTTCGCCTTCTTCACCAGCTCCACGAGCTCGTCCGCCTCGTTCGAGAACTCGCTCTGGTAGCCGAGTTCCTTGCGGATCGCCTTCATCTGCTCGTTGAGATAGAACTCCTTCTGGTTCTTGGAGACCTGGTTCCGGACCTGCCCCTCGAT
>DASTKG010000078.1:0-2258 GCA_035716005.1 Candidatus Eiseniibacteriota bacterium
GGCCGCTTCCGCCGTTCCGGCGGCGAGCATCTCGAGTCCACGCCCACCGCGAGCGAGCCCGAACGTCAGCGTCCGATTCGGCGCCGCGCCGATGCCGACCACGTGGAGCCGCACGCCGGCAGGGATGCCGCGGCTGAGCGACTCCATGACCTCGCGCTCGAATCCGAAATCGCCGTCGGTCATGACGACGATCTGATGCTGCGAATCGGCGCGCAGCGACGAGAGGGCGTCGCGGATCGCGCTCTCCATCTCGGTCGCGCCGCCGGCTTGAAGGCTCCCGATCTTCTGGGTGCCCTTCCGGATCGTAGCGGGGGTCGCGAGTTCCATCCCCTCGGTCAGCCGCTGAACGGTCGAAGCGAACGCGAGGAGTTCGAACCGATCCCCCTCCTCGAGGCTCGCCAGGAGTCCGGCGGCGATCCGCTTCGCCGTCTCGATCGGCTCGCCCGTCATGGAGCCGCTCGCGTCGATGAGGATCGTCAGGTCGCGGTGGTAGACGGCGCGAGGAACGGCCGGCGGCGTCACGGCGATCAGCGCGTAGCGTCCCGTGTCGCCTTCGAGGCCAGGGCCCTCGGCCACGGTCACGCCGACGTCGGGCGTCGCGGCGGGCCACTGCACGATGAGGTCGCGGTCGAGCGGCGCGCCCTCCGCCAGATGGACGTGCGTCGCGTCGGCGCCGAGAAGCGACGTGATCTCGTGACTCGGGGAGGTCGCGGCCGTCGCGGCCGCGTCACCGATGACGAGATCGAGCGCCACACGTGTCGGAATGTCGCCGGCCCGCGCGCGATTCTCGTCGAGTTTCTCCGCGTCCGTCACGCGCCCCGGCCCACCCTGATAGCGGACGCCGACCACCGTCGGAAAGCGGTACTCCCAGACCGGGCCGCGCGCCTCCGAGCCGAGCAGGAACGCCAGCGGGTGGAGCACGGAGATCTCGATCTCCACCTTCGTGCGCGCGGGGAGATTGCCGAGACGCTGCTGGAAGGTGTCGGCGCGATTCTGCTCGAGGAGCCCCGCGGTCTTCCCGGCGAAGAGCGCCTCCTTGTAGGTGGTCTCCGCCTTCTCGCGCGTCTGGATCTCGCCGCGGATGACGCGCTCGCCCATCCGGACGAGGTAGCCGAGGACGGCCCCGTCGGCCGGAAGGGGCATCGTGTAGATGACCTCGAGCGGCTCGTCGTGCGGGTTGTCGAACTCCTGGATCAGCGTCGTCTGCGCGAGGCCCGCGTCGGCGCGCGAACGGATCCGCGCCGAGCGAAGCGGATAGGTCCGCCCGTCCGTCGCGACGAGCGACGGCGGGGTGCGCGGTATCGATTGCGGCTCATGAAGTTCGGGGGCCATGACATCCTCCTTCGGACGGCCGCCCCAGCTTCGCCGCGCCCGCCGGTCGGGGGCGCGTGGCCGGGGCCTTCAAAGGGCTATGTCGCGAAGGGTGGGTTTGGTGACATGGAATGTGGACCTTGGGGGGTGGGAGAGTCTAGGGGTGTGTCGCCTGGCCAGGTAGGGGAAGCCGTTGTAGGTCAAACTCTTCCACCCACCGCAAATTCCCATGAGCCGATCTCCCCGACTTCCCCGCATTTAGACCAAAGCCCAAGAGGGTGTAGCTCCGGTTCCGGAGCCGCGCCGGCCCCTTGGCCGGTCACTACACCTCGATCGCGTCTGCTAGGGGGGGCACCATGCTGCGCACACGTCCACTCGTCCTGGTCGCCATCGCTTCCGCGCTCCTCGCTTCGGGAGCAGCGGCCGACATGATTCCTCTCGTCGACCTTCGCGAAACCGCCGCGGACGCCACGTTCAAGGGCATCACCGACTCCCAATCCCACTCCCCGGCGCCCTTCGCATACTTCAACGACAACGCGTCCGCGTACGTGCCGGACCCCGATCCGGAGCAATCCGGTTCATGCGGTGCCGACGCATTCCAGGTGTCCCAGTTCCTGCCGAATGGCATCAGCATGTCCGGCGGCACGGGCGGGAGCTGGTACGCCGTTCCCGGCAACTACAGCGCGCTCTCGTTCGCCAACTTCAAGTTCCGCCTCGACGGGTGCCACCAGTACCAGTACGACGCCTGGCTCGATCCGGGCGACCTCGGCGATAGCCAGCTCGCCGTTACGGCTTCCGGAACGCCACTGGAGTACGAAGGCGCTCCCACCGTCGGCGAGATTCACACGACGGGCCGGCTTCCGGCCGGAACGTACGAGGTCGAGGGAAAGTCCTACATCATCTCCGATCGCGAGACCACGACGGGACCGACCTACACCATCCTCTGG
>DASTKG010000079.1:0-3924 GCA_035716005.1 Candidatus Eiseniibacteriota bacterium
CTGGAGGCGAACGTCGGATATCGCTACGCCAAGACGAGCGATCTCACCGTCGCGGGAGACAAGGTGCTGACCGCGAACGGCGACGACGCGACGCTCGACTGGAGCGGGCTCCTCACGCGAGTGGGCGTCACGTTCTATTTCGGTTCGAAGTAGATCCCGCACGCAAGCGGGAATGGGGGGTGGCGTCACGGACGCCACCCCTTTCTAATTCCCGCGTCCACGGGCGGCATATGCCGATGGCTTTCCCGGACGGGGCGGGTATCTTCATAGGATGCGGTACCTGGTCGGGGCTCTCATCGCCGCGCTCGTCGTGCTCGCGCTCACGCTCTTCTGGCACCGGGTCGAAGGAACCTATCCGATCCTCCGCTTCGAGCGGAGCCGCGAAGCCCAGCGCGTAGCCAATCTTCGCGCCTACGCGGCGCGCGAGCGGCTGGGATCGTTTTTGCCCCCTGGGGACGTCCAGCTCGCCCTCCGGGAATCCCTGCTGCAGGACATCCTCGCCCGCTCGCTTCCCATTCGCCAGACGTTCGAGAACGGCCGCTACGAGGCTCGGCTCGACCGCGCGCTCCTCGACATCGGGGACGGACTCGCGTCGATCACGCTGCTGGGGCGCGGCCGTGTGATCGGCCGGAACGCTTCGCCGATCGAAGTCTACTTGCGGATCCAGACCCACATCGACGTCGTCGAGTTCCGTCCGGACGTGGGCACGCTCCGCGCCGGACTCGCGATCACCGCCGCGCATGTCGTTCGCTCGGGCGGCGGCCCCGCCGCCTTCATGGCTCCCGCGGCGCGCTTCTTCAGCAGTCTCAAGGTGGAGGATTGGAATCGGCAGCGACCGAGCCTCGACATTCCGATCCGCTTGGAGCAGCAGGTCACGCTTCCCGCCTTCGAGGGCGATCTCTCGCTGGATTCGTGCCTCATTCCGCTCGTGGTCGGCGTCTCCACGCTCACGGTTCTGCAAGATCGGCTCGTCATCAGCTTCGCGCTCGCCCCGGACATGGAGTCCGGCGAGGGAGCGGGGGCACCCCGTCCCGAGTGGGCGGCGCCGAAGCCGGAGGACCTGAAGCAGGCCGAGAAGGAGGCCGAGCGCCTCTACCGCGGGGGCCGGCTCAACCTCCGGCGGGACGCGCTCATCCAGCGGGTGCGGGCGCTCGCCGGGCGGGACTCGCTCTGGCAGGGCCTCATGGGCTCCGACCGCGACGTGGTCGCGATCGCGCCCTTGCCGGTGCTCCAAACGCTATGCAATCGGGTGGCGCGGAATTACGTCCAAGGGGCCCGCCTCGACTTCAATCCCAAGATCCGCGCCCATCTCGACGAGGAGATTCGGTTCAAGCTTCTGGGCGGGAGCGCCGGCGCCGGCCGCATCGTGGGCGACGTGCATGTCGACGAGCTGCGCGGACGGCTGCGCGTGGAGGAAGCTCCCAAGGTGACACTCTTGCCTCCCGACGGTCTCCAGCTCACGACGCCGATTCGCGTGGTCGAGGGATCGGGCCGTGTGAGGCTCGACATGAAGTGGGATCCGGCGTTTCTCGTGTCGATCGTCTGTCGCGGATTCGGGTTTCAGGAAGTCCTCACCGGAGAGGTGCTTCCATTCTCGCACGCGCTCCAGACGCGCATTCGATTCTATGCCGACAGCTCCAGATTCGTGGGCCGGCCGTTGGTGCGCCGGGACCGGATCGCCGTGCCCTGCGAGTTCACGGCGCCATCCCTGGCGAAAGTGCGGGCGGCGCTGCTCGAGCAGGACAAGTTGTTGAGGTGCGGGACGGTCATGAACGCGGACACGGTGGTGACGAAGCTCCGGAAACTCGTTCGCCGCAAGGTTCGGGTCAGCTTGCCGGGGACCCTGTTCAAGCCGTTCTCGGTTCCGGTGAGCCTGCGGCAGCAATACGACACGGGAGAGTTCCGCATCACCGCGCGCATGGAGGATCCCGAAGTCATGGTCCGGCCGGAGTACCTGCGCTTCGGATTCCGCGCGGCCCTGAAGGTGCAGCCTTTCGATTCAGGCGGTCCATAGCCTTCGCGGCGAGGCGGGCGTACACCGCTCGACGGCGCCCGATCTCACCTTCCGTGTTCGCGAAGAATGTCCTCGATCTCCCGTAGCGTGAATCTGTTGAGCCCGGTGATCTTCGCCTGGGCGCGGTAGAGCGGGGGCACGATCGACCGGGCCTCCTCCTTCGAATCGACGTCGGCGATCAGCCAGGCGCGATGGTCTCCGTCATGGCACCCCCATTCGGCATTCGCGACGAAATGGGAGCCGGAACTCAGGAAGACCTGCACCGCCCGAGCGCACGCCACCAGCTCGGCGCCATGCGGCACTTCGATGAGAAATTTCGGCATGCCGGTATCCTCCACGTGAAGATGTTGTCTTCGCGCCTCTGCCCTTCCAGTTTGTCGGTATGGCCGCGAACGCTCTGGCTCGGAGCGCCGGATCATTCTACTACGGCTCCGCTAGACAGCGGCCCGGGTCGCGATCAGGTCGGGGGCCAGGTCGGCCGGGGTCCGGCAGCCCAAGAGCGCGAGCGTCCGGTCGAATTCGTCGCGCAGGATCTCGAGCGCCCTCGCGGCGCCGGGCGTGCCGCCGGCGGCCACCCCATAGGCGAGAGCGCGGCCCAGGAGGACTCCCTCGGCTCCGAGGGCCAACGCCTTCGCGATATCGCCGCCGCGACGCACGCCGCCGTCCACCAGGATCGAGGCGCGCCCGCCGATCTCCCGGGCCACGTCCGGCAATGCGTCCATCCCGCTCACCGCGCCGTCGAGCTGACGGCCTCCGTGGTTCGAGAGAATGACCCCGTCCACGCCGCACTCCACCGCGCGCGCCGCGTCATCCGCCCGAAGGACGCCCTTGAGAAGGAGCTTTCCCTTCCAGAGATCGCGGAAACGCCGGAGGTCGTCCCAGCAGAGCGTGGGATCGAACATCGTCGCCGGGAGGAAGGAGGCGGCGTTCCGGCCCGCTCCGAGCCCGCGCTCGACGACCGCGAAGCGTGGCCGATGCGTGGCGACGGTCAGGAACCACCGCGGATGCATCAGGATATCCAGCTTGGTCCCCAGCGTGAGCCGGGCGTTCGGCCGGAGCCCGGACCTGAGATCCCGCTCCCGCTTTCCCGAGACGGGGAAATCGCTCGTGATGACGAGCGCCTCGAATCCCGCCTCCGCGGCCCGCCGGATCAAGCCCTCGCTCACGGAGCGCTCCGGGAAGACGTAGCACTGGAACCAGAGTCGGCCCGGCGCGGCTCGCGCGACCTCCTCCAGGGAATCCATGGAACTGGTGGAGAGCGTGAAGGGGATTCCGCTCGCCGCCGCGGCGCGGGCCAGCTCGAGATCGCCGTGACGACGGACCAGACCGAGCAGCCCCACGGGCGCCGCGACCGCGGGCAGGGCCGACGGAGCCCCGAGGATCGTGCCGCCCGTGCTTCGCCCCGAGACCCCCGCGAGCGTGCGCGGCCGGAACCGAAGCCGTTCGAAGGAGCGGCGATTCGCGCGGAGCGTCACCTCGTCCTCGGCGCCGCCGTCCACGAAATCGAAGACGAAACGCGGCACGCGTCTTCGCGCCATCCGGCGGAGGTCTTCGATGTTGATCGCCTTGTCGAGGTTCATGGTCGAGAGTCAGAGTGTTGCCGGGCGGCAGGCGATGTGCAAGGGGTGCGCCGGTACCACTGCCGGCCGCGCGCATCGAGCGAGGGGCCCTACCCCAGTCGATCCGGATCTGGGCTGACTGGAGGAACCATCGCCGTCTCCTGAAGCGCGAGAGTTCGAAGTCGCTGGAACACCCAGACCGCGCCGCCGAAAAGCACGAGTGCGCTCATCGACGTCGCGATGGGCGCGCCGAATCGCTGCGCGATCGTTCCGGTCACGAGCGACCCGATCGGGGCGGTTCCCACGAACATGAGCGTGTAGAGGCTCATGACGCGACCGCGGTACGAATCC
>DASTKG010000080.1:0-2660 GCA_035716005.1 Candidatus Eiseniibacteriota bacterium
GCCGGGCCCATCTCGCCCGGCATCGGGATTCACTATCTTCGGAATCTCGGCGACATCAGCGAAGCCGAGGGTGTCGATCTGAATCAGAATTCGACGTCCCTGCTCGGCTCGCTGAAGATGGATGCGGGGCCCTTGAAGGCCGAAGGCCAGGTCGAGTACATCTTCGACTACATCGGCACGGGGAACGAAATGTGGCAGCCCTCCGCCTGGCTTCTCATGGGCAACCGCATCTACTGGGGCGCGGGGATGGGGATCGGCTACACGGACAACGAGTGGCAGACCAACCCGTTCTACGCGCTTCGGGCGGGCGTGAATCTTCCTCTGGGAGGGATGGGTCTGGATCTCTACGCGACGTACAACTTCCAGAGCGATCAGCAGCTGGAGGACCTGACCGGCGAGGACCTCGACAGCATGACCTTCGCCGCCATTCTCCGCTTCTAGCGCTGGACCGGAGCGGGCCGCCCAGAGGAGGGACCTTGTGGGCTACGTCGACGCGAATCTAGTCCCGGGCGAGTCGATCGCCTACCGGGCCCGGCTTCATTGGATCGTGGTCGCGCCCTCCCTCCTCGGCGGCGCGATGCTCGATCTGCTCGGCGTCGCGCTGGTCGTGGTGGCGCTGGTCAGGAACGGCCCGGGCGGCGAGGCCGCACTCCCGATGATCGTGGGCGGCGCCCTGCTCATGGTCGCCGGCTCCGCGTTCATGGCGGCCGGCATGATCCGGTGGAAGGCGACCGAGATCACCGTGACGAATCGCCGAGTCTTCATCAAAACCGGCGTCGTGAGCCGGCACACGAAGGAGATCCTCCTCGCCAAGGTGGAGAGCGTCGCCGTCGAGGAGACGATGCTGGCGAGGATCCTCGGATTCGGAAGGGTGACCGTCCACGGGACGGGCGGAACGCCGGAGACGTTCGAACGGATCGCCCGTCCCCACGAGTTCCGGCGACAGGTCCAGATTCAGATCGAGGCGCTCGCGCGTCCTGGGGTGGGCGCCGCCGCCCGCGGTTAGCCCGTTTCCGCCCGAGCGGCTATCGAGGGATGCCGCCGAACTGCGCCCTGAGCACGGTGCTCTCGGGGCGCGTCGCGTGGGGCCGCGCGTCGGGACGGAGGGCGAGTCTCGGGCTCGCGACGTGAAGCGTCGAATCGGGAAGCGACATCCGGAGCGACGCGACGAGCGCGTCGGTGGACAGCGAGGCGACCGAGTCGGACGCCGGAACTCCGGCGCCTGACGCCGAGACGGCGGCCGGCGACCCGACAGTCTCCACCCGCGCGACCGCCGAGCCCGAGTTCCCGGGCGAGCCGGAGCCTCGATGCGCCGTGGTCACTCCCGCCGACGCGCGCGCGACCCTCTTCACGAGGGCCACGATCGGCGCGAACTGACGAGCCTCGCCCGCCATCCGCGCCGTCCAGGAGTTCGGGCCGGCCGCGATCCCCTCGCCACCGAGCCATGGGCGCCATGAGATCGGACACGCCGCGGCCAGACGCGGGACATCCTCGGCCACGAATCCTTCGGCTTGGCCCCTCTTCACGAGGAGGCGAGGCCCCACCCAGACTCGCCGGAGGTCCTCCGCCCCGGGCGCGAGTCCGTACCACGAGAGGACTCCCAGGTAGCGGATGCGCTCTTCGCCCGGCGGCGGAAAGAAGCCCGTCGCCCAGTGACCCCGGCGATCGAGGAGGCTCGCCCACTCCTCGATCGCGGCGAAGTCGGCGCTGGAAAGATCGCACGTGTCCTGCGCCGCGCGCCGGACGGCCGCCGTGAACGCGGTCATCGCCCGCGCCTGGCGGACCGCCCCCAGCGACTCGAGCCGCGCCGCCTCGTACGGGATGAATCCGTTGCTGTCGTTCAGCGCCACCTTGAAGAAGTTCGAGTAGAGCCGCTGGCGTCCGTTCACCGACGCGAATCGCTCGGCGTTGTTCTCCGCGAGAGTGATCGCCGGTTCCAGCGCGACGCGGCGCCATGCCTCTCGCGCGATCGTCCGGCCGAAACCGGGCGTCGCGAGCAATCGCGCCTGGACGGCCGGGCTCGACAGCGATTGGCCCCAGGTGGCGAGCCGGTAGCCGACGGAATATCCGGAGAGGATGCCGACCGCCGACGTGATCACGGCGACCGGGTTGACCAGGTCGATCGTCGAGCTGAACAGCTCGTCGAACTGCTCCGGAACGAGCGATTGGGCGGAGGAGTCCGGGATCTCCAACCAGACCCCGCGATCGACCCGCCCCCGGACGGAGAGCGGCTCGTAGCTCGTTCCGCTGACGGCGCGCCAATACTCCCGACCCTTCGCCGGCGGCAGGAACTGCCGCGCGTCGACGTCGTACTGTCGGAACGCCCGCCCGCGCGCCCTCAGCTCCACGACGAACCGCGCCGCGGTGTCGGACGGCGCCTCGCGGTAGGAGAGGACGCGGAGATCCTCATAGAGATCGTCGAAGGGAATCGCCTTCGGCTCGGGGCGCGCCTGTGTTCCGACGATGAATCCGAACACGCATAGGCCGACCCAGACCGTGAGGATGTGGGACTTGATGAAGAAGCGACCCACGCGCTTGACAGGCGCGAGGAGAGGGGAAAGTCGCGCGCGAATGGACTTCATGGGGCGCTCCGTCGTTGCCGGTGTGATCGAGGCGGGAAAGGCGGGAGCCGTACCCGGGACTCCGCGCCGTCATCCGGG
>DASTKG010000081.1:0-2330 GCA_035716005.1 Candidatus Eiseniibacteriota bacterium
CGCGTTGTAGCTCCAGCGCCCCACCTTGTAGTCGGCCACCAGCTTCAGATCGTGGCGTCGGTCGTATTTCGGCGGGAAGGTGCTCCCCTGGTTCACCTCGTCCCACCGCCGGCGGCTCCATCCGAGCGTGTAGCCGATCCACCCGGTGAGGGGGCCGGTCCGCTGCTCCGCGAAGATCTCCACCCCCGACGCCCACCCGGTTCCTCCCGTGTAGAAGAGATCCTCCGTCGTCGTTTCCTGCGCGTCGGGCGCGCGGACCACGTCGAGCTGGACGAGGTTTCGAAGCGTCGTGTAGTAGGACTCGACCGAAAGGAGGTGCTTCGGCGACACGGTCCACTCGAGGCCGAGGACCGCCTGCCAGGAGCGTCCGGGCTCGGCGGTCTCGTCCGTCGGCACCCAGAAATCGGCGCCGCTGAAGCCCTCGGTGGAGACGAGTTGGAGATGCTGCGTGTAGCCGCCGCCGCCCGCCTTCAGGCGGAGCCGGTCGTCGAGGAGCACGCTCCCCGAGAGGCGCGGCTCCACGACCCAGCGGGAACTCTCCCCGAAGCGCTCCAGACGGAGGCCAGGGCGAAGCGTGGATCGGGTCGAGAGGGCCCACTGATCCTCGGCGTAGAGCGAGAGCGAGATCGGCTGCTCGTCGAGCGGCTGCTGCGGCACGCCGTTGAACTCCTGATCGAACTCGAACCGATAGCGCGCGGCGAGGACGCCGGCGTCGATCTGATGCGCGGGGGCCGGACGCCAGTCGAGATCGGCCTTCAGGCTCACGTCGAGAAGGCGGTTCGAGAATTGGATCGGCGTGCTGAAGATGCTCACCTTCGTTTCGCTCGTGTACTCGCTCGCCGCGACGAGGAAATTGCCGAAGAGGCCGGGACCGAAGCGATGCGACCACCGGCCGGTCCCGGCCATGTTTCCCCACCGGATGTCGACGAAGCTCCCCGTGTCGAGGTCGAGGAAGAGATCGTCGCGGCCGCGGTAGCCGGAGAGCATCACGTTGTCCGACGAGCCGAAGCTCCGGTTCACGCGCGCGTTCATGTCGTAGAAGTAGTAGTCGGGAATCTCGGTGCTGTCGTCGCGGACGGCGGCCAGGATCGGATCGAGATAGGTCCGGCGCCCGGAGAGGATCCAGGAACCGTCGCGGATCGGGCCCTCGAGCGTGGCGCGCGCGGCGATGAGGCTGATCCCCCCCTGTCCGTGGAGGGCGTTCCGGTTCCCGTCCCGATTCGAGACGTCGAGGACCGCCCCGAGCCGGCCCCCGTAGTTCGCCGGGTAGGCGCCCTTGTAGAGCGCGACGTCCTTGATGGCGCTCGGATTGAACGTGGAGAAGAATCCGAAGGCGTGCGTCGGATTGTAGAGCGGAATCTGGTCGAGGAGGATCAGCGTCTGATCCGGCCCGCCGCCGCGGATGTAGAGCCCGCTGCTCACGTCGGAGGCCGACTGGATGCCCGGCAGGAGTTGAAGGCTCCGGATGATGTCCTGCTCGCCGACCGCCGGAATGCTCGCCAGCCGCTTGGCGGAGATCTCGGTGAACCCGGGCTGGATGTCCGCCTCCCGGAATCGCATCGAGTCCGCTTTCACGGACACCGTCGGCACCTGAAACGGAGCCGTCTCCAGCTCCACGTCGAGGCGGAGGGGCGCCTCCCCGATCCGGATCACGTCCGCCCGCTCTTTGTACCCGACGGCCCGCACCTGCAGCCGGTAGGTTCCCGGCTCGACGCCGACGATGGCGTAATACCCGGAGGCGTTGGCGAGCGTCCGGGCGACCGCGGTCGCGGCGCCGGAATCGGCCACGGTCGAGTCGGCCCTCAGCAGGACGCGCGCGAACGCGATCGACTCGCCCCCCTCCTTCGACCGGATGAATCCGTCGAGGGACGACGCCCGGGCGCCGGCGGCGAGGAGCAGCGAGACGGCGAGCGGCAGGAGGAGACGCATGGACGGGCGGACGGGACGACCGCTAGTTCGCCGCTCCCAGGTCGAGCGTGATCGGCACGGGGTAACGGATCGGCCCGAGCGAGGTCTCGATGGTCGGAGTCAGCCGGAGCGTCACCTTCCTGGTCGTCGTCTGCTGCCCGGAGAGCACCAGCGCGGTGTCGAAGAGCACCTTTCCGTCGCTTCCGAAGAACTCGACCAGATTGAACCGGACGCCGAGAGGCAGATCGCGAGCCTCTCCCGGGGGGAAGGCGAATTCCTGGGCGAGCTTCCCCGCGAGGATCTCCCGGTCGTCCACGAGGTAGCTCCAGTCGAGACGAACGAGCCGCGCGGTGGTGTTGTTGCTGGCGGGGTTCTTCCCCTCCACGTGGACGGTGATGTCGAGCGGGACGTCCTTGGCGGCG
>DASTKG010000082.1:0-20785 GCA_035716005.1 Candidatus Eiseniibacteriota bacterium
GCGCCGCTGGCGAGCCAGCCCAGCGCGGCATCCATCTCGCGGAACACCTGGACGTCGACGCCGACGCCGCCGCTGTAGGCGCTCCCCATGCGGGTGAGCCCGAAGTGAAGGTCGTCGGTCGCGACGACCGCGCAGCGGCCGCCGATCCGCTTGGCGAAGGGCCCGAGGGCCTGCGCCACGGTCTGAATCTCTCCGGGCGAGCGCTTCGAGAGCGACTCGGATCGCGAGACGTCGACCAGCAGGGCGACCGGCTTCGGACAGGCGGGGTCCGACATCGCGGCCAGGAACGTTCGAAGGATCTCCTCGGGCTCGTACTCGCCCTCGAGATTCAAGCGCAGCACCACGTCTCGAATTTCATAGCTGACCGGCATAGAGCCCCCCAGAGGTTCGCGTCCAGTCCGTCCGGCTCCGCCAGTCTACTCCATTCAGCGCGCCGTGCCTTCCCTGGAGAGCGCGCCGAGGTCCAGCGGGTCGCTGACCATCCGCAGCTCGCCCTTCGCGTCGCGCGGCCATTCTTCGCGCGGCCGATCCCAGTAGAGTTCGATCCCGTTCCCGTCCGGGTCTCGGAGGTAGAGCGCTTCGCTCACGCCGTGATCGGCGGACCCTTCGAGCGGGACTCCCGCGGCCAGGAGCCGTCGCAGCGCGTCGGCCAGCGCCGCGCGATCGGGATAGCGGATGGCCACGTGGTAGAGCCCCGTCGAGCCGCGCGGCGGCGGCGAGCCGCCCGCGCTCTCCCACGTGTTGAGCCCAATGTGATGGTGATAGCCGCCCGCGCTCAGGAACGCGGCCTGGCGTCCCATCCGCTGCACGAGGTCGAAGCCGAGGACGCCGGAGTAGAAGTCGATGGCGCGGTCGAGGTCGGCGACTTTCAGGTGGACGTGGCCGATGTCGACGCGGGAGTCGATCGGACGGTTCATGGGCCCTCCTTTCCGGCGACGGCGCCATACGCCCGCGCGATCACACCTTCCGCCGGCTTGTTCTGCGGCGTGAAATCGATGTCGTCGGCGCCGCCCGCCCGCTCGTGGCGGCCATACCATTTCCAGACGAACGCGCCGGCGAACCACGGCTTCGGCCAGACCGCGCGGAAGAAGGCGTCGTAGGCGTCGGCCTGCGCTCGGGTCGAAACGCGGGAGAGAAGCTGCGAGGAGTCCTCCGTCCACTCCCAGGGACGAACCGCCGCGTCGGCGGTGCTCTTCCAGCCGACCTCGGTGAAGATCACCTTCTTCCCCCACTTTTCGTGAAGCGCCTCCAGCGTCCGGAGCGGCGCGGACCAGCCGCGCTCGAGCGCCGCGCGATCGGCCCCGCCCTTCTCCGCCAGCGGATAGTAGGCCTGCACCGAGATGTAGTCGAGCGCGTCCCAGAACGCGATCCCCTCCGCCTCCTCGTACCAGTTGGCCGCGTAGGTGAGCGGTCCGCGGTAGACGCGCCGCGTCTCCGCGATCAGCGCGCGCCATTCGTCGGGGTGTCGCGTCGAGGCGCGCGTCAGCTCGGCGCCGACGATCAGGAGGTCGACGTGGGCGCTCTCGGCGAGCGCCGCGTAGCGGAGCAGGAACGCGCGATACGACGCGAACCACGAGCGCCATCCCGCGGCGCTCCCCGGATCGAGTTCCGCGAGTTTCGAGGCGCCGCCGCCCGTGACCCAGAGATGAGGCTTCAGCGCGACCCGCATGCCGCGCGCGTGCGCCATCCGAGCCAGCTCCACCACGCCGGAATCGCTCTCGCTCCAGTATCCGGCCTCGCCGTTCGACTCGATGACGGTGGAGGCGAGATTCTCCTGCCAGCCGAACGGAGTGACCGAGATCCACTCCACGTTGTCGCGGATGAGCGGCGGCAGGACCGCCTCCCCCATGCGCCGGCCGGCCACGAGGTTCACGCCGCGCATCTTGCCGTCGCGGGCGAAGAGATCGCGCGAACGGCCGGACTCGTTCTGCACCGTCGGATCGTGGCTCCAGGGAACGGGACCCTCGGATCGGTAGGCGCGGTAGCCGAGCCCGAGCGCGGCGAGCGCGGCGGCGGGGAGCGCGACTCGGGTCGCCGCGGCCATCGCGAGAGCGCGGACGCCGCCCCGGCGGTGCTCCCGAACCAGCGAACGCCCGACGATGAAGAGAAGGTACGGAACGGCGGCGAGGAGATAGCCGAGGGGCCGCCGCGCGATCCAGCGGAGGATTCGCGGCACGCGCTCCCACACATCCGCGACCGTCGCGCCGCGGAGTCCGAACATCGCGACCAGCAGCGCGAGGAGCAGGACGAAGCCCGCCAGGTACCAGATCGCGAAGAGGCGCCACTCGCGGGCGCGGGACGGACGGTCGGGGCGGCTCGCCATGTCCGCGATAGCGTAGCACGCGGGGTGGCCGCCCTCTCGCGAGGATGCTACCCTTGGGCATGGCATCGTCCGCGGGCGTCCGGCTCCTTCTCTTCGCGCACGGGAGCCGCGATCCGCGGTGGCGGGCGCCGTTCGAAACCCTGGAGCGGACGCTTCGCGCGGAGCTGGGCGAGGAGCGGGTGCGCCTCGCCTACATGGAATTCGTGGGACCGACGCTTCCCGACGCCGCCGCCGAAGCCGTTCGCGACGGCGTGGCGACGCTGCTCGTGCTTCCTCTCTTCCTCTCCGCGGGCGCCCACGTGGCGCACGACATTCCCGCGCAGGCGGAGGAGGCGCGTCGCCGCCACCCGACTCTGAACCTGGACGTCCTCCCCCCGATCGGCGAGGACCCACGCTTCGTCACGCTCATGAAAGCGGTCTCCCGCGAGGCCCTGGAGAATCGATGAAACGACTCGTCACCATGCTCGACGCACCCTCCTCCGCTCCGTCGGCGGCGCTGGCCGATCGTTACCGCGGCGCCATGCTCGGCCTGGCCGCGGGCAACGCGCTCGGCCTCCCGGTGGAGGGTTTTCTCCGGCCCTACATCACCCGGCTCCATCCGGGCGGCGTGCGCGACGTCGCCCCCGAGGAGCGCACGCGCTCCTGGGACGACGATCTGGCGCAGGCCGTCGTGCTGGCCGAGGCGATCGTGGAGCGCGACCGCTTCGAGATCGGGGACCTGGCCGCGCGCTTCCTCGCGTGGCGACGGGAGAACGGACGCGGCATCGGGCACCACACCTGGCGCGTGCTCGACGCGATCGAGCGGGGCACGCCGGCGGAGGACGCCGCGCGCGCCGTCTGGATCGAGACGGGGCAGAACGCGGCGGGAAATGGCGCGGTCATGCGATGCGCCCCCGTGGCGCTCCGCTGGCGGAGCGAGCCCGATCGACTGATCGAGGAGACGCACCAGAGCGCCCTCGTGACGCACCACGACGCCCGCTGCGGCTGGTCGGCGGTCGCGGTGAACGCGGCCATCGCCGCCTCGCTCGACGGGCGCGCCCTCGAACTCGAGGATCTGGCGGCCTCGCTCGACGAGGCGGGGGCGCCCCTCACGGTCGTCGAAGCGGTGCGCGCCGTCGCGGGAAGCGGACTCGACGCCCTCGAGCTCGATCACGACAACACGATGGGCTACACGCTGAAGGCGATGAAGGCGGCGCTCTGGGCGCTGGAGCAGCCGGGCGATTTCGAAACGATCGTGATGACGGTCGTGAACGCGGGCGGCGACGCCGACACGAACGGCGCGGTCGTGGGCGCCGCGCTGGGCGCGAAGCACGGCGTCTCCGCGATCCCGGCGAGGTGGGTGGAGAACATCCGAGGCACCGACGCCATCGCCGCCCTGGCCGACCGCCTCTATCGGAAGAGCGCGGGCTAGCCGGCCCGCGGCGATCGCGAAACGAAAACGGGGCGGGCCCACCCGATGAGGGGTGACCCGCCCCACGTCTTTCCGTTCGTCCCGCCGATCGTCCCTACCGATAGTTCGCCTTGATCCACCCCCACGTCGTTTCGCTCACCTTCGTGGTGCAGCCGTTCTCGGCCCCCGGCGTCGGCGGGCAGCCGCTTCCCTTCGGCTCGCCGCTCCCCGTGTACTTGTTGAGCGCGTCGAAGAGGACCCAGGCGCCGCCGAACCGGCCCGTCGAGCGGTCGGTGGCGCCCTCGATCGAGTTGTAGCTCTTCACGTCGACCGCCATCGTGTCGGCGCCCGCGATCTGGAATAGATGCACGGTGTCGCCGCTGTTGTTGAGCGAGAGCCCGGTGGCGCTTCGGCCCGCGGCCCGTTGCCAGTCGAGCGCCGCGGTCCCGGTCACGAGGACGACGCCGCCCGGCGCCAGCAGGCCCGTGAAGGCGAAGCGGATCGTCGAGTCGGCGTCCGCCAGCCGGTAAGCGGCCAGGTCGACCGTCGCGCCGCCGTCGTTTCGGATCTCCACCCACTCGTCCTTCCGCGCGTCGAAGAGGCCGTCGCCGTCCCAATCGCGCGCCGGGCCGGCCAGGATCTCGTTCAGGACGAGCCCCGTCGCCGGTTGCGCGCGCGCCGGCGGCGCGAACCGGATCGCCAACGCCACCGCCATCGCCAAGACCACGACCCAGATCACCACTCCCCACGTACGAACCATGACGTCTACCTCCCATGCAGAGGGTTGGCGTCGGGGCGAATGAAGGGAACGGCCGGGGTGACGGGAGAGAGGAGGGCGCCGGCTAGGCCGGAATCAAATGGGCTCGCGGTGCCGGGTGCGCCAGATCGAGCGCGGGGCTCCTTGTTCGGGGAGGAGTCGCGGAAGAACCCAGAGCGCGGGCGCGAGGAGGACGAACGCGATCGCCGCGCCCCAGCCGGGGTGCTGAAGCACGGCCGCCGCGCCGGGCGTGTTGAGCCATGCCGCGAGGACGAGAGCCGCGACGAGGGCGCCGCGGACCGAGCCGAAGCCGAGGAACGCGACCACCATGCCGGCGAACCCGAGCGGGAACGGCCAGCGCTCGAGCGCGACGGCCGGCTGCGTCCAGAGCTGGAGCGCGCCGGTCAGGCCGGCGCACGCGCCGCCGACCCCGAGGAGCGCCATCTGAACGCGCTCCACGTCGACGCCGGTGGCCGCCGCCGCGAGGGGATTCGCGCCGCTCGAGCGGATCGCGAAACCGGAGGCCGCGTGGCGGAGAACGTAGGAGAAGAGGAGCCCGATCACGAGCGCGGCCGAGAGAAGCAGGATTCCCCACGTCAGGACGAACGCCGGGGGGAGCGAAGGCCCGGGCGCCAGTCCGAGCGGCGCGGCCAGCGTCGCGAGTTCGATCGTGAGGGCCTGCGGCGTGACGCGGTCGACGGCGAGCGCGCGGCCGATCGGCATGGCGGCGGCGGTCAGGAGGAGTCCGCTCAGGATCTCGTGAATGGCGAACTTCTGCTTCAGCCACGCCATGACGACCCCGGTCAGCGCCCCGGCCAGCGCGGCCACGACGAGCGAGAGAGCCGCCTGCCCCGCGGGATCGACGAGGCCGCCTCTCGCGATGGAGGCTCCGACCGCGAATCCGACCAGGAACTGCGCGTGAATGCCGAGATTGAGGAGTCCGCCGTGAAGCGGAAGCAGAAACGCGAGCCCGAGGAAGAGCAGCCCCGCCGAGACGAGGACGACGTCCCCGCTCCAGGGCGCGGCCCAGGCCCCCGGGTTGAGGTCGACGCTGCCGAGCGCGAGCGCGTGCGTGCCGGCGAAGAGCGCGAGCACCGTGAGGCCGTTGACCAGGATCTGGATCTTTCCGCCGCGGCACCGCCCCGGAAGGATCACGCCGCCGCTCCCGACATCTCGTCGATGATCATCTCGCGCGTCATCGTCTCGGTCACCGGGATCCAGACGAGCTTTCCCGCGGTCAGAACGGCCAGCCGGTCCGCGACGCGCATCGCCTCCTCGGGCTCCTCCGTGAGCCAGAGGAGCCCGGTGCCCCGCTCGCACTGGAGGATGAGCGTGCGCCGCACGTATTCCTGCGCCTCGAGCGAGAGCCCCTGGCCCGGCGAGCGGACCACGAGGAGGCGCGGATTGTGGATCACCTCGCGCGCCACGATGAGCCGCTGGCGCATGCCGAGGGTCAGGTCGCCGAAGCGCGATTCGGGCTCGGCGTCCGGAATCTCGAAGTCCTGGAGCGCGCGCACGGCGTTTCCGTGAATCGAGTCGTGGCGGAGGAAACCGCTCCGGGCGAAGGGCGGGCCCTGCATCTGGCCGAGCGCCAGGTTCTCCTCGACCGAGAAGTCGAGGATCGACTGGTCGCGCGCGTGCGGGGGATTCACGAAGGTCATGCCGGAGTCGACGCGAAGTCGCCGCGGCGCGCGTCCGATCTCCTTGCCCAGGAAATGCATCGTCCCCTCGGCGGGCGGGCGGCTGCCGAGGAGAACGTCGTGGAGGAGGTTCAGCCCGTCGGCGGGGGCGCCGCAGATGGCGAGCACCTCGCCGGCCGCGACCTCGAATTCGAGCCCCGCGAGCGACGTCTCGCGGCCGCGCCCCTTGAGGACGATCCCCTCCGCGCGGAGGAGCACGTCGCCGGCGGTGTGGGCGCCGCTCGGAATGCGCTTGATGCCGACGCCGCCGGTCCAGCGCTCCACCAGCGCCGCCTCGGTGACCTCGGCGGTGGAAAGGGTCGCGGGCGCCGCGCCGCGCCAGAGGATGGTGACCCCCCTCGCGTCGGGATAGGCGTCGCGCGGCCACGTGGTCGCGACGATCGCGGGGATTCCCGCGCTCTCGGCCGCGCCGCGGAGGGCGGCGAGGTATTGCCGCGCCTCGTGGGGGCCCAGGTCGCCGGTCGGCTCGTCGAGGAGCAGGAGCCCGGGCGATTCGGCGAGGGCCGCCGCGAGCTCGACGAGGCGCCGCTCGAGGGGGCGAAGCGCCTCGAGCGGAACGGAGAGGAGCGGCTCGAGGCCGAGCGAGGCGGCGCGTTCGCGCGCCTGCTCCGCCGCGGCCTTCCCCTCGATGCCGACGCCGAGCCAGCGCGGCGCTTCGTGAAGGGTGAGGCGTTCCGCCACCGTCAACGCGCTCGGAGGGGTCTCGCGCGGAAGGAGCGCCGCCGAGGCGCGGCGAAGGGCGGCCCCTTCCTTCCCGTCGCCGTCGGCGCCGGCGAAGCGGATGCTCCCCTTCTCCTCGAGCCGGAGCCCCGCGAGCGCTTCGAGAAGCGCCGTCTTGCCGGTGTCGCGCTCGCCGAGGATGACGTGGACCGTTCCCGCGCGGACCGAGAGCCGGAAGTCCTTCACGGCCCATCGTCCCCCTTCGGCGAGGGTCAGAGCGCTGATCTCGAGTCCGAGATTCTTCCGCACGACGTCCTTGTCGCCCATCGTCCTCCCTGCCTCACTCGCGCCGGACGCGCGTCCCGGTCGTCCCCTCGAGCGCGTCGCGCGCCTTCTCGGGAGACGTGATGATCACTTCCTGCCCGCCGCCCCGGATGAATTCGATGGCGGCCTGCACCTTGGGGCCCATATTACCCGCGGGGAAATGTCCTTCCTTCTGGAATTTTTCGAGCTCCTCGACCGTGACGAGATCGAGATCGCGCTGCTCCGGCTTCCCGAAGTGGACCGCCACGCGGTCGACGCCGGTGACGATGACGAGCGTGTCGCAGCCGAGAAGCCGCGCGAGGAGGCTCGAGGCGAGATCCTTGTCGATGACCGCCTCGACGCCGTGGAGCGTTCCGTCCCACTGCCGCGAGACCGGGATGCCGCCGCCGCCGGCGGCGATGACGATCACGCCGTCGTCGACCAGCCCGCGGATGGCGTCGATCTCGATCACCTCGAGCGGCTGCGGCGACGGCACGACGCGCCGGTAGCCGCGTCCCGCGTCCTCCACGATCGTCCACCCCTTCTCCTTGGCCAGGAGCCTCGCGCGCTCCTGGGGGTAGAAGGGGCCGATCGGCTTCGTGGGGCGGCGAAAGGCGGGATCGCGCTCGTCCACCACGACCTGGGTCACCGCCGTCACCACGGTGCGGTCGAGGCCCGTGCGGTGGAGCTCGTTCTGCAGCGACTGCTGCATCATGTAGCCGATCCCCCCCTGCGAATCGGCGCCGCAGACGTCGAGCGGCATCGGGGGAATCTGCTCGCGAGCCGCCTCGTTCCGGATGAGGATGTTCCCCACGATCGGACCGTTGCCGTGGCTCAGCACCACCTCGATGCCGTCCCGGATCAGCTCCGCGATCGGCTGCATGGTGAGCCGCGTGATCGCGCACTGCTCCTCGAACGTCCCGGTCCCGCGCGCGGGGAGAATCGCGTTCCCCCCGAGCGTGATCAGGACCCGCTTCGGCCTACGCCCCATCGATCAGCGCGCCGCGCGCGTGTGACTCTGGACGAACGCCTCGAAACGGCGAAGCCCCTCCTGGATGTTCTCGATCGAGTTCGCGTAGGAGAAGCGGATGTAGCCTTCGCCGTGCGCGCCGAACGCGGTGCCCGAAAGCGCCGCGATGCCCGCCTCCTGGAGGAGCGCCCCTTCGATCTCGGCGCTCTTCATGCCGAGGCCCCGCACGTTCGGGAAGACGTAGAACGCGCCCGCCGGCTTGGTGCACTGGATGCCGGGGATGGCGTTCAATCCCGCCACGATCGCCTCGCGGCGGCGGCGGAACTCGGCGACCATCGCCACGACCTCGTCCTGCTTTCCGCCGAGCGCCGTCGGGGCCGCGCGCTGCACGAACGAGGTGGCGTGGGAGTAGACGTTCGTGGCGAGCCGCGCCACGTGCTTCGCGAGCGCCGGCGTCATGACGCCGTAGCCGAGGCGCCAGCCCGTCATGGCGTAGGTCTTCGAGAAGCCGTCGAGGAGGATCGTCTTCTCGGCCATGCCGGGGCGCGTCGCGATCGACTGGTGGACCCCTTCGTAGAGGACCTTCGAGTAGATCTCGTCGGAGAGGACCCAGATGTCGCGGTCGCGCAGGAGCGCGGCGATCTCGTCGAGGTCCTTCGGCGAGAGGACCGAGCCGGTGGGATTGTGCGGCGAGTTGAGGACGACCATCTTGGTCTTCGGCGTGAGGAGCGCTTCCAGATCCGCCGCGCCGAACCGGAACTCCCGCTCCTCGCGAAGGACGAGCGGCACGACCTTCGCGCCGACGAAGCGGGCCACCGATTCGTAGATCGGGAAGCCGGGATTCGGGATGATCACCTCGTCGCCCGGATCGACGGTCGCCATGATCGAGAAGGTGATGACCGGCTTCCCGCCGGGCGTGACGACGACCTGGTCGGCCGTCACCTTGAGCCCGCGATCCTTCGAGATGTGGGCGGCGATCGCCTCCTTCACCTCGGGGAGCCCCGCCGAGGGGCCGTAGTGCGTGAATCCCTCCTGGATCGCCCGGATCGCCGCGTCTCGGATGGCGGCGGGCGTGTCGAAATCGGGCTCGCCGATCTCGAGATGGACGATCGATCGGCCCTGGGCCTCGAGCGCGCGAGCCTTCGCCAGCACCTCGAAGGCGGTCTCGGTCCCGAGCAGGTTCATTCGTTCCGCGTAACGCATCGTGCCTCCCGCGGGGGTCTCGCCGCGCCTAGGGCGCGGTCTCGCCGCCGCTCCATGCCAGCCAGATCGTCACGCGCGGCGCGCGCGGCGCCCTGCTGGTCGTTTCATCGAATTCGGTTCCATCGTCCTCGTCGTCCGCGGCGGCGCCCAGCCGCCACGATCCGATCCGCAACCACCCGCGGGCCGCGGCTCGCACGCCCGAACGCGTCCGGGCTCGGAGCGAACCGGTCTCGGCGACATCGAGCCCCGGGCCGTACGACCCGCCGCCCGCGCCCGCCCGCACCGCTTCGACCGAGAGCGTCATCGCGGCGCGATCGCCCCACTCCAGCTCGAGAAGGGAGCCGGCGGAGCGTCCCCGGCGCCACTCGTTCTCCGTCTGCGCGTCGCGGCGGCCGGCGATGAAGTGAAGCGTTCGTCCCCGCTCGCGCGCGACCGTCCAGTCTCCGACCACGAAGCGTTCCCCGCCCGAACCGTCGGCCTGCCGAGGTCTCGAACCGACGCGAACGCGCCAGACGCCGGCGCCTCCCTGCCGGCCACTCCCGAGCCGAAGATCCACCTCGATCCGTCCGTCGTCTTCCGGCGCCGACAGGGCCGAGCGCGGTGTCGCGGGCCCCGACCAGGAGCGCCATCGCACGCGGGCCGCGACCTTTCGCGACGTCCAGGCCCCCTCGAGATCGAGGCTGCCGGGACGATCGCGCCACGACTCGATCTGATACCGCGCGGCGCCCTCGAGGCGGCCCTGTCGCGCGTCGAGTCCGAGCCTTCCGAACGATCCGAGTGGACCGGCCCCCGCTTCCACGGAAGCCGGGCCCTCCGCACCCGCGCGCCGAATCGCCACGCTGCCGTAGGACTCGCGCCTCGTCCCGGCGCGAACCTGGATCGCGCGCAAGGTGAGCGACCGCACCCGGCCTTCGAGCGCGAGCGCTTCGCCCACGCCGCGCCGCCGCGTTCCGCCCGCCACGCGGAGGCGGCCGATCGGGAAGTTCCAGCCGATCGCGGCGCCCCGCACGTCGCAGGCGGCGCCCGTGGCGGGACGGGCGGCGACTCGGAGACCCGCCCCCCGCGTCGCGCCGACGGCGCGCGTCCTGCGCGCGACACCCGCGACTTCCGCGACGAGCCCCGGGTCCTGGAGCGCGATCGAGCCCCCGCTCACGGAGATGGAGCCCGCTCGGACGAGCACGCCTCCCTCGAGAAGCGCCTCGCCGAGCGAAAGCGTGCCTTCGATCCGCCGGCTTCCCCACCAGAGCCTTCGTCCCGGCGCGCCGGCGCCGCCTTGGCTCGTGACGAGCCGTAGCCGCGCCGCGCCGGAAGGCTCCGCGAGCCGCTCCGGCTCGTCGAGGTTCTCGGCTGGATCGGGAAGCCACGCCGCCGCGCTCTCGGGTGATCCGCTCGAATACGCGCCGATCGCTTCCGCCCCGAACGCGCGGCCCACGGCCGCGACGAACAGGAGTCCCAGCGCCGAGAAGAACCGCGAGCGACGCCGTATTCTCCTATGCCGTCGCATGATAGCAAAGGGGACTCCCCCCCACAACGACCGCCCTGGCGCGAAGGGACTCGGAGGCGGTCCAAGGCTCCGCGCGAGCGTCCGTTTCTCGCGTTCCGCCCTCGCTCGGCGGCCGCAAGTCGTGACGGCAGAGCCTTTTTCGTGGAATTCAGCCGCGCCGTGCGGTATAATGCGACCCACGTTTTCCGCAGGGTGGGTCGACCCGCGTCGGATCCCCTGCGAGTGTCGCAGCAACCTTGCGATTTCGATCCGTGTGAGGCGACATGAACGTCCCCGCATCTCGCGCCCGGCACTCGCGCGCGCGCATGTTCCCCCGACCCCCCGCCCGTTTCCACTGGCCCACTCGATTGGTCTCGGAGGACTCCCCCCATGCGACATCGCTCCCCGATCGCGTTCCTCGTTTCCTGGGCCCTGGTTGCCTGGTTCGGCACGGCTGCCGCGGCGAATCAGCCTCCGGAGCCCGCGCCCGATCCCTCGAGCGCGGGGCGCGTCCCGACGGAAGCGTTGAGCGACCCCGCGGCCGGCTCGCGGCCGCTTGACGCGCGACGCCTGAACCGCGCGGCGGCGGCCGGCGAGACCGTCTACGTCTACAGCACGAACCTCGAGAACCTCTCGAGTCCCTCGAACGAGGGAGGCTGGACGCACAAGGACCTCTCGCTGAAGCCGACGGCGTGGCACATCGACTCGCTTCTCTCCTGCGCCGGCATGGGGAAGTCGTGGTGGTGCGGGCTTCAGGACTCGTCGTGGATCTACGATCCGAATCGCGCCGGGTACGACAACGACTGGACCCAGTACCTGGAAAACAGCGTCAACCTGGACAGCCTGCCGCTCGGCACCCCGGTCACGCTCGGCTTCCGCCACAAGTTCGACGCCGAGCCGGGGTACGACTTCGGCTACGTCGAGGTGCTCGACCTCGATCAGTCGTGGGCCCCCATCGCGACGTTCACGGGAAAGGTCCCGAACGGACAGGGGTGCGACTCGTTCACCGTCGTCATCCCGGACACCATTCGAGCGAAGTTCCCGCTCGGCATCAAGGTTCCCTTCCGCTTCGTCTTCACGTCCGACGTCGGCTACTCCTCGGCGGACGGCCTCTACACCGGAGACGGCTGGGTCATCGACAACATCACCATCAAGCAGGGGACGAACGTCCGGTTCTTCGACAACGGAAGCAACAACGTCGGCGATTGGTACGTGTCCACCTATCCGGGCGTCGGCGACTACTACACGATCCGGAACAACGTCTACACCGAGGACGTTTGCACGGCCAACGCCTCGAAGGTGTGGACCG
Source organism: Candidatus Eiseniibacteriota bacterium (assembly GCA_035716005.1). Taxonomy (GTDB): domain Bacteria; phylum Eisenbacteria; class RBG-16-71-46; order SZUA-252; family SZUA-252; genus SZUA-252. The sequence continues at coordinate 12,099 of DASTKG010000082.1, forward strand.
CGTTCGATCCGGTCATCCTCACGCTGGTCCCCCGCATCAACAACGTCGTCATCACGCCTCCCATCGCGACCGGGAGGGCGAACACCGTCTTCATGGAATTCGACGTCTACCGGAATCTCCCGCTGAACGGCTGCTTCTTCTACGAACCGGAGTACCGGACCAAGAACGCCGGGGACGCCGACTGGAGCCTCTGGAGCAATCCCACGAACTTCGTCTACTACGGAGGGAACAAGGACTGGGCGAAACAGCGGATCACGCTTCCGGCCGCCGGGAACCGCGACTCGGTCCAGTACCGGCTGGGGTTGAAGGACCTCTCGACCGTGTTCTGCGACGGCGTGTCGGCGTACAGCAACACGTACGCGCTCTTCGACAACCTCTCGCTCGGCGTGATCGGCGTGGCGCCTCCGACGATCGTGACGCGCGACATCGACCTCTTCAACGACACGTTCCGGACCACCGCGTTCTTCGTGAACGACAACTTCAACACTCCGCTCGGCGACAGCGCCGTGGTGCAGGTGAGCGCGTCGCGCGGCTACAAGACGGGCCTGATGTACTACCGGCTCAACGGCGGATCGTTCGCCAGCGCGCCCCTGACGGGATCGAACCCGGCGCTTCCCACGTTCCGGTACGCCGACGTGCCGGCCGCCGACTACCCGGCGAACACGACGCTCGAGTACTACTTCGCCGTGACCGACAGCCTCGACCAGACGTCCTACGCTCCGGCCGACGCGCCGACGGCCCAGAAGTATTTCTCGGCCTCGATCCTGCCGCTCAAGACGCCCATCAATCCGGCTCTCTCCTGCTTCGACAGCCTCTCCACCATCCTCTTCGTGAATCACTTCTCCGGCCGGGAGACGAGTCCGAGGATCGCGGAGGCCATGACCTCGCTCGGATACAAGTTCGACACCTGGGACGTGAACGGACCGACGAGCGGCATCGGCAACTGCCTGGGCGGCTCCTCGCCGACCGATCCGATGTATCGCTGGCCGGTGACCGACGTGAATTCGCTCATCCAGTACAAGACGATCGTCTGGCACTCCGGCGACCTCTCCGCCCTCACGATCACGAAGGAGGACCAGCAGGTCATCCAGTCGTGGATTCAGCAATCGGGCAAGGACCGCAACTTCTGGATCGCCGGCGACGACGTGGCGTACGAGCTCGGGGCGCTCGGCGTCGACTACAACAGTTTCCTCGGGTTCACCTGCGGCGCCAGGTTCACCCGCGACATCTGGGAGAACGTCCCGCAGGACACCCTCCACCCGATCGTGTCGGGCATCGCCGGATCGCCCACGGCCGGCCGCGCCATGCACCTGAACGGCGACTGCCCCATCGTGAACGCGTTCGACCTCGTTCAGCAGTCGACGACCGCTCCGATCAACGGGAAGTCCGGCGTCCTGCTCAAGTATCCGAACAACCAGCCGGCCGCGACGCGGTACGCGACGAAGTACTCGCCCATCGGCCTCGACAGCGCGCGGGTCATCTTCCAGGGCTTCGGCTTCAACGTCATCGAGGAGGGCGGCGAGCGGATCCAGCTCGTGAAGAATTTCCTGCAGGGGTACTTCAAGGAGAACGCCTGCTACGCCGCCACGGCCGTCGAGGACGATCCCGCGACCCAGGCTCCGCGCATCCGGACCGAGCTCTTCCAGAACTCGCCCAATCCCTTCAATCCGGAGACGTCCATCCGGTACTCGGTCGCGACGAAGGGTCTCGTGACGATCGACATCTACAACGTGAGCGGCGCGCTCGTGAGGACGCTCGTGGAGCGGGCTCACGACGCGGGCGTCTACACCGTGCGGTGGAACGGCACGGACGACGCCGGCCGGCCCGTGTCGAGCGGGGTCTACTTCTACCAGCTTCGCACGCCCGGCTTCACCGGATCGAAGAAGCTGATTCTCCTGAAGTAGCGGCGCGCGCGCGCGCGGGGCGAGGGCTCCCGGCGGCGGCGCGTTCGACGAATCGGAATCGGGGGAGCGGCCCGCGGACGACGCGGGCCGTTTCGCTTGGTCCCGACGGACGAACGCGATTTCGACGGCCTGCGTCGTCGCCGCGTCGGCGTCCTCCAGCCTCCCCGCGCTCACGACCCAGTCGCCGCGGCGCGCGGCGACGGCGATGCCGAATCGCGACGGAGCGCTCCCGCGCCCGACCCGCACGCGCAGCTCGTCCCCCAGGGGAAACTCGAGCGTGAGCCGCGGGCTCGAGCCGCCGCGCGCGCTCCAGCGGTCGGCCGCCGCGAGCCGGAGCCCGCCTCGCGACATCGACGCATCGAGGTCGAACTCCGGCGCCGCGCCGAGCGCCGCGAGTTCCTTGCCGCGGGCGAGGCGCGTCCCCCAGACCCGAAGCTCGCCGCTCCACGCGCCGCCCCGCCATCGGCCGATGGAGCCGAAGCCGGCGGCCCAGCCTCCGCGCCGCCGCTCGCCCGGCAGCTCGAGATCGAGGCGCTCGACGCGCGCGTGGAGCGAGACGGTCCCCGGATCCCGATCCGAGAGGTCGAGACGGAGCGTCCGTTCGCGAAGCGGGCCCGCGCCGACGAGAAGCGCGGCGAATTCCGCGCCGACGACGCCGCGCCCCGACGAGAAGGCGAGCGCGTCGGCGGCCAGCTCGGTGTCGCCGAAGAGCGAGGCCCGGGAGAGCGCGACGCCGCCCTCGCCCGGCGGGGCGTCGCCCGATCGCTCGGGAAGGAGCCAGCGCCTCGGCCCTTCGAGCGACGCGGCGCCGAGGGAGCCCGGCGACGCGTCCCCCAGGTCGAAGCCCGCGCGGCCGACGGCCGCCCAGCCGAACGAAACCGCGAACGAGACGGCGAGGCACGACGCCAGGCGCCGCGCCCTCATCGCCTCGCTCCGCCGGCCGGCGCGACCGCGATCGTCACCGACGCCCGCCGCGAACGCTCGCCGGCCGCGGCCGCCTCGAGCCGCGCCACGTAGAGTCCCGGCTCCACCGCGCGCCCTTCGTCGTCCTTTCCGTCCCAGAGGAGCGCGGCCTCCCCGCCGAAGCGCTCGCCGGCGGCGAGCCGCCGCCTGACTCGGCCGCGGAGATCGAGAATGGAGAGCCGCACGGAGCGCTCGGCCACGCCGGGCCCGAGCTCCAGAACGATGGCGCCCCGGCCGTCGCTTCCGTCGCGCCGCAGGACGCGGCGCGGCGCCGCGAGTAGCGACGGCGTCGCCGGCCGCGCGGCCTGAAACGCCGCGACCGAATTCGGCGCCCCCGGCGTCCCACCCGCCGGCGACACCGATTCGGCCCAGCTCCGGCTCGACGCGCTCGGGAAGCCAGGCGAGAGCCGCTCGATGCTCCCGCCGCTCGCGCTCCAGGCCGGCTCGTAGGGCACGGCGTCGCACGGCCTGCCCTGCTCGTCGACGACGCGCACGATGTCCGTGTGGGGCGAGACGCCGGCGCTCGAGGAGGGCGAGTCGTTGAGCGCCGTCCACCCGCCTTCGGTCGCGAGGAGGAGACTCTCGGGGATCGCGAAGCGCGCGGCGAACCGCGCCGGATCGGACGCCGCGACGCGAAGCTCTCCCGCTTCGGCGCCGGCGGCTCCGCCGCCCACGACGAGCCGTCGCGCGGCGCCCGTCGCGTCCCCCAGGTGGAACGCCTCCCACGAGGGGATGGCTTCCGTCGCCACGAGCTCGACCCACTCGCCCGCGCCGTCGTCGCGAAACGCGAACTCGTTCACGGCCACCGGCCCCGCGCCGACGCGCCCCCGAACGAGGGCCGAATCGCGCGCGACCGCCGCCCCGGCGGATCCCGCCTCGCTCCCGTCGTCGCGCCTCGTCCAGACGACCGCCCGCGCCTCGAAGGCGCCGAGCGTCGCGGCGGTCCAGGCACCCGCGACGACGAGACTCTCCCCCGGCGCCAGCGGGCCGCCGTCGTAGCGTACGCGTTCGATCCAGACTCGAGTCGTGTCGTCGCCCGCGCCCGGGTCCGCCGGCGAGCCGGCGGGCCGCTCCGCGAACAGGACGCCCCATTCGCCGGCGAGGAGCGGGCGCGTTCCATCGTGCCGCGCGGAGAGGCTCAGAGTCACGTCGTCGCCCGGCCACGCGACCTCGGGGCGAAGGCGGGACGACCGGAGCGAGACGCGATAGGGCGGGTGGTTGGGAGCGCCCGGGGTCGGCGTGGAGGGCTCCCAGTCGGCGGCGTTGTCGTCGCCGTCGATCCCGTCGCCGCGACGCGCGAGGCTCTGCCCCGACGCGGCGTCGGCGGCGGGGCGCCCTTCGAAGAACTCCGTCGCGAGGAGATCGCCCCAGCCGAGGCGGTCGAGCACGACGCCCGCGCGAGAGATCCGGACCGCGTCGGGGCCGTTCTGGATCGCGCCCGTCAGCCGCGCGGCGCCGATGAGGAATAGGCCGCGCGCGGGAATCGTGTCCCCGGCTCCGGCCAGGAAGATCGCCTCCCACGACCCGGGTCGGGAGCCGTCGCCGGCTTCCAGGGCGAGGCCGAGGAGCGCCTCCGGATCGTCACCGCCGTTCCAGAGCTCCACGAACTCTCCGCCGGTGTCCTCTCCGGCGGGATCGTAGAAGACCTCGTTCAGCACGACGGAGGCGCGCGCGAGGCGCGGAGACGATGCCGCGGCGAGCGAGGCCGCGAGGAACGCGAGGAAGAGCGCGACGAGGCGCGCGAATCGAACCGCGGCGAGGCGACGAAGTTGCACGGTGAGGTCCTCCCTGGTCGTCGGGAGGCGAGGGGGAGCGTGGGACGGCGGAATCCGCGATCGGGGCGCGGCGAGGGGAACGGGTCCCCTCGGTGTGATCGAGATTCGCCGGGATCTACCCGGAACCGGCTAGAGCAGGTGGAATCGCTTTCGAAGCGCCCATTCCGCCGCGAGCGCGAGGATGACGAGCGCGAAGAGAAACGGATTGTGGAAGAGATCGATCTCCGCGAGGCGCGCGCGTGCCGCGTCGGGGCGGCGAAGACGCTCCATCACGGGCTTCGGCTGCGCGAGCGACGCGGCGAGTCCTCCCGAACCCGACGCGAGGCGCTCCATCGTCCCCGGCTCGGCGGCGAGAGCCTCGTACTCGAGCCCCCCTTCGCCCACCGCGATGCGGAGGCTGTCGCGTCCCACCGCGCGGCCCGCGCGCTCGAGCACCGCCTGCACGCGGTGTACGCCCGGCGGCAGATCGAGCGTGCCGCTGTAGGTGCCGTCGCCCGACGGGGCGAGTTTCGCCTCGATCGGCGCGCCGCCGCCCTCGGGACGAACGGTCACGCGCGCGGAAGCGGGCGGCGCTCCGGGCGCTCCCGGCGCGCCGCCCGCGGCCCCGTCGGAGCTGACGAGTCGAATCGGAACTCCCGCCCCTTCGGCGCTCACGTCGGGCGCTTCGATGCGGACGGGGCGGTCGTTCCCCGCCGACTCGAGCCAGCGGCAGAGTCCGCCGAAGAAGGCGCCCTCCACGCCGCCCGCGCTGAGTCCGCCCGCGGTGAGACCCCACCGGTAGACGCCCGCCGCGTTCAGGACCGCCACGCGTCCCGCGCCGACCGAGCCCGTGAGGAGGATCGGCACGCGCTCGTCGCCGATCCGGCCGTAGAGGATGGGCGTGAGGGCGGCGCCGGCCCCGGGCGCGGCCGAGCCGTGCGCTCCCTCGACGCCGACGATCGGCGCCACGGGCGGGAGCGCGTTCCACGCCGCGCTCGCGCTCGCCGCGTCGCCGCCGAGAAGCGCGACTTCGCTCATCCGTCCGGCCGGGGCGAGCTCCAGGGTGGCCGCGATTCCGGGCGCGTCGGCCCAGCGGCGCCAGACGACGCCGAGCGCCTTCGAGAGCGGCCCCTCCGGCGGGAGCGTCCCGCCCGGCTCGATCCAGAGGAGCACGCCGCCGCCCCGTTCCACGTACTTCGCCAGCGTCGCCGCGCGTCCCGCCGGGAGGGTGCGCGCGTCGTAGCGCACCGCCACCGCCGAGGCCCGCTTCAAGGCGTCGTCGAAGGAGAGGCGCGTCCCGTCGAGGGTGGCCACGTCGTCGCTCACGGGCGAGGGCCGGTAGCGCGCCACGGACCAGGAGGTGTCCTCCGTGGCCCCGCGCGCGAGCGAGCGGAGGTCCCAGTCCCAGCGCGACGCCACGATCGCGAGCTGCCGCGTGGAGGCGCGAGCGTGGAGCGCCACGAGACGCTGCTTGTTCGCGGTGAGCGGATCGTCGTCCACGCCGTCGATCGCCACGTGGAGAAAGTGGACGCCCTGCGTGGTCGGCGTGTAGGGGAGCGTGAGGCTCGCCGACGCGCCCGGCGCCCCGAGCGAGAAGCGGGCGCGCGATTTTTCCACGCCGTCCTCGAGAAGGCGCACGGTTCCCTCGGTGGCGGCCCGATTCCCCTGGCGGACCCGCACGTAGACCGGGGCCGGCCGCCCGGCGACGGCGTCGGGCGAGACGTCGACGCCGGCGAGACTCACCGACGGGGGATCCTGGGCCGCTCCGGCCCAGAGCGCGTAGGCGGGGACCGCCCCTCCCAGAGCACGATCGGGGTCCTCGCCGCGATTCACGGCGCCGTCGCTCACGACGAGGATGGCCGCCACGGAGTCGGGGTCGTTTCGTTCGAGCGCGGCTCGGATGGCGTCGCCCAGAGCCGTTTCCCCGCCGCTGACGGCGGCGGCCGCGGGGGGCGTCCCGCCGCGCGCGAAGGGGCCGAGCGTGGCGCCGAACGCGGCGGTCCGCACGTCGTAACGGTCGGAGAGCGACGCGGCGATGGCCGCGGCGGCGCTGTCGGCCGCCTCCCGTCGCGTCTTTCCGCCCGCTCCGTCGCGGACCGACATGCTCCCCGAATGGTCGACGAGGACGAGGAGGCGATTGCGGGCCTTGCCGCCGATCGGCAGCGAGAGGACCGGCGCGAACGCGGCGATGAGGAGCCCCGCGAGCGCCACGAGCCGGGCCGCGAGGAGGATTCCCCGCTGTCGCGGCGACAGGGCCCCGTAGCGGGTCATGTAAGCCCAGACGGCGAGCCCCATGGCGGCGGCGACCAGGACGAAGGCGAGCCAGTTCGGCGAGAGGTCGATGGCGATGGCGGCGATCATGAACGAGGGTCTGTTCGACGAGATTCCGTCACGGGGAGGGTTCCGGGCCGACTGATCGCGGGGGGAAACGCATCGTGGGGAGCCGTGCCGGAAACGGTACGGGCTCCCCACGTTCGGGTCAAGCGGTTTCGCGCGCCTCCGTATCGCGCGCGGCCGCGATGTGGATCGGTCGCTTCGCCTACGAGTTCGGCGCGGCCTTCGCGGTTCCGGCGGAGCCGCTCTGCGCGTACGCCACGCGCCGTTCGCGCGTGTCCAGCTCCAGCTTCCGGAGGAGGACGTATAGCTGCACGGGATTGAGCTCGCGTCCGCCGTGCTCCGCGCGGCGCAGCTCCTTCTGGATCCGCATGAGGCCGTACTCGGGGTGCTTCCGCGCGATCTCCCGGACCAGGTCCTCGTCCGAGAGGACCGTCTCGCTCCGGTGCGACGCGCCCGACGAAGCGGACGAGCCCGAACCGGCTCCCGCGCCCGACGACGATTCGGACGGCGTGTTCGCCGGCACGATCGGGCCGAACGACGAGACCGCGAGATCGGCGTCGGGATACGACTGGAGGATGTTCTCGAACTCGAGGAGATCGAAGACCTCGCGCACGTCGGGGATCATGCCGGCGAGCTTCAGATCGCCCCCCTGTTCGCGGATTTCGCGGATCTCGCTGATGAAGATGCCCCATCCCGCGCTCGAGATGTACTCGACGCGGGCGAGGTCGACCACCACGTGATAGCGCTTCTCGCGCAGGAGCCCCTGCAGGCGCCGCTCGAGATCGGGACTCGTCGTCGTGTCGACGTATCCCGAAACGCGAAGCACCGATACGCCCCGGTTTTGGGCGGCTTCTTCGACGAAGACGTCGATTCCCTTCATCCTTCCCCTCCTTCGGAATCCGTGGGCTGGGACGGCGGCGTGCTGTGAAGCGCTTCCGCCAGCCTCGCCATACGGTTATCGGTCCTGTTTTCGGCCATCTGGAGTCTTTTTTCCCGCGTGTTGAGCCCCCGCCGCTTCAGGACGTCGTAAACACCCCGTTCGGAAAGCTCGTCGCGGCAACGATTTGCCGCCCTCAAAGCATCGAGGATCTTCTTCGCCCCGGCCAGGGGGTCGAGACGGACCTGCTCGAGGATCGCCGCCTCCTCCTCGAGGCTCGCGCGAGCGAAGCGCGGGCGCTTCATCGGCTCGCTCAGCACGCCGTCCCCTTCGGCCGCCACGCGCCGCTTCAGCCGGTAGTACGTGGACGAGGCGACCTGGAGCCGCGCGCACGCCTCGGCCACCGGAACGCCCTCGACGTCGATCAGGCGGAAGAGCTCGCGCTGCTTCTCCTCGTGCCGCTCCTCCACCGCCACGCGCTCCTTCACCGCGACGAGCGTGATGTCGTCGTTCTGCGGCGCGCCGCCCGTGAATTCCTCGATCTCGGCGTTCAGCTTGTCGGCGAATTCCTGCGGCGTGAGGTGCCCGTACTTCTTCAGCGCGGCGAGGAGGCGCCCTTCGCCGAATTGGTCGCGCGCCGGGTTCATCGCCTCGGTGATGCCGTCGGTGTAGATGACGAGCATGTCGTCCTGGCGCAGGCGGAGCTTCTCCACGCTGATCGTCTTCCGGAAGAGATCCTGGTCGGGCGTGTTGATCCCCACCGGGATCCCCTTCGGCTTCAGGAAGTAGGTCGTGTCGGACTGGCCGCGATAGAGAATCATCGGATTGTGCCCCGCGCTCGCGTACGAGACG
>DASTKG010000083.1:0-10318 GCA_035716005.1 Candidatus Eiseniibacteriota bacterium
GTGGTACGCTTGATGCGCGGAATGCGCAGGCGAAGAATGAGCCAAGCACATATCCGACTGCAATCAAGCGTACCACAAAAGACCTGTAACCGCAAGTTCACAGTAACGCTCGTTCAGTGTAACCACGAGTTCACAGTGGCACGTCGCTTGCGTGTGAACCATGGTTCACGGATCCGCGGCGATCCACCTGGATCCTCGTGGATCCTGTAATCGACTGTTCACGCGTTGTAAGACTGGCTATCTGATATCGCTGCTCCGAGCGTGGTAATCAGATGCGATATCAGCGCGCCAAGCATGCTTTAGCGGCGCGTGTCAACCGGAATCGCAGCGAACCGCTTTCGTCGTGGTCGCTAGCTTTCCCCTTGACGCTCTCTTTCTTCTCTTTCAGGATGGCGCGCATGGCCGATTACGTTGTGCCGCCGACCCTCGCCCCGCTCCTCGGGTTGAGCCCCCCGACGCTCCGACGCACCTACGAGGACGCGAGGTCCTACGAACTTTGGGCCCTCACCGCCACGGCCCCCGACCGGCGAACCCCCGCCGAGCGCGAGCAGCACGAGGCCCTCCTCACCGCCGACCGCACCCGCGGGGGCTTCCTTCGCTGGTCCCCCGCCAACGCCGCCCGCGTACTCCGCGCCTTCGGCAAGCCGGTGCCCGCGGAGTGGACGGCCTCGCCGGCCGGGCCGGAGGCCACGTGAACCGCACCCCCGGCTGCTACGTCGCCGATCCCATCATCGTCGAAATCGACGTGGAGCCGTTCATGTCCACCATGCAGGCCATGGCGGGCGCTCTCGATGCCTTGTTCGCGGCGGTGGGTGACATCGGGGTGCCGCCGGACGCGCTCGTGTTCGGCTCTCCGCGCCTCGCCGGCTTCCTGCGCAAGATCATCGCGGGCCGCTGGAAGGGACGCCGGAAGCTCAACAACGCGACCCGCCGCTTTCGCCGCGCCGTGGTCGCGCACATCGGGGGTGCCTCGTGAACGCCGGCCTTCCTCCCGGCGCCCGCGTCGTCCCCATCGAGCCCGACCCCCGCGTGGGGGTGCGCCTCGGGCCGGACCCGTGGACGGTGGTCAAGCTCGGGGGCTCCACCTCCCCCAACGTCCTGCGGCGCAACAGGATCGCGGAGATGGGGCCCATCCTTCCGCCGGGCGCGCAACGTGTCGGGGCTGGCTTCATCCTCCCCGCCGGCTTCGAGCTCGAGATCGTGGAGCCGTCCCCCGTCACCCTGTTCGACGCGTGGGCCGCCGAGGGTGCGCAGGACCGCCCGCCGCCGGGACGTCGCCCGTGGGGCGCGAGGTGGGAGCGATGAGCCGCGTCCTCATGCTCGCCGTCGCCGCCGCGATGCTGCCCGTCGTGCCGGCGCTCATCCTCTACTGGCGGATCGCCGAGCCCTGGAAGCGCCCGCTGCGCGCGGAGGTGCAGCCGTGAGCGCCGCGGGACTGAGCCCGGAGGGCCTTGCTGCATTCCGCGCCGAGATCGACAACGGACGCGACGCGACGGGCCGATCGTTCGGCGCGTTCTGGTGGGGCAATGGGCCGCTCGCCGTCAAGATCGACCACGAGCACGTGGCCCCGTGCCGCATCAAGAATCTCCTGCGAGTCCTCGCGCTGGCCCGCGAGTCGACGCCCGCAGAGGTCAGCGCCGAAATGCTCGGCCTGGTCGCGATCGGGACGCATTACTTCGACGTCAACCTCGTCCGCGCGGTGGGGCGCGCATTCCCGGGCTGTGTGTGGTCGGCGGGAGCGAGCTTCGAAGAACCCCGGACCGGGCTGGAAGGGCGCGCGGCGCTCGCCTACCTCGACGGTCAGCTCGTCGCCTTGCTGGCGTCGTACCGCGTGGGGCCCTGACCATGTGGCCCATCGACGACGACACCGCCGAGCCCCCGCGCGAGCTGTGCGACTGCGGCGTGTGCGACGAGTGCGCGCGGGACCGCGAGGCCGAGCAGCACGCGACGGACGCCGATGCCGCGTACGATGAGCGGCACGACTTCGACGGCATCGACTGAACCGCGGGCGGGTGGACACCCGGCGCCGCGAGGAGAGGAGCGAGGAGACCATGGGCAAGAAAGAGCCGAAGATCATGATCAAGGTGGCCGACGAGCCGCCCGACCCGAACACCACCTTTTCCGCGCTGCTCCGCGACGGGGAGAAGTTCAAGCCGGGCGACGCGCGGGGCACGCTGATGGACCGGCTCGGCGCCGTGTTCCAAGAGTTCATGCGCGGGCAGATGGCGGCGGCGGAGTACAAGCGCAGCGCGGTCAAGGGCAAGGTGGTGCTCACGTTCGACTTCACCACGGGCCCCGACGGCTCGCAGACGTACACGTGCGACGAGAAGATCACCGCGGCGAAGCTCCCGAAGCGCGCCTCCATGACCTTCACGGACGAGGACGGCGAGATGACGGGCCGGCCCGCGGAGCCGCTCACGGATGAGATGTACCGGCGCGAGCGCGCGGCGAAGAACGACACGAAGGCGACGGAGCCCAAGGTGGGCGCGCCGTCGAACCTGTGACCGACGAGAGGAGCGAGAGGACCATGGACGACGAGACCCCCCAGCCCAGCATCGACTTGCAAGCTCTGTTCGACTTCGCGAAGGAGCGGACGCAGCCCGAGGAGTACACGTTCCAGGACCCCGAAGGCGTCGCGCCCGATGTCGTCGCGATCGTCGGGTTCAACAGCGGCGGCGGCGTCGAGGTGCTGCCCGTCGACTTCAAGCGCGAGGCCTACCGCAAGGCTCCGCTGCGCAGGAAGGGCACGATCGAGACGCACACGCTCGGCAGCTTCGTAAACGTGGTGAACCGCGACAAGCGGCCCGACTCGGTGATCTTCGCCGACGTGCCCGCGATGAAGCTGACGGCCATCCTCGACTTCCACGGCGCCGCGGACAGCGCGCCGCGCTTCGGGGAGGACCGCGTGGTGTACGGCTTCCAGATCTCGAAGCAGCTCAAGGCGTGGATGAGCGCGGCGAGCAGCCTGATGGATCAGAAGACCTTCTCGCGGCTCATCGACGACCGGATCGGGGACGTCGGCGAGGGGCCCTACGAGGAGAAGAGCATCGCGCACGAGTTCGCGCGGCGCCGCGGGATCGCGTTCGCCTCGATCGCGGACCTCCTCGTGTTCACCCGGACGATCGCGGCGAAGAGCTCGACGGCGAGCACGGAGCAGATCGACGAGACCACCGGCGACGTGTCGATCCAGTTCTCGAAGCGCGGCGACGTGCAGACTCCCGACGGCAAGCCGGTGCTCGTGCCCTTCGCGTTCGTGCTGACGATCCCGGTCCTGAGCGGGCTGGGGGCCACGGAGTTCAACATCCCCGTGCGCCTCCGCTACGACATCGGCGAGAAGGGGATCACGTGGAGGATCGAGCTGCACGCGCTCGACAAGTTCACGCAGGCGGCGGTGGACGAGTCGGTGAAGACCATCGCCAAGCCGGCGCCCGACGGCTGCGGCCTGCCCGTCTTCATGGGCTCGCCGCCCTGACCTCGCGCCGCTGCGCGCGCCAGCCTCCCGGGGCCCGCCTCGGGGGGCTTTCGCGCTGTGAGCGCCTCGATCACGCCCTACTACCGCTCCGAGGACGGCTCGATCACCGTCTACCACGCCCGCATGGAGGACGTGCTCGCGGCGGGGATCGTCGAGCCGCGGGACGTGGCGCTCGTGCATGCGGATCCGCCGTATGGGATCAAGCTCGAAACGAGGATCGCCACCGTCGGGAATCGGCTTGGGCGCCGAGGACTCAACGGCGGCGGGCGGGGGCGCGACTACCCCGCGATCGTGGGCGACGACAAGCCGTACGATCCGGCCCCGCTTCTCGCCCTTGATCGGCCGCTCATTCTGTGGGGCGCGAACCACTACGCGCCGCGCGTTCCCGCGTCGCCGTCCTGGATCTTGTGGGACAAGCGCGAGGATCAGGGCAGCGACGACAACGCCGACGGTGAGGCTGCGTGGACGAATCTCGGCGGCCCGCTGCGCATCTTCCGGCACTGGTGGCGCGGAGCGCTCCGCAAGACGGAGAAGGAGCACATCCATCTTCACCCATCACAGAAGCCGATCGCGCTCTGCTCGTGGGTCTACGCCCGCGCCAAGCTCAAGCGCGGCGATCTGGTCTTCGTCCCCTACCTCGGCAGCGGTCCCGATCTCCCCGCCGCTCTCGCCATGGGCCTCCGCGTGATCGCCTGCGATGTCGAGGAATGGTGCTGCCGCACCGCGGTCGCCGCGCGTCTGAACGCTGCTCCTCACCCCGAGCCCATCACCACCATCGGCCCGCTGTTCGGAGGCCCGCGATGAGCAAGCATCCCCCCGAGCGCCCGTGCATCATCGCGATGGATCGGCGCGAGCCGTCGATCGAGGCGGGTGACCACCCGGACGCCGTGTTCCGCCCCTGCGTGTTCCCGCCCGGCATCCCGCGGGACACGCCCTACGCGGACCGCCCGCGCACGGTGCTGCCCGTCGAGCGCGTGACGCTGGGAACCGGCGACTACTCGCTCCCGGGGCTCGAGCACCTCGTAGCGCTCGAGCGCAAGAGCGGGCCCGACTTGCTGCACACGCTCTTCGGCGAGTGGGAGGACAGCAACGGCGAAATGCACCCGAACCTCGACAGGTTCCGCGCCGAGCTCGAGCGGGCGCAGGACTTCGCCTACTTCAAGATCGTCTGCGAGGTGGACGAGCGGTGGCTGTTCGCGGAGGCGCGCCGCCGGTTCGAGACGTACGGCAAGAGCTTCGACCCGTTCTCCGTGCTCGCCCTGCTCCGAGGGTTCGACGTCGATCTGGGGGCCCCGACCATCTGGACGGGCTCGAAGGGGCTGGCCGAGATCGAGGTGGGCTCGACGCTCGCGCGGGTGTGGAGCCAGGCCACGGGCGGGAAGGATGCGAGGAAGGCGCGGGAGCGAGGGTACGCGCCCCCCTGGCTCGGGGTGCTGGAGGGGCAGGTGCCCGCGGTCGAGGAGCCCCCGGCGGCCCCGGCGCCGCGCCGGAAGCCCGCGTCGAGGTTCACCGCCTCGGGTGAGCTCATCCCGCGGGGCGGCTCGTGAGGCACGCGCCCATCCGCTGTGACGAGGACTCGCCGCCGATGTGCCCCGAGGAGTTCCCCAAGCTCTTCGCCCGCCCGTGGCGCCCGAGCCCGAAGCCGACGCCGCAGCCGCCCCCGTCGAGGAAGACGCTGGGGGAGACCATCGCGGAGTGCCGCGCCACCTACGAGCGAATGCAGGCGCGTGGCCCGCGCGTCGTCCTCGTCCGCAGCTACGAAAGGAAGCCCCATGATGGACGTGAAGAACCTCCCCCCGCTGAGCGATGAGGACATCCGGTGGATGGAGCGGGTGACCGCGGGGGATGATGACGGCTTCCCTGGCGCGAGCGGCGGCGCCGGCTGGCGCATGCGCCTCCGGCGTGAGGCGGACCTCGCGCGGTGGGAGAGCGAGGGGGGCGCGTCACCCCCGGCGCTGACGGGGCCCGAGCAGCCCCCGCTTCAGGGGCCGGCGGAGCGCCCCGAGCAGGTAGACCGTCGTCCTTCGCAGGCTCCGGGCCGCTATCCCCGCGCGCCAGACGCTCCACGCGTTGAGCAAGGCCGCGATCACCATGAGGGCCGCAATGGAGCTTGACATTCGCCGATCCTACGCCTTTCGAGCCGCCCACGCGAGGATCACCGCCGCGCCGATGTAGGTGCAGGCGCTGACCTCCCGCATCCGCTCCCACGGCGCCCACGCGTCCACCAGCACCCCGGCCGTCTGCCCGGCGGCGAGGAGATAGGCGACCCGCTCGACGGGCGAGAAGCACCGGCCGGCCCGGGACCACGCGAGGGCCGTAGCCAGCGCCCCGACGGCGAGCCGAGGGACCCGCAGGGGCCACGGCCACCAGGGCGCGAGCACGGAGCCCCAGAGGGCCAAAAGGGGGGGCGTGAGGGCGAAAGGGAGCGCGCAGAAGAACTTGACGAGCGTCACCGAATGCCTATGTTTTTCGGACAATCGGCGGCTGTCCTCGTGTAAGCGAGCGTCGTAGGAAGGGAGCGGAACCGACCGAGAACCAGCCCCCCGCAACAAGTCCCCGTCCCCATCCGCTTGGGGCGCCGGGGCAGACGAGGGGGTCCCTCGCAAGCCGGTGGAAGTCCGGCGAGGCCTGCCAGGTTCACCCCTTGCGGGCCTCGTTCGTTCCATGCCGAAGAGCAGCGCCGCCACGGGCGCCGGCCACGCGGCGAACACCGCGACGGCGAGCCTCGGGTGCCCCCGGGCCGCGTAGCTCGCCACCGTGAGCCCCAGCATGGCGCCGAGGGCGACCGCGGCGGGGAGGAGCTCGCGGCGCCGATGGGCGGCCCACGCGCCCACGACGACGGCGCCGAGCTGAACGAGGATGAGCCCGCGCTCGGTCACGAGCCTTCGGCTTGGACCGACACGACGGCGAGCGTCACCCCGAGCCGCTCGGCTTCGGCCTGCGCTGCGGCACGCGATGCGGCGCGCCCGTCGCGATAGCCGCGCTCGTAATCCTCCGTCAGGCGCTCGGGAGCCTCGTAGGACTTCGCCCCGGCCCCGTGCGTCCACCCGCGGTGATAGGCGAAGACCTTGGCCTTGTCGCTCATGGTGTACACCCTCACGGCGGCGGAGGCGGCGGAGGCAGCGGCCCCTCGCACCCCACGGTGATCCCCCCGCTCGGGCCGGCGTCGACCATGACCCACACGACGCGGTAGCGCTGCGGGCTCGAGCCGGTGATGCGGATGATGAGGCCCTTGTGCACGCACGTCGCGTCGGGGAGCTGCAACGTCGTGGGCGTGGTCGAGCTGAGGTAGGCGGTGACGTTCATGGCGCCGAGCCTACCACGGGCGACGGGGCTGAGAACGCGAACGCCGCGCCGAGCACTTCCTCGAACGCCGACGCGTGGCTGTCGTGCACCTCCGCGAGCAGGGCGAAGATGTTGCGCCGCGCGTGCGGTCCGCTCACGAGGACGCGCTTCCGGAGCGCGAGCGCCGCGCCGAGTTCTACCCCCGCTCCCTCGCTCTTCTCCGCGGGCGCCACGATCCACACGAGGTCGGCGGCGCGCACGCCATCGAGATCCTTGCGCGCGCTCTCTCGCGACTCGCTCTGCGACGGCGGGCGGACGTACCCTTCGTCGGTCGTCCAGTCGTGCGTGATAGCGATCCCCCGCGCGCGGAGCGCATCGAGGATCGGCCGGATGACGTTCTCCCGCTCGCCGGAACCTCCGGCCACGTACACGCGGAACCTCCGTTCGCCGCACACGCACGTGAACCGCAAGCAATACCGACACGCCGTCTCGTTCATGCGCCCGCCTTCCTCCGCGCGTTCACGTAGAAGACCGCCGTGAGCACGAGGCCCGCCGGCAGGATCAGGAACGCGTACCACGTCGAGCTCGACCATTTCATCGCGCTGCCTCCTCGGGGTGTACACCCTGTGCTTTCCGCGGGCCCGAGAGCATGATCGCCCACTTGACCGCCGTGTGCTCCGCCCACCCGTTCAGCTTCTCCGGCGCCGACGCGCGCCCGTAGAGGGCCACGAAGGCGCGCTTGACCGGCTCGGGCGCCTTCTTCCACTCAGGCCGCATCACCTCGCGCTCGGCCATCGAGCGGAGCCGCTCATCCGCGGCCCTCCGATCGTCAACAGGACGACCCGTCGCGATGCGTGCGAAGCCCAGCCCTTCGACGTACGGCTTTACGCGGCTCACGGTGTCACCGCGATCCCGAGCTGAGCTTGCAGCTCCTGGTAGGGGGTGAGCTTCGCCGCCACGTGCTCGACGCGCCAGCGCTTCACTCCCCCGTGCCCGGGATCGCTCACGAGGCGCGCGCCGGAGATGACGCGCCCTTTCCCGAGCGTGCGCAGACGATCCCCGAGCCGCTTCGGATCCGGCGCAAGACCCTGTTTCGGCGGGGCGAGCGACTCGAGCGCCTCGCGAAAATCCTCCCACCCGTCAGGTGCTGCGTCCGCCGGGCGTGCTTTCCCGTTCTGGTAGAGGCGCCCCACGATGTCGCGCACCGTCATCCCCTTGCGGTCTTCGTCGAGCCGCGCGAGGCCCATCAACACGCTGGCCAGCGCCGCCTTCTCGGGCTCTTCGTCGCCCGTCGCAGCGGGCCGCGAAAGCATCGGGTCCGCCCCGCCGCAGTAGACGATCGCGGGCGGGATGAGCGCCGACCACGACTCGAAGCCGCCGCCCCATGTCTTCGTCCCGACGCCCGGACGGCCGGCGACGATGAACGCGCGGAGCACGGTCAACGCCGCGCGGAGAAGCCGCCCCCGCTCTTTCTTGATCCACCCGAGCAGGTCCGGGTGCAGGAACTCCGCGACGGGCCGGTCCTCGGGGTTCTCGAGGGGGCTCTCCACGCGCGCCACGATCACGCGCCGGGTCGAGTCACCGCGGTGCTCGATGTTGTTCCCGGTGTAGAGCACGACGGACCGCCACGCGAGCTCGGGCGTCTCGCTCCGGCCGAGCACGCGAAACGTCGTGGTATCCCGCGCCGTGAGCACGCGATCGATGGGCCCGCCGCCGAAAGGGGTCGTGAGGTTGTCGAACTTCACGATCGCGGGCGCCGCGAGCGCGAGCGCGCCGAGCACCTTCTCAAGCTCCTCGTCCTCAACCGGGTAGCTCATGGGTGGCGGGACGCGCCCGCTGTAGATCATCGACACGGCATCGGCCTGCAACGTCTTGCCGCTCCCGCGCGTCGACGCGTCGAAGCCGTGGCCCGGGACGCATCCAAGGATCGCGGGTCGAGCTACGAGCGTGAGCAGCCCGGAGATCGGGACCATCCTCGAGGACTCGTCGCGGTGGGGGAAGTCCTGGAACACCTCGCGGAGCTCGCCCATCGCGCCGCGCCCTTGCTTCTCGCTCGGGGTCTCCGGCGGCGGCTCGATGTCGACGGTGGGCAGGCAGAGGTAGCCCGTGGGCGGGTCGTAGCCGCGCCCGAAGATCAGGGAGCCGTCAGGGCGAAGCCCCGGCGCTTCCAGGATGCCGGTGAGGTGCCGAATGCCAGGGTATGCACCTCGGGAGAGGAGAGCGGCGAGCACGGGGGGCGGGGGATCGCAGCGCACCCATTCGCCGGCCCGGCCGTCCCATCGCTCCCACCGCGCCGCCTTGCTCGCGCGCTCCCACAAGGTCGGGCCCGCCATCGAGCGGACGACGGGCGTCCCCGCAGCGATGGGTGCGCGGTCACCCTCGGCAGGCTCGGGAGCACCGACGACGTGGACGAGGCCCTGGTTGCGTTCGTAGAGGTCATCATCCGCCGCGAGCGCGGCGAGCGACGAGACGATGGCCGGGTGGCCCTCGCCTTTTCGGACACGGATCAGCGGGCGAGGATCGGGGGGCTCGTCGGCCCCGACGCTTCGAAGCTTCCCCCGAGGGCCCGCGCCGTTCGGAACGCCCTTCCCGGATGCCGGCGCCGCCATCACGCCGCCGCCCCGCTGCCAGCGCCTGCGCGCTCCCACTCCGCAGGGACCGGCCGCCCCCGCTCCCGGACGATCGCCGCCGCCGCCGCCGGGTGCCACCGACGCCACGATCGCCCCTGACGTGAACCCAATGAAATCGCGCCCTTGGCGATCCACCGATCCAGCGTCCGCGGGCTCACCCCGAGGGCCGCCGCGAGCTCCCGGAACCCGATAAAGTCTGACATACAACGCCAAACTACGTCAGACCATGACAGAAAACAACGACAATCGACCCCCGGACATGGTTGGACTGGTGGGACTGGTTGGACTGTTTCCTACCCCGCGCGGGAGTTGTCAGTCGGTGACACGCACAGCCAAGGGCGGGAAGTGGTCCCACCATCCCCACCAGTCCCACCACCCGAGAGGGCCAAGAGGGGGTGGAAGTTCGCCGGCTTTCGGATCCAAATAGGCACGCGCCCTCGCCCTCCGATCCGCTGGCACTGTTTCGCGCCCTCGCTCACGAGCTCGATTCGTCCTCGAGGCGCTCGCGAGGACTTTATGCTGAGGATGGAACGTCAGCGCGTTGACTTGCGCTGTGCGTCAAGGACCCTCGGGCCGGGTCCGGGCCCTGTGAGGTCGGTGCGTCATGGGGCGCCCTTTCCTCCCGAGCTCTGCTTCCGGGTGGCCGGCGTGGTGGTGCTGGGGGCAAGCCGCGGATCGCGACGCTGACCCGTGGCGGCCTTCTGGGGCGCCCGCACGGCGGAGGGCGGGGGAAGTGATGGGCGGTGGGTTCGGGTGAGCTCCCCCGGCCCTGGCCCTCGAGGGCGCCCGTGGCGGGCTGGCGTTGGCTCGACGGCCCTCAGGTGGGGGCCCGCTGGACCGGCCCGTCCTGGGGGCTCCTGGGGCCAGCGGGGGGGGCGCTCCTCGGCTCGAGCTCCCCGGGGCGGGGGGCATGCCGCGGATCGCGACGGGT
>DASTKG010000084.1:0-49516 GCA_035716005.1 Candidatus Eiseniibacteriota bacterium
CCTGAACGAGTATCCGATCACGGAGCCCGAGCAATACGAAGCGTCGGCCTTCCCCTGGTACTCGCTCCTCGCGTTCTGGGCGATCTTCACGCCGGTGCTCGTGGGCCTGAAGCTCCTCTTCCCCGGCGCGCCGATTCTGCTAGGCGGATACGTCGCGATCTGGTGGTCGCTCTGCGGATACGAGATCTTCCATGCCGTGGAGCACCTGCCCTACGAGTGGTGGGAGCGGCACACCGCACACCCTCGCCTGGGACGGCTCTGGACCAAGGTCTACGGCTTCCACCACATGCACCACGCGAACATCAGCTGCAACGAGGCCATCTCCGGATTTTTCGGACTCCCGGTGGCCGACTGGACGTTCGGCACCTACTACCAGCCGCGCGAACTACTCCTCCACGGACGCAAGGCGACGGCGCAGGACTTCCACCTGCCCACGCCGCGCCCCTTCGTCCGATCGCTCGACCGCTGGGCGCGCAGGCGCGAGGCTCGCACCTCGCCCCGCGCCTGACTCCCAGCACTTCCGATTACTCGGGGATGACGATCTCGACCCGGCGATTCTTCGCCCGGCCGTCGGCCGTGTCGTCGGGCGCCACGGGCTTCGTCGAGCCGAGACCGGTCGCCGCGATCCGGGACTCGTCGACGCCCTGAGACTTCAGGAATTCCTTCACCGCCGTCGCCCGCTCCAACGAAAGCCTCGCGTTCGTCGTCTCCGCCCCGGTGGCGTCGGTGTGCCCCTCGATCTGGATGCCCTTGTTCGGGATCATGAGCAGGATCCCCGATAGTTTCGCCAGGGCGATCTTCGCGTCGGGCTTCAGAGCCGCCTTGCCCGATCCGAAGAGAATTCCGCCCGACATGCTCACGACGAGGCCCCGTCCCGTGCGCTCCGTGGCCGACACCTTCCCGAGCGCCCCGGAGAGCTGCTGGGCGAGCATGTCCCGATCCCGCTGAATCTGCGCGCGATCGGCCTCGATCTGCATCTTCTCGGCCTGAGTCTTCACCAGATCGGCTTCGGTCTTGAGCCGGGCCGCCCGCTCCGCCTCCGTCTCGGCCTGCTTCTGCGAGAGCTCGGCGAGGCGCTGGGCCTCCACGTCCTGCAGCTTCTGCGTCTCGATCTTCGTGATCGCCGCGCGCAGCGCCTCCGAAGCGAGCGCGACGGTGCGGGTCGAGAGCTGCGGGACCTCGCTCTTCTTCCCCGCCTTCCCGGAGAAGGCGTCCTCGGCCTGCGCGAGACCGGCCTTGGCGTCCGTGGCGGCCTGCGCCGCGTACTTCTCCGCCTGATACCGGTCCATCAGCTCGACGGCCTTGCGGGCCTGAAGCAGCTCCACCGGCGCCTTGTCCTTGTACACGGAATCGGCGATCGATTCCGCGGTCCGATTCGTTCCGGTCCGGAACCCGGCGAACTCGAACGGGGTGTTCGTCGCGTTCTTCAGGGCCGACGGCATGGATGTGAAGACGACGAGATCGGACGGCCTCCGGACGATGGGTAGCGGCTCCGCCGTGACCATGAGCGCGAACTGCATGTAGGCGCCCGAGAAGCTCGCTTTGCCGCTCATGTCCTGCCGGACCGGAAGCTCGCCCAAGTTGTACACCGTGCCGTCGGGCGTGACGCTCCAGAGCACCCAGCAATTGACGTCGCCTCCGAAGAGGAGCGCCGGCTGGAGTTTGCTCCAGGCGATCGCGATCTGCGACTGGCCCTGCTTCGAGGTGACGGTTCCGGTCAGCTGGGCCTTCGGAGCGCGCTCCGTGGTCTGGAATTTGACCTCGGCCTTCTCTCCTTCCGGATAGAGCACGGCGTTCAGCGTCGTGCCCGCGGCCCGCGCGCCGGCGGCTCCGAGCAGCAAAGTTGCGGCGAGGATCGAGCCGATACCCGCCAGCGATCTGGTACTCATCGTGCACTCCTTTGGCGGCCCTTCGGTTCGACCTCTCTCCCGCGGGCAGGGCCGGTTCCCGCGCCGGAGGAATTCCTACTTCGTGTCGCTCTTCACCATCGGAATCTCGGCGGCCGCGTCGAAGCGGAGGATGGCGTCGAGCTTGTTCTCGATCTGGAAGAACCGCGTCACCGCCTTGGGAGGAAGGACCTTCCGGAGCTTCGGAACCCAGGCCGACCGAATCTTCACCTCGTCCTTCTGGATGGCGAGGAAATCGTCGAGCATGGTCGTAGCCTGGGCGTCGGTCAATGTCTCGGCGTTTTTCGCGTAGCCCAGAATGAGCTCGACGAGTCGGTCGCCGGTCTTCTCCATCTCTCCACGGTACTCGCGGTACATCGGCCAGAACGCCTTCGCCTGCTCTTCGGTCAGCGGCAGGTTGGCGGCCACGATCACCTGCCGATCGCTCTGGACCTCGGCCCGCCCGGTCGCGATCTCCTGACGCTCTTGCGCGCTCGCCGTGGACAGCGCGGCCGCCATCGCGAACCCGACCCATAGAGTCCATCCAAGGATCTTCCTCATGAAACCCTCGCCTCCTTTGAGATTCTGAAAGTTGAGATTCTGAAACTCACAACGACGCCACCCGCCTCCTCGACGAGGCGATCGCCGGGCACGATACACACGTTCACCGGACGATACGCGGATGGAGACGGCACTCTCTATTGTACTTAGGTCCCATGGGGCGGCCCTCCCCGTGGGAGGGGAGCGCCGCCGGCCCGGCGGGCTTCGCGCTTCGAGCGGATGGAGTGGTAGAGGGTGAAGAGCAGGTTGGGCGGGATCATGAGGATGGTGAAGCCGAGAAGCGGCGCGATCAGAACCTGGCCCGAGGGACTCGAATTGGCGATCGCCAGGCAGAGCGCGGCATTGCGCATGCTGGTGGACGTGGCGAGGATCTGGCGGGACTTGCGTGCCGGCCCGCCGAGGAACCAGCCGATCGCCATCGCCGCGACGAGGAGCACGATCATGCCGACGACGGCCGGGATGCTGACGCTCTGGAGCGCCTCCTTCCGGAAGACCTTGGTCACCGACATGAAGATCACGAACGCGACCGTTCCGACGAGACCCAAGATCTTGGCGAGCCTTTCCGCCAGGTCGGGCGACTTGCGGCGGACGAGGAGCCCGAGTCCGAGAGGAAGCAGGACCAGCACCGCGATGAACGCGAGGATCCGGTCGTACGGGACCGCGAACTCCACGTTCGCCGGCAGGGCCAATCCGAGGAGGAAGGGCGAAACGAAAACGGCAAGAAGGGACAGGAGAGCGAGGGTCGCCCCCGCCTGGGACGATTCCCCTTTCACCTTGCTCGTGTACTTGACCATGCTCAAGCCGCCCGGCACGCACGCGAGGAGGAGGAGCGCGCCCGACCCGGCCGGAGAGAATGGAATGATCCGCACGAGGGCGATTCCCACGAGCGGCACCAGGACGAAGTTGGCCAGGAGGGCGCGAAACAGATATCCGCGCGACGCGAGGAGCGAGCGCATCTCGGCCATGCTCGATTGCATCCCGACGCCCATGACCGAGCACCAGAGGAAGAGGACGACCAGAAGTCTCTCGGAAGCGCTCAGCAGGAACATGGGGCCCTCACGATGGGCGATGTGCGAGGCGACCCGCAGCGTAGCAGCCCCCCGGCCGACATTCAACCGACGCGACGGGACGCGGGCCCCGTCGCCGGGCCGCCGCCCCTATGGTAGTCTCGAAGGACTTCGCCATGATCGGAACGACCCTCTCGCACTATCGCATCCTGGAACCGCTCGGCGCGGGCGGCATGGGAGAGGTCTATCGCGCCCACGATCTCCATCTCGATCGCGACGTCGCGGTGAAGGTGCTCCTCCGAGGCTCGCTCGCCGATCCGAGCGCCCGGGAGCGGTTCCGGCGCGAGGCGCACGTTCTCTCCCGGCTGTCGCACCCCAACGTCGCCACGATCTTCGACTTTGACACGCAGGACGGCGTCGACTTCCTCGTCATGGAGTACGTCCCGGGCGGCACGCTCCAGTCTCGCCTGCTCGAGGGGCCGATCGATCTCGAGCAGCTGACCCGCATCGGGGCCGAGATCGGCGAAGCGCTCGAGGACGCCCACCGCCGCGGCTTCGTCCACCGCGACCTCAAGCCGGGGAACATCGTCCTCACGAAGGCCGGCTCGCCGAAACTCCTCGACTTCGGTCTCGCGGGCCTCCTGAACGCCACCCACGGCGCGACGGCCCTGACCCAGGCGGGCACGATCGTCGGCTCGCTCCCCTACATGGCGCCGGAGCAGCTCCGCGGCGAAGCGGACGACTCCCGCACCGACGTCTACGCGTTCGGCGCGGTCCTCTACGAGATGGCGACCGGACGCCGTCCCTTCGAGCAGGAGCGCCCGGAAGCGCTGATGTTCGAGATCATGCACGGAGCGCCGAAACCCGTGAGGTCTCTCCGCCCCGACGCCCCACTTCAGCTCGAGCGCGTGATCGCGTCGTGCCTCAGCAAGGAAGCTGCGCACCGCCCCGCCACGGCGCGGGAGGTGGTCGAGGCCCTCCGCCGCGTTCGGGAGCCGGAGCGCCGCGACGGAGACGCCGAGCCGGAGCGCGACGTCATTCGATCGCTCGCGGTCCTTCCGCTCGACAACGTGTCGCGCGACCCCGCGCAGGAGTATTTCGCCGACGGCATGACCGATGCGCTCATCGCCGATCTGGCGCGCTTGAAGGCCCTCCGGGTCATCTCGCGCACGTCCGCCATGAAGTACAAGGGCGTCCAGAGGGCGCTCCCAGAGATCGCGCGCGAGCTGAACGTCGACGCGATCCTCGAGGGCTCCGCGCTCCTGGTCGGGAAGCGCGTGCGGGTCACGGTGCGCCTCGTCTCCGCGCGCACGGACGAGACGCTCTGGACCGACCGGTACGACGGCGATCTGGAGGACGTCCTCGATCTGCAGAGCCGCGTGGCGGAAACGGTCGCGAAGGAGATCGCGGTCCACGTGACGCCGAGGGAGGCGACGCGGCTCGCGAGGCGGAAGGCGGTGAATCCGGAGGCGCACCTCGAGTATCTCCGTGGCCAGCACACGGTCACCGGCAACTCGCCGCAGGCGGTCGAACTGAGCCTTCGGTACTTCCGCCGCGCCCTCGAGATCGATCCGCTCTACGCGCCCGCCTGGGCCGGCCTCGCCGACTGCCACACGATTCGCGCCCAGCGCGGCATGGCGCCCGCGGCCGAAGCGGTTCGAGAGGCGGAAGCGGCGGCCCTCCGGGCTCTCGAATTGGACGACTCGCTCGCCGAAGCCTACGCCGTCCTCGGCTCGATCCGGATGCAGCACCGCGACATGGGGGGAAGCCTTCGAGCGCTCAACCGAGCGATCGAGCTGAATCCGGGGCTGGCCGACGCGTACCAGGTGCTCGGGCGGGTGCACTACTGCTGCGAGAGGCACGAGCAGGCGCAGGCGGCGATGCTCCAGGCGCTGAAGCTCGATCCGATGTCGATGATCATCCACACATCGGTGGGAGACGCCTACTACTACGCCCGCCAGTACGAGCGCTCCATCGTCTATTACCGGAAGGCCGTCGAGCTAGATCCCCGCTTCGACGGCGCGCACACCGACCTCGCCCGCTCGCTCGAGGCGCTCGGACGCTTCGACGAGGCGCGGGCCGAGTACGAGGAAGGCCGCCGCATGAGCGGCGGCGTGGCCGGCCCGTCGTTCGGCCTGGGCCATCTCGAGGCGAGCCGCGGGAACGAAGCCGAAGCGCGACGGATCCTCTCGGAACTCGTCGAGGCCCGTTCGCGGCGGGTCGTGTCGGCGTGGGGAATCGCCGCGCTTCATGCTTCCCTCGGCGATGTGGACGAGGCCTTCCGCTGGCTCGATATCGCCGTCGAGGATGGGGCCACGGGTCTCGTCTTCCTCCGCGTCCATCCCCGTCTCGACAGGATCCGGTCGGATCCCCGCTACATGACCCTGCTCCGGAGAATCGGCCTCGACGCCGTGTGACGGAGACGACGGCTCGTTCCGCGCGCGGGCGGCTCCTACTTCGCGGGCTCCGCTCGCGTCGCCGTTCCCTCGACGTAGGGCTGGAAGTCGTCCCCCGCGCCCGGCTGCGCGATGTCGAAGCGGACGGCGAGCCGATCCGGCTCGAAGCGATACGTGAGCCGGAAGCGAGGAAGCCCTTCCTTCCGAAGCGAGACGAACACGATCTGCGAATCGCTGACGGCGTAGTCGTATTCGATGACGTGCCCTTCGTTGTCGTACGCCGTGGCCCGCGCCGGGGTCCCCGCCTCGCCGGGGCTCACGATCATCAGTCCCTCGTGGTGAAACGCGGGCCGCCCCTGTCTGGCCGGATAGTCGGCCCACTCCCTGCGAACGATGACGCGATTCTCGAGATCGTAGCGGAAGCTGAACCCGCTCGAGGACGCCGAGCCGGGCACGCCGCGGCTGTTCCCGCCCACCCAGTCGCCGATCACGCGCTCCCAGCCGTGCCACGGGGGAAGCGGAGCCGTCCGTCCGACCGGCGCGTCGGCGAGGGAGAGGAAGAGGAAACCGAGCAGGGAAACCGACAGCCGGCGGATCACCGGCCGACCCCCGCCCCCAGGCGCTCCTCCTCGCGTAGGCCGTAGAGCGGCTGGAATTTCCCCCAGAGATAGTCGAGATAGGGCTCGATGGTGAGATCGCCCCCCGTGACGCGCGTCACGAGTTCGGGGGCCGTGTACTTCGATCCGTGCTTGTAGATGGCCTCGGTCAGCCAGCGGCGAAGCGTGGCGAACTCGCCCTTCCGGATCTCGCCGGGAATTCCCGGATGGGCTTTCACCGCCTCGGCGAAGAATTGGGCCGAGAGAATGTTTCCGAGCGTGTACCCCTGGAATTCGCCGCCGATCTGTCCGCCGAACCAGTGAACGTCCTGCAGCACGCCGTCCCGGTCGTCGGGGACCGGCAGGCCGAGATCGGCCTCGATCCGCTCCCGCCAGGCGCGAGGGAGATCCTTCACGGCGAGGGTTCCCTCCAACATCCGCACCTCGAGCTCGAAGCGAAGCATGACGTGGAGGTTGTAGGTCACCTCGTCCGCGTCGACCCGGATGAGCGATCGTTCCACGCGATTCACCGCGCGGTGGAACGTGTCGAGCGAGACGGCCCCCAGCTGGGTCGGGAACGCGGCCTGCAGGCGCGGATAGAAGTGCTCCCAGAAGCCCCGGCTCCTCCCGACGAGATTCTCCCAGAGACGCGACTGGCTTTCGTGCACGCCCGCCGAGGTTCCGCGCGCGAGCGGCGTCCCTTCGTAGGCTGGGTCGATTCCCTGCTCGTAGAGGGCGTGGCCGCACTCGTGGAGCGTGGAGAAGAGCCCGTCGGTGATGTCGTCGTCGCGAAAGCGGGTGGTGATCCGCACGTCGCCGAGCGAGAACTTGGTCATGAAGGGATGATGGGTCTTGTCCTGCCGCCCGCGCTCGAAGTCGTATCCGAAGCGGCGGATGACCTCGAGCCCGAACGCGATCTGGGCCGCCTCGGGCGCGGACTGATGCAGGCAGGAGGCGTCGGCCGGCGGACGCGACGTGATCGCCTGGACGAGCGGCGTGAGGCGGGCCCGGAGCGCCGCGAAGAGCGTGCGGACGGACGCGGCCTTCATCCCGTAGTCCGCGAGGTCGATGAGAGGATCGGCGATGTGATCGTACCCGGGGAAGCAGTCGGCCATGCGGCGCGACAGATCGAGCGTCTTCTCGAGGTGCGGCTTCACGGCCGCGAAGTCGTTCGCCGGCCGCGCGACCGTCCAGGCCTGATAGCTGATCGCCGTGTGCTCTTCCATCTCGGCGACGAGGCTCGTCGGCACCTTCACCGACTGATCCCAGCGGCGGCGCGCCACCCGCACGAGCGACGCCTCGTCGGAGTCGAACGGGAGCGAAGCGGTCTCCCTGGCGGCGGCGTCGAGCCGACGGCCCGTCTCGGCGTCGACGAACCGCTCGTGCGCCAGGCGCGAGAGGGTCGCGAGCTGCCGTCCCCGCGCCGGGGCGCCGCCCGGGGGCATGTAGGTCGTCTGATCCCAGCGAAGCAGGCTCGCGGCGCTCTGAAGGTCGTTGATCTCGAGGAGGCGTGCCTTCAAAGCGCCCAGCGCGTTCGGCGCGTTCATAGGATTCTCCAGTGGGGAGCGTGTCGGGAGTAGAGCCCCACGATCGTAGGGAGCGGGCGGGCCGCCGACAACGACGAAACGCCCCGGACGGCCGAGGCCGCCTGGGGCGCAGGGAATTCCGGGGCCGTGGCTAACTTTGCGGTTCGCGACGCATGGGTTGGACCTCTCCCCTCGATCCCCTCTGGTCCTTGATACGTCCGAGGGGATCGTTCCGAACGGACCGGCTCTGGGGGCGTCGGGGCGCCGGGGTCGAATGAGGATCAAGAATACGGTCTAATGTCCTTCGAATTAGAGCCTTACCACGGCGGCGAATCGGGGCCGGCGAGCTAGCCGCGACCCATCCGGGCGAGATACTCCCGGTCCCACGCGGCGGGAATGCTCTCCCGCGGGGAGTAGGGCCCGGGCGCGTAGCGGCGGGAGGCGATGCCGAGCTGGCTCTGCGCCACGATCTCCCAGTCCTGACGATTCGTGAGGTCCCAGAACTCGACCGCGTCCCGGATGTTCCCCGCGGGGTCGGCGAGCGTGGCGGGGTGGAAGAGCCATTCCGACTCGACCTGCGTGCGGTCGACGGTCAGGGGCCGGAGGATGTAGTAGTTCACGTAGTCGGGGTGAACGCTCAGGAGCATGTTCGGCATGATTGAGTAGTAGTAGGCGCGCTTCCGGTCCCCCTCCGGGATCTCTTCGCTCACGAGGCGCCCGCAGGCGCGGCCGCTCATCGTGGCGCTCTCGTTCGGCGCCTTGATCTCCATGTAGCCGCCGAGGAAGGGCCCTTCGGTCAGATCGTTGGCGCCGCTCTGGTACGGCAGGACCGTCGCCAGCTTGGGATGGATCGTCGGGCAGTGAAGGCACTCGGAGTAGTTCTGGAAGACGAGCTTCCAGTTCGCGTTCACCTCGTAGACCACGTGGTGCCCCGCCGCGAGGCCCGTGAGTCCGAATCGCGCGAGGCGTCCTTTCATGGGGGCCCAGGCGACGTCGAACGGCGCCGGCCGCTCGGCCACGCTCACGAAGAGGAATCCTTCCCACTCCGCGAGCGCCGCCTCGTGCAGGGGGTAGTCCGACTTGTCGAAGTCGGCGGCCTCCTGCATGTGCGGCGCGCCGACGAGCCTTCCGTCGAGGGCGTACGTCCAGGCGTGATAGGCGCACTGGATCGACTCCTTGAAGCGCCCCGACGTTTCGCGGCAGATGCGGGTGCCGCGATGACGGCAGACGTTGAAGAAGGCCCGCGCGCGGCCGCTCTTGTCGCGCACCACGAGGATCGACTCGCCCGCGATCTCCCGGACGAAGTAGTCGCCCGGCTCCCGAAGCCGCGACGCGCGGCCGGCGCAATTCCAGCCCGCCGCGAAGATCGTCTCGCGCTCCTCGGCCAGGATCGCCTCGGACGTGTAGTACTCGCGCGGGAGCGTGCGGGCGCCGCGATGGTACGTGGCCGTGGTCGCGCGAAATTCGTTCCCGCTCATCCCCTCCCCTTTCCGTTCCGCCGGTCGTCGAGGAGTCGCTTCGCGGCCAGCCAGCCCGCGCCGCCCAGGATGCCGGGGCCGGGATGCGTCCCCGCGCCGCCGAGATAGAGCCCCGCGATCGGCGTCGCATGGCGGCCCCACCCCGCCACGGGCCGCATGAAGAGAATCTGGTCGAGGCCGAGTTCCCCCTGCGAGGGGGAGCCCTCCCGCAGCGCGAACCGCTCCTCCAGATCGACGGGCGACAGGGCGACGCGGTGCCGGACGCGCCCCGAGAAGCCGGGAGCGATCGCCTCGATGGCCGCGGTCACCCGGTCGGCCAGCGCACCGCGGCGCGCCGGATCCCACGCGGCGCCGTCGCGGAGACGGTACGGCGCGTACTGCGCACGGGCCACGAGGACCTGCTTGCCGGCGTCCGCGAGCCCAGGGGCGCGGAGCGTCGGAACGGTGATCTCGACGTGGGGCGCCTCGGAAACCTCGCCGTACTTCGCCGCGTCCGCCGCCCTCTCGAGCGCGACCACGCTCGGCGTGAGGGAGACGAGCCCGGCCAGCGCGTCGGGCGACGCAAGGCCCGGAACCTCGATCGGCGCCTCCAGCCCGTAGAGGACCACGGCGGTGCAGCCGCGGTGGCGGATGTTCCCCACCGCGTGCATGAATTCGGGATCGAGCCAGACGGGATCAACCCATTCGAGAAGCGTGCGGCTCGGATCCGCGGTGGAAAGAACGGTGCGCGCCGCGATCTCCTCGCCGTTCGCGAGCACGACGCCGGTCGCGGCGTCGTCGCGCACCGAGATCCGCGCGACCGCCGCGCCGGTGCGGATCGAGACGCCCGCCCGCCGCGCCGATTCCTCCACGGCCTGCGTGAAAGCGCCCGGCCCGCCCTTCCAGGCGAGGCGTCCGCGAACCGAACCCGAGGGAGCGCCGACCAGATGATGGAGAAGGACGAAGCCCGTCCCGCCCGATCGCGGTCCCTGGCGGTGGTCCTGAATCCCCCCGGCCGCCACCGCCGCCTTGAGCGGGGCGCACTCGAACGAGTCGTCGAGCAGCTCCCCGACGGAGATCGGGAGCGCGCGGAGGAACTCGATCATTTCCTCGCGGCCGAGCGCGCGGTACTTGAGTGCGAGCGCGAGCAGAGCCGGAACGTCGCCGAGCGACGTGACGCCGACGTCGGGCGCGGGCGTTTGGTAGAGCTCGCCCAGGAATCCCGCGAGGCGATGGAGCCGCGCGACGAACGCCGGCCATTTCGCCGCGTCGGACGCCGAGTGGGCGCGGATCGCCTCCGCCGCGCGCGACGCGTCGCGCGAGAGGGTGAGGAAGGAGCCGCGGCCGATCGCCACGCTGAGCGGCGCGTCCGCGCTCTCCGCGGCGAGCGACGAAAGGCCGAGGCCGCTCGCCACGGAGGGCGGAAGCCAGCCCGGATCGATTCCGAGCGGGGCGGCGCGGAATCCCGGCGCGAACTCCACGACCGCGCCCTGGCCGCCGAGCGAATCGGCCCGTTCGAGGAGAAGGACGCGGAGCCCCGATTTGGCGAGGCGCGCCGCGGCGACGAGGCCGTTCGCGCCCGCCCCGACGACGACGACGTCGAAGGGGGCGCCCGCTCCGCCGCGGCCGCCTGCGTTGGGAGATGCGCTCATGGGGCCGCTCTCAGGATCTCGTTCGCCGCGAGCCGCCCCGAGGCGCCCATGATTCCGCCTCCCGGATGGGTCCCCGCGCCGCACTGCCAGTAGCCGCGGATCGGCGTCCGATACTTAGCCCACTGCGGCACCGGCCGAAGAAAGAAGAGCTGCTGGAGGGCCAGTTCCCCCTGGAAGATGTTCCCCTCGGTGAGCCCGGTGATCCGCTCGATGTCGTCGGGGGTCAGCACCTGGCGATGGAGAATCAGCGACTTGATGTTCGGCGCGTAGCGGGAGAGCGTGTCGACCACGGCGTCGCCGAAGGCCTCGCGCTTCGCGTCGGTCCAGCCCCCGTTCAGGTTGTGGGGCGCGTACTGGACGAAAATGCTCATCACGTGCTTCCCCGGCGGCGCCATGTTCGGATCGATCATCGACGGGATGACGATGTCCATGTAGGGATGCCGCGAGAATTCCCCGTACTTGGCGTCGTCGTACGCGCGCTCCAGGTACTCGATGCTTGGACTGATGGAGATGGCGCCGCGGAGATGCGGCCCTTCGCCGGGGATGCAGGTGAAATTCGGCAGTCCCGAGAGGGCGAGGTTCACCTTTCCGGACGAGCCGCGGAACTTGAATCGCCGGACCGCGTCGACGAGCGAGCCGGGGAGTTCCTTCGGCTCGACGAGCCGCGTGAACGTGAGACGCGGATCGAGCCCCGAGACGACGGTCCTGGCGGGGATCTCCTCCCCCCCTTCCAGGACGACGCCGGTCGCCTGCCCGTTTCGCACGAGGACGCGCTCCACCGCCGCGTTCGTCCGGATGGTCACGCCCTGCGCGCGGGCGGCGCCGGCGATCGCCTCGCTGATGGCGCCCGTCCCGCCCTTCTGGAATCCCCACGCCCGGAACGCCCCGTCCAGCTCTCCCATGTAGTGATGGAGGAGGACGTACGCGGTGCCCGGCGAACGCGGGCCGAGGAAGGTGCCGATGATCCCGCTGGCCGACTTGGTCGCCTTCAGGGGGCCGAACTCGAACCACTCGTCGAGATAGTCGGCGCTGCTCATCGTCATGAGCTTGTGGAGCGCGTGGAAGCGCTCCGCGCCGAGCGAGCGGAAGTGGCCCCCGAGCTTCAGGAGGCCCGCGAGATCCCCCGGCGAGAGGGACGTCGGATCGGGCGGGATCATGCCGAGGATCGGCTTCACCGCCATCGCCATGTGGTGCATGAGACGCCCGAAGACCGCCGCCGCGTCGGCGTCGCGCGGCGAGTGGCGGCAGAGTTCGCGGCGCGTCTCGTCGGGATCGGCCCACCCCGCGAGGTAGTCGCCGTCGTCCATCGGCGTGACGGTGCTCTCGAGCGGGAGGATCTGGAGCCCATGCGCCGGGAGATCGAGGTCGCGGATGATCTCCGGGCGCAACAGGCTCACGACGTAGGAGAAGACCGTGAACTTGAATCCCGGGAAGATCTCCTCGGTCACGGAGGCGCCGCCGAGCACGTGGCGGCGCTCGAGGACGAGCGTCTTCCGTCCTCCCCGCGCGAGATAGGCCGCGGCCACGAGGCCGTTGTGGCCGCCGCCGATCACGATCGCGTCGTACCGCTCTCTCATGCCTTCTTCCGTTCCGGATCGAAGAAGGGGAGCTTCCGCACCTCGGCGCCCGCTCGCTCCCGGCGATGCTCCACCGTGATCTCCATCTCCACCCGCGTGCCGGTCGCGAAGTGGGGCGCGCGGAGGTGCGCCAGCGCGAGCGACCTCTTGAGGAGCGGGGACCAGCATCCGCTGGTGGCGTAGCCCACCTGCCGCCCGCCGTCGTAGACCGGCGCGCTCGCGCGCCACGCCACGTTGGAGATCTGCGGTGGAAGCCCGTGCTTCGCGAAGAGCCGCTCGAACGAATTCCATTCGATCTCGAGCCCCACGAATCCCCAGGAGGGGCCGCGAGCCCGCTCGGCCGCGAGGGCGCGCCGTCCGTTGAACGGTCCCTTCCCCGCGCTGACCGCCCAACCGAGATTGATCTCGTAGGGCGACGACTTGCGAGCCTCGGTGAGCGCGTGGTGCGACGAGAAATAATCGACGTCCATCATGATGAGACCGGCCTCGATGCGCGCGATGTCGAGCGCCCAGATGCCCGCGGGCGTCAGCCCGTAGGGTTTCCCGGCCGCGGCGAGGGCGTCCCAGAGCGCCACCGCGCGTTCGGCCTCCACCCAGATCTCGTAGCCCAGATCGCCCGTGTAGCCCGTCCGGGAGAGTCCGACGGGGATTCCGGCGACGGTCGTCTCGACGTAGCGGAAATACTTGAGCGCCGCCATGTCGGTCGACGCCACCGTCGAGAGGATCTCGCGGGAGAGCGGCCCCTGGAGCGAGAGGGCCCCGACGCGCTCCGAGAGATCCTCGATCCCGGCGCTCAAGCCGGACGCGTTCATGTGAAGCCAGCGGAGCGACGAATCGGCGCTGGTCAGGCGGTACGACGTCTCGTCGAGCCGCGTCACGGTGCCGTCGTCGACCACCTTGCCGTCGCCGTCGCACCAGGGGGTGTAGTAGACCTGCCCCGGCTTCAGCTTCGTCATGTCGCGCGTGATGGTGCGGTCGAGGAGCCGCATCGCGTCGCGGCCGGCGATGCGGTACTTGTAGAGGGCGGAGACGTCGATGAGCGCCGCCGCGTTCCGGATGGCGGCGTACTCGCGGTCGGGATGCGGATCGTACGCGCTCGCCATCTGATACCCCGCCCAGCGGCGCCAGGTCTGCGCGCGAACGAGCGGCGACGTGCGGGGATGGAACGGCGAGGTCTTCAGCATGGTCCGGGCAGTGTAGGCGAGTCCCGGAGGACCCGCAACAAGCCCGGAGGATCAGGCGGCGGTGGCGGGAGCCCGGCCCAGTTCCTTCAGGATTCTCAGATGCGACCGGATCGCCTCGCGCATCGTTTCGTGATGATGATGCGGCACGCCGTGGTCCGCGGCGGTCTGCCGAACGATGCGGCTGATGGCGGGATAGTGGACGCTGCAGACCTTGGGGAAGAGATGGTGCTCGACCTGGAAGTTGAGACCCCCCACGTACCAGGAGAGCCAGCGGTTCGACGTGGCGAAGTCCGACGTCGTCCGCATCTGATGGATCATCCACGCCGTGTCGATCGCGCCGCCGGGGGCCGGCACCGGATGCTCGGTGTCCTCGACGACATGGGCGAGTTGGAAGACGATCCCGAGGATGAAGCCCGCGGTCAGGTGCATCGCCACGAACCCGATCGCGAACTGCCACCAGGCCACGTCGAGCACCAGGAGGGGGATCACGATCGTGTAGCCGTAGTAGAAGAGCTTCGAGCCGATCAGCGTGAGGACCTCGGAGCGGGAGTGCTTCTTCTCCTTGAACGGTCCGAGATCGCGCTTCAGGAAATACTGGTAGTCCTTCACGAAGACCCAGAAGAGGGTCGTGAGGCTGTACGCGATTCCGGCGTAGTAATGCTGGAATCGGTGGATGCCCAGCCGCTCGGCCTGCGGCGAGAGGCGGAGGAGCGGCGAAACATCGAGATCCTCGTCCACGCCGTGGACGTTCGTGTAGGTGTGGTGGATGACGTTGTGCGTGAGGCGCCACATGGTCCCGCTCGCGCCGATGAGCTCGAACGTGTATCCGAAGAGCCGGTTGAGCCAGGGCCGCGACGAGTAGGCGCCGTGGAGAGCGTCGTGCGCCACGCCGAAGCCGACGCCGGCGGTCCCGATCCCCATCACGACGGCGAGGCCGAGCATCTGCCATGGGGAGAAGCGGTTGGTGAGGATCAACGCGTAGGCGCCGAAGGTGACGGTCAGAACGATCACCGTCTTCAGCACCATGGAGGCATTGGCTTTCGGGGAGAGCCTGCGGGACTCGAAATAGTCTGCGACGCGACGCTTCACATCCTCGCCGAACCCGGCCGGTTGTCCGGGGGCGAAGACGACACGTGACGAGGTGGCCCCGGCGCTGGTCTGGACTCCGCTAATTCAATCCTCCGCTCGGGGATGGACACCGTACAGGATTCGCCTCCGGCCCCCCTTCGACTCTTGAGTTATACCCCGGACGCACTCCAAAGGTCGATTCAATTCGCGGCCGGATGGTATAATCCCCGGCCCATGATCGCGCTCTCCAATGTCAGCAAACAATATGGACGCCAGGTCCTCTTCGTGGAGGCGTCGTTCCAGCTCAACGCCGGCGAGAAGGTCGGCCTCGTGGGGCCGAACGGCGCCGGAAAGACCACCATCTTCCGGATGATCGTCGGCGAGGAGTCCCCCGACGAGGGGGAAGTCTCGATCCCCAAGCGGGCCACGATCGGCTATTTCCGTCAGGACATCGGCGACATGTCCGGACGTTCGGTCCTCGACGAGGCGATCGCCGGGAGCGGCCGGCTCGGCGATCTCCACCACGAGCTGAAGGACCTCGAACAGGCCATGGCGGACCCTTCCCGCGCCGACGAGATGGAGAGGATCCTCGACCGCTTCGGACGGGTGCAGGAGGCCTATCAGGACGGAGGGGGGTACGACCTCGAGGCGCGCGCCCGCGAGGTGCTTCACGGCCTCGGCTTCGAGGAGCGCCAGATCGACGGCGACGTCGGGGCCATGTCGGGCGGCTGGAAGATGCGTGTCGGCATGGCGCGCGTTCTCCTCGGCCGTCCCGACGTGCTCCTCATGGACGAGCCGACGAACCACCTCGACATCGAATCGATCCTCTGGCTCGAGGAGTTCATCCGCGACTATCCCGGGGCGGTCCTCATGACCTGCCACGACAAGGACTTCATGAACCGCATCGTGAGCCGCATCGTGGAGATCGACGGCGGCGAGTTCACGGCCTACACGGGAAACTACGACTACTACGTGCGCGAGCGCGCCATCGCCGAGGCCAACCGCGAGGCCGCCTACGCCCGCCAGCAGGCGATGCTGGCGAAGGAGCGACGGTTCATCGAGCGCTTCGCCGCCCACGCGGCCAAGGCGGCCCAGGTCCAGAGCCGCGTGAAGAAGCTCGAGAAGCTCGACGTCGTGGAACTCCCGGTGCGGCGCAAGGTCGTGGAATTCGAATTCCGCCAGCCTCCCCGCTCCGGCGACGACGTCGTCGCCCTCTCGGGCGTGTCGAAGGCCTACGGAACGAGGGTCGTCTACGACGACTTCGACTTCGTGATTCGGCGCACCGAGCGCTGGTGCGTGATGGGACGAAACGGCGCGGGCAAGACGACGCTCCTGAAATTGGTGGCGGGCGTGCTCGATCCGGACCGCGGAACGGTGCGCCGGGGCGCGGCCCTCAAGGTCGGCTACTTCGCCCAGCAGTCGCTGGAGCAGCTCGATCCCGCTCTCACCCTGTTCGAGCAGATGCAGCGCACCTTCCCCATGGAGGGTCAGGGCGTGCTCCGGAATCTCCTGGGGGCGTTCCACTTCTCGGGGACCGACGTCGAGAAGCCGGTCCGCGTCCTCTCGGGAGGGGAGAAGTCACGGTTGGTCCTGGCGCAGATGCTCTTCGACCCGCCGAACTTCCTGATTCTCGACGAGCCGACCAATCATCTCGATCTCGAGACGAAGGAGATGCTCGTGGAGGCGCTGAAGGACTTCGAGGGGACGATGCTCTTCGTGAGCCACGACCGGACCTTCCTGAGGGGCCTCAGCAACCGCGTGCTGGAGCTCCGGCCGGGCGACGGGAACGGGACGCCCGGGCTCCCCCCCTTCGCCTACGGGGGATCGTACGTGGAATTCGTGGAGCGGACGGGGAGCGAGGCGGCCGGCGTCCATCGGTAGAGGTCCGGAGCCCCGGGTGAGACGGGATCGGCAATTTTCGGATCAGAGCCTGAATTCCATGGGCACTTCGACCCACGCGGCCACGGGCTTTCGCGCGCTCAGAGCCGGCTTGAAGGTCCAGGAACGCACGGCGGCCAGGGCCGCCTCGTTGAGGCCGGTCACG
Organism: Candidatus Eiseniibacteriota bacterium; assembly: GCA_035716005.1. Lineage (GTDB taxonomy): Bacteria > Eisenbacteria > RBG-16-71-46 > SZUA-252 > SZUA-252 > SZUA-252. The sequence continues at coordinate 16,955 of DASTKG010000084.1, forward strand.
CCGCGCGCGATCTTCGCGTTCTTCACGCGGCCGTCGACTCCGACCAGGACGTGGAGCAGCACCGTCCCTTCGCGGCCCGCGTTCCGCGCCGCCTCGGGGTAGACCGGCCCGGTTCTCGTGACCGGAACGGGCGCCTCGTCGTAATAGACGAACTCCCCCTCCGTCGGGGCCACGGCTTGGGCCGATTCGCGCCCACCCGGCCGTGGGCCGCCCCTCGCGATCGAGACGCGCGTCCGCTTCCGCACGACGGCCCCGTCGTCCCGCACGAACGAGTGCCTCGGAGCGTTGGCCACCGGAAAGCCCGCCGCGACCATCGAGTCGTGCCCGGAAAAGCGAACCGTCTGCACGCGTTCGTGCCACTTCCACCAGGAGACGAACGAGAGCCGAAGCGCCGGCCCTCCCGGCAGCCGAACGCCGGGCTGCGGCGAGCCGCCCGCGCGGATGAGAAAGGTCCCCGCGCAGAGGAGGTATTCGTGAAGGGTGTCCTGCTCGACGAGTTCGTAGGAGTGGTCCGCGCGGAGGGTGAGGATGCGGTCCCGGCCGTGGCGCGCGGGATTCGGGCTCTCTCCGGGAAGCGGGTCTTTCGTTTCCACCCATCGCCACGTTCCGTAGATCGCGAGCGAGTCGGCGGCGGCGGCGTGCGCCGGGGCCGCCGGAGACGCCTGGGAGGCGGCGATCGCGGCGACGAGCGCGAGACACCGGAGACGGAACGATGCGTGTCGGCCGACGCTCAACGATCTCCCGCCCGGATGCGGCGCCGCGGCGCGCCGCCCTAGAGAAGTTTGCGCTTCCGCGCGCCCGCTTCCAGCTCCTCGCGGAACGCGGGGTGCGAAATGCCGATGAGCGCCCTGGCCCGCTCCCGCAGCGACCGTCCGTGCAGGTCGGCCACGCCGAACTCGGTGGCCACGAAGTGAACGTCGCCGCGAGAGGTCACGACCCCCGCCCCCTCGTCGAGGTACGGAACGATCCTCGAGATCTCCCCCGATTTGGCCGTCGAGGGGAGGGCGATGACCGCTTTCCCTCCCCGAGAGCGGGACGCCCCTCGGACGAAGTCGACCTGCCCGCCGAACCCGGAATAGACCGAGTCGCCGATCGAGTCCGAGGAGACTTGGCCGGTGAGATCGACCTGGATCGCCGAGTTGACCGCGACCATCTTGTCGTTCTGGGCGATGATGAACGGATCGTTCACGTAATCGCTCGGATGGAACTCCACGATCGGATTGTTGTGGATGAAATCGAAGAGCTTCTTCGAGCCCAGGACGAACGAGGCGACGATCTTTCCGGGATGGAGCGTCTTCCGCTCGCTCGTCACGATGCCCGCCTCCACCAATTCCACCATGCCGTCCGAGAACATCTCGGTGTGGACTCCGAGGTGCTTGCGATCTCTGAGGTGGTACAGCACCGCGTCCGGGATGCCCCCGATGCCGAGCTGGAGGGTCGCCCCGTCTTCCACGAGCCCCGCCACGTGCCGCCCGATCTCCCCGAACGCCTCCGACATCCGGACACGCGGGAGCTCCATGAGCGGTTCGTCGGCCTCCACGAAATAGGTGACGTTTCGGACGTGGATGAAGCTGTCCCCGAGGACGCGCGGCATGTTCGGATTCACCTGCGCGATCACGACGTTCGCGACGGAGGCCGCGGCCTTCGTGCATTCCACGCCGACGCCGAAGCTGCAGAAGCCGTGCTCGTCGGGAGGCGAGACCTGGATGAGCGCCACGTCGATCGGGATGGCCCGGCTCGTGAAGAGGCGCGGAATCTCCGAGAGGAAGACCGGCACGTAGTCCGCGCGCCCCTCGTTCACGGCGTCGCGCACGTTCTTCCCGATGAAGAGCGCCGTGTGCCGGAAATGCTTCTCCATCCCGGGCCCGACGTAGTCGGCCCGGCCGAGCGACATGAGATGGACGATTCGGACGTTCTCCAGCTCCTCATGGCGCGCCACGAGCGCGTCGAGAAGTCGGAGCGGCGCCGCGCAGCCCGGGTGGACGTAGACCGTGTCGCCGGAGGAGACGGTCCGGAGCGCGACCTCCGCCGTGACCAGCTTTTCGTGGAAGGCCGCCGGCGCGGGTGGGCGGTTCACGATCGCCGAAGCGGCGACGGCCGCGTCATCGGGCGACATCGTAGTTCCAATCGCTCTCGACGCCCCGGAACGGAACTCCGAGCGCCGTGGCCATCTTCTTCTTGAGACAGAACCCGGCGTGGGTGTAGACCCCGCGCGCGAGCGCCGGGTTCGAGCGGAGGATCGCCTCGGGGCCCAGCCGTGTCAATTCGCCCAGGTACGGCACCAGGATGTTCGAGAGGGACACGGTGGCCGTCCGCGGCACCAGCGCGGGTATGTTGGGGACGCAGAAGTGCGTGATCCCTTCCTTGATGTAGGTCGGCTCGATGACCGTGGTCGGTCGCGACGTCGTGGAGCAGCCTCCCTGGTCGATCGACACGTCGATGAACACCGAGCGCGGCCTCATCGTGCGCACGAGCGTTTCGTCGAGCAGGTGCGGCGTCGCCTCCAGGTCGATGAAGACCGCCCCGATCAGAACGTCCGCGATCGGCACGAAGCGCCCCAGGTTGTGGGGCGTCGCGAGAGCGGTGACGATGGAGCTCCCCGCCTGGTCGCCGAGGGCGCGGAGCCGATCGACGTTCTTGTCGAGCACGATCACCTGCGCCCCGATGGCCGCCGCGCGCCGCGCCGCCGTCGCCCCCACGATCCCCGCTCCCAGCACCACCACGGTCCCCGGAGGAACGCCCGGAATTCCGTCGAGCAGGATGCCGCGACCGCCCTGGCGGGATTGGAGATAATGCGCCGCGATGGGGAGGACGAGCTTCCCCGCGATCTCGCTCATGGCGGTCAGCACCGGACGCTTGCCGCGGGACTCCTCGATCGCCTCGAACCCGATGGCGGTGATCCGCCGTTCGAGGAGAAGCGCCACGAGTCCCTTCGGCGCGTTCGATAGCTGCAGGAACGAAAAGAGGATCTGCCCCTCGTCCAGCTTCCGGCACTCCTCCCACGAGGGGGGGATGACCTTGAGGACGAGCCGCGACCGGCCGATCACCTCCTCCGCCGAATAGACGACGGTGGCGCCGGCCTCGAGATACGCCTGGTCGCCGAAGCCCGACCCGGCGCCCGCGTCGGACTGGATCACGACGCGGTTGCCCTGTCTCACCAGATCCCCCGCCGCGAAGGGCGTGAGGGCGACGCGGGTCTCTCCCGCGTACGTCTCCTTCAGGATGCCGACGTCCATCTCAGACCAGCTCCTCGACCATCTTGCGCGGCTTCGGGGCGGGCGCCGCGCCGGCGTCCCGCTGCTGCGCCTCCACGACCGCGATCGACGCGATGTGAATGATCTCGTTGTCGTCCGACGTGAGAGACAGGATGTGGACCGGCTTCGCGAGGCCGGTCAGGATCGGACCGATGGTCTCGGCTCCGCCGAGCCGCTGCATCAGCTTGTAGGCGAGATTGCCCGAATGCAGGTTGGGGAAGATCAGGACGTTCGCGTCGCCCTGGATGCGGCTGAAGGGGAACTGCTCGCGCGCCGTCTCGGGATCGACGGCCGGCTCGAGCTGCATCTCCCCGTCGATCTTCAGATCCGGAGCCCGCTTCGAGACGATGGCCACGGCGTCGCGAATGATGTCGGCCAGGGGATGCTTCACCGAGCCGAAGCTCGAGAAGGAGAGCATGGCGACGCGGGGCTCGAATCCGAATTCGCGCGCGACGCCCGCGGCGAGAATGGCGATCTCGGCGAGCTCCTCGGCGTTCGGCTGGATGTTCACGGTCGTGTCGGCGAAGAAGTAGCACTTCCCCTTCACGATGATGCAGTAGACGCCGCAGACGCGCGTGATGCCCGGGCGAAGCCCGATGATCTGGAGCGCGGGGCGGATCGTCTCGGGGTAATGCTGGCTCACGCCCGAGACCAGCCCGTCGGCGTCGCCGAGATGGACCATCATGGTGCCGAAGTAGTTCGGATCGCGGATGAGCAGATCGGCGTCCTTCCGGCGGAGTCCCTTCCGCTGGCGGATCCGGTAGAGCTCCTCGGCGTAGGCCTCCCGCTTCGGATGCTGGCGGGGATGGATCACTTCGATGCCCTCGAGGGAGATGTCCATCTGCTTCGCGGCGTGCTGGATCTCCTCGGTCTTGCCGAGGAGCACCGGACGCGCGATCCCTTCCTCGACGAGGTGCGCCGCCACGCGGAGGATCCGCGGGTGGAGCCCCTCCGGGAAGACGATGCGGCGCGGATCGCGGACGGCGCGATGGATCACGGCTCGCGCGATCTCGCGCGACTTGCCGAGCCGCGCTTCGAGGCGCTCGCGGTATTCGTCGAGGTCGAGCTTCAGTCGCGCGACGCCCGTCTCCATGGCGGCCTTCGCCACGGCCGGGGCGACCCAGAGGAGGACGCGCGGGTCGAACGGCTTCGGGATCAGGTAGTCGGGGCCGAAGTGGAGGGTCTCCACGCCGTAGGCCCTCGCCACCGCGTCGGGGACGTCTTCCTTCGCCAGGCCCGCCAGCGCGCGGACGGCGGCGAGCTTCATCTCGTCGTTGAACCTCGTCGCGCGAACGTCGAGCGCGCCGCGGAAGAGGAACGGGAAGCCGAGGACGTTGTTCACCTGGTTCGGATAGTCGGAGCGCCCCGTCGCCATGAGGACGTCGGGCCGCGCGGCCTTCGCGTCGGGATAGCTGATTTCCGGATCGGGGTTCGCGCAGGCGAAGAGGATCGGCCGGTCGGCCATCGAGCGGACCATCTCCTGCGTGACGAGGCCCGCGCTCGAGAGCCCGAGCAGGACGTCGGCGCCGCGCAGGGCGTCGGCCAGCGTCCTCGCCTTCGTGTCGGAGGCGAACTCGGCCTTGTAGGGGTTCATGTCCTCGGCGCGCCCCTTGTAGATCACGCCCTTCCGGTCGCACATCACGATCTGCTCGCGCCGAACGCCGAGGCGCGTGAAGAGCCGGGCCGACGCGATACCCGAGGCGCCGGCGCCGACGATGACCATGCGGATGTCGCCGATCTTCCGGCCCGTGATCTCGATCGCGTTCAGAAGCGCCGCGCTCGTGATGATGGCGGTGCCGTGCTGGTCGTCGTGGAAGACGGGGATCGAGACGAGCGACTGGAGCTTCTCCTCGATGTAGAAGCACTCGGGGGCCTTGATGTCCTCGAGATTGATGCCGCCGAACGTCGGCTCCAGGGTCCGGCAGACGTTGACGATCTCGTCGGGGTCCTTCGAATCGAGCTCGATGTCGAAGACGTCGACGTCGGCGAATCGTTTGAAGAGGACGCCCTTTCCTTCCATGACCGGCTTGCCGGCGAGCGGGCCGATGTTGCCGAGTCCCAGAACGGCGGTGCCGTTCGAGATCACGGCGACCAGATTTCCCTTCGCGGTGTATTCGTAGGCCAGCTCCGGATTCTTCTCGATCGCGAGGCAGGGAACCGCGACCCCTGGCGTGTAGGCGAGCGAGAGGTCCTTCTGCGTGGCACAAGGCTTCGTCGAGACGACCTCGATCTTCCCGGGCCGTCCGCCCCGGTGATAGTCGAGGGCCTCTTTGCTGAGCGAGTCGGACATGATGGCGTAACCCCTTTCGAGTCGGGAACCTACGGCGCCACGCCGGAGTGCCCCGTCGCTACCATTTTCGACCATGGGCGGCGTACGGCAAGGTGGCCCCTCGTAGTATGTCAGTGTGGGCACAAAGCCCCCTCGTGGATAGTCCCCAACGGGGGCGCCCCGCGGGCGTCCGCCCGCGGGGCGCTCTTGTCGTCTCGACCGGGGGCGACGGCGGAGCCGTCACTCGGCCGAATCGGGCGTGCTCGCCACCTCCGCCGGCCGCGCAGCCGGGAAGAGCCAGACTCGGCGCCATTGCTGGTGCGCGTTCCTCGCGGTGATCGAGAAACCGACCCGCTCGGACGAGGCCCTGAGCGGCACCCGGTAGGTGGTCGTCCAGACGCCCGCGCTCGAATCGTAGGCGAGCGCTTTCGTCTTGCCGATGCCGTCGGCGAGCGTCATCGACACGACATCCGGCGAGCCCGTGGCGACCACGGTCACGACGGCGCCGGGGACGGCGACCGAATCGGCGATCGACGCCACCACGTCGGGCGGCTCGGAGGCGGCCTGGGACGCCGCGCTTCCCTCGTACGTCGGGGACTCCGTGCTCTCGCCCTCGCCCGATCCCGCTTCCGCCGCCGGCGCCTCGGGAGTCGCCGAGGTGAGCGCGATCCCTCCGACCGCCTCCTCCCGCGGGCCGCCCGTCTGGCTCGCGGCCACTCGAGTGACCCCCTTCGACGCCCCCGAGGTCGCGCCGGCGCTCGCGTTCGTCTCCTCCCGGCCGCACCCGACCGCCATCAGGACGATCGCGAGCGAGGCGGCCAGAAGCGTGTGATTCCTCCAGTCGATGGACTTCATGGTGGTTCTCCCAATCCGGCGTCGTCGATCGCGCTCGAGGCCGCCGGCCCTCGGAGCGTGGCGGCCCGCGCGGTTCGCGGGCTGCCTGCGGACCGGGTAGATCAAGGGGCGTGCCGTGGAGCCATCTTATTTAAATTCAACCACTTAACTTTATTTGCCGAGACGGGCAGCTCCCGAACTGTGTCAACCTTGACACGGGGGGCTCGGAGGTAGACCCTCCCTGCACGGGCGAATCGGTGGAGCCGTAGACCCTTAGAGGATTGTGGCGTGATCGACACGAGCCGAACCGGATGGGGCGTCCTCCTTCTCGCCTGCGTCGTCGGCATGATCCTCTCGGGCGCCTCTCGCGCGCGGGCGGCGTCCCGCCATGAGGCGCGGGTTCTCTGGGTCCGCGAAACGCACGTCTATCTCGCCGCCCCCGATTCGGGCGCTCCCGAGGAGGGAGCCCGACTCCGCTTCGAGGAGCGCGGCAAGCGAATCGCGGAAGGTGAGGTCACCCGCGTGGTCGACAGCGCGCTGGTCGTGGCGATCGTCACCTCCGGCTCCCTCCGCTCCGTGAAGAAGCTCGATCGTCTCCGCGTCGCGATCGATGCGCCGCTCGTGCTTCCGCTCCCTCTCCTTCGAATCGGCTTCCCCGCGCCGGGCAGAATGAAGGCCGCCATGCCGTGCGATCGCACGCGGCTCGTTCCCCCATCGCCCTCGGGCCTCTATCGCGAGGAGGTCGCCGGCGAGCGCTCGTGGCGCCTCGTGCGCGACAGCTCGGTGGTCGTCGATCGCCCCTGGCCCGACACGCTCGCGATCCGAATCTTCGAGGAAGCCACCGACGAGGAGATCGCGCTGGAGCGCGGCGACGTCGACGCGGCGCTCTTCCGAACCGGCGAGCCCTCCCGCTACATCCTCGACCGAGTCGGAGGGGGGATCCCTCTCTTGGAACGCGGCGCATTGCTCGCGTGGCCCGGCCTCCGGCGCTATCTCCTCGCCTTGGGGCCCGATTCGATCGCGGCGCTGCTCGCGTGCGATCCTCCGAGCCGGGCCCCTTGAGATCGCTTCGCGCGCGCTGGATCGCCGGATCGGCGCTCGTCGCCGTGGTGCCGCTCGCCGTCGCCATCGCGCTTCTCTCGCAGCGCGTCGGATCTCTCGTGCGCGAGCAGGCCGCCGGGAGGCTCGGGGCGTCGCTCGCGGGGCTGTCGATTCGACTCGCGCAAGACCAGGAGAGAACCGCCGAGAAGCTCGAGATCCTGAGCCGTGACCCGACGCTCCGCCGCATCGTCCTCGTGCACGGGCTGGGCGCCTCCGAACTCGGGAGTTTTCTGGGCGAACGCTGCGTTCTCTTGAGCCTCGACTTCCTGGAGGTGGCGGACTCGACCGGGCGAAGCTTCCACGACACCGCGGACGACGCGGTGCCGCCCCCCGCCGCCGTCGCGCTCACGGAGGAGGCGCCGATTCTTTACGAGAATCGCGAGGTGGCGCGCCTTCGCGGCGGCGTGCGGCTCGACGAAAGGGCCTTGATGGCGCTGAAGAGCGCGGGAGGCGTCGACCTCGTTCTGCTCGATCGCGCGGGAAGCGTGGTCGCGGCGACGATGCCGCCGGCGCGGGCCGCGCTCGTCGCCCATGCGTCCTCGACGCCGCGCTCCATCCTGGCCCGCCGCATCCCGATCGAGACCGGTTCCCCCTCGCGCGCGACGATCGTCGGGGTCGTGGCGACCGACGAGATCGACCGTACCATCGCGACCTTCCAGCTCGCGGCCGCTCTCCTCGGCCTCCTCGGCCTCGGGGTCGCCGTCGCCCTCGGCATGGCGTTGTCGGCGCAGCTCTCGCGCCCGGTCGACGAGCTCGCGGCCTTCGCGCGCAAGGTCGCGCGGGGCGAGTGGAGCGATCCCCTCACGCTTCGCAGCGTGCGCGAGCTGGAGACGCTCGTGAGCGCGCTCGAGACGATGCGGGGCGATCTCGCCGCGTACCGCGAGCGGCTGGTGACGAGCGAGCGCCAGGCCGCGTGGAGCCTCATGGCGCGAAAAGTGGCGCACGAGGTGAAGAATCCGCTGACGCCGATCGCCGTTTCGGTCGCCGACCTGAAGCGGAGCTACGAGCAGCAGCGCCCCGATTTTCCCGCCGTGCTCGACCAGGCGGTGCGGACGATCTCCGAGGAAGTGGCGGCCCTGAAACGCCTCCTCCAGGAGTTCTCCGACTTCGCCCGGCTCCCGGCGCCCCGCCTCGCGCCGTGCGCGGTAGGGACGCTTCTCGCGGACGTCGGCGCGCTCTACGGGCCGGACGTCGCGCGGGGCCGGCTCCGCGTCGTTCCGCCTCCCGGAGCGATCGCGATGCTCGCCGACGCGGAGCAGATGCGCCAGGTGCTCATCAACCTGATCCAGAACGCGTTCGACGCGATGGGGAGCGCCGGGGCCGTGACGCTCTCCGCCGGAACCGTCGCCGGCTCGATCGAGCTGACGGTCGCCGACGAGGGCCCGGGTCTCACCGAGGAGGAGCGGGCCCAGCTCTTCGTTCCCGGGTTCACCACCAAGGCCCAGGGAAGCGGCCTCGGACTCACGATCGCGCAGCGGATCGTCCACGATCACGGCGGCTCGATCGCGATCGACTCGACCCGGGGCCGCGGGACGACGATCCGCGTCCGCGTCCCCCTCGCCGAGGAGGCCTGACCATGCCGTCGCTGCTCGTGGTCGACGACGAGCCGAACATCCGATCGAGCCTCCAGGGCGCGCTCGGCCGGGAGGGATTCGAGGTCGAGACGGCCGCGACGGTGGCCGAGGGCCGGGCGAAGCTTCGCGACTCGTACGATTTCGCGCTCCTGGACGTCTGGTTTCCCGACGGAAGCGGCCTCGACCTCCTGCGCGAGATCAAGGAGCGGGCCGCGGATACGGTGGTCGTCATGATGTCGGGACACGCCACGATCGACGTCGCGGTGCAGGCCACGCGGCTCGGCGCGTTCGATTTCCTGGAAAAACCGCTCGCGCTGGAGCGCGTGCTGGTCGTGCTCCGGAACGCCGGCGCCGCGCGAACGCTCCTCGAGGAGAACCAGCGCCTCCGGCGCCCCTGGTCGGCCCGCCTCGTCGGCGACTCTCCCGCCATGAAGCGCCTCCTCTCCGAGATCGAGCTGGCGGCTCCCACCTCGGCGCGAGTCCTGATTCAGGGGGAGCACGGCACCGGGAAAGAGCTCGTGGCCGCGGCGCTCCACGCGGCGAGTCCGCGGCGCGCGATGCCGTTCGTCGCCGTGAACTGCGCGGCCATCCCCGAGGAGCTGATCGAGTCGGAGCTGTTCGGCCACGAGCGGGGCGCCTTCACGGGGGCCACCCAGGCGCGCCGCGGCCGCTTCGAGGAGGCGCACGGCGGCACGCTCTTCCTCGACGAGGTCGGCGATCTCAGCGCGCGGGCCCAGACGAAGCTCCTGCGCGTGCTGCAGGAAAGCGAGTTCCAGCGCGTCGGCGGGAACCGGACGCTGAAGGTGGACGTCCGCGTCATCGCGGCGACGAATCGCGACCTGTCGGAGCGGAGCCGAGCCGGCGCCTTTCGCGAGGACCTCTACTTCCGCCTCGCCGTCGTCCCGATCGCCACGCCGCCGCTCCGCGAGCGCGTGGAGGACATCGGGGCGCTCGTGGAGCACTTCGCCGCGCAGGTGGCGCTGGAGACGACCGGCAAGCCGAGGCGATTTTCCGCGGCCGCGCTCGATCTCCTTCGCTCCTACCCGTTCCCGGGCAACGTCCGCGAGCTGCGGAATCTCGTCGAGCGGCTCGCCATCATGACGCCGAGCGGGAGCGTGGGCCCGGACGCGGTGCTCCGGGTCCTCCCCTCCCTCGCCGCGCCGGGCGGCGAGGGGCGTCGGCTCGCCGAGGAGGTGGAGGAGTTCGAGCGCGCCCGGATCGGCGCGGCGCTCGCGGCGTCGGGCGGGAACGTGGCCCGCGCGGCGGCCCGCCTCGGTCTCGAGCGGAGCCACCTCTACAAGAAGATGCGGAAGCTCGGCCTCGGCCCCGAGGGTGCGTGACCTCCGTCACACACGCCCGATCGGGGCCCCCCGGGCGCCGCGAATGGCGTACAATTCCACGTCTCCGTTCCGAACGATGGCCACCGCATTGCACGGGAGGTATTCCGCGATGAACCTGCGCCGAATCGTGATCACGGCTTGGGTCGCGTTGGGGCTTACGCTGGCGCTGGCGCCGGCCGAGGCCCAGACGCGCGCCAACGCACCCCGCAAGGCAACCGCCCCCGCGGCGGCGAGCGCCGAGAAAGTCACCTCGGTGGAGGGAATCACCGAGTATCACCTTGCGAACGGGATGCGCGTCCTGCTCTTCCCCGACCCCTCGAAGCAGACCGCGACCGTGAACATCACCTATCTCGTCGGTTCCCGCCACGAGGGCTACGGCGAGACCGGCATGGCGCATCTTCTCGAGCACCTTCTCTTCAAGGGATCGACGAACCACAAGGACATCTACCAGGAGCTGACCTCGCACGGCTCGAGGCCGAACGGCTCCACGTGGTTCGACCGCACCAACTACTTCGAGACGTTCTCGGCGACCGACGAGAATCTCCTCTGGGCGCTCGACCTCGAGGCCGACCGGATGGTGAACAGCTTCGTCGCGAAGAAGGACCTCGACTCCGAGATGACCGTGGTCCGGAACGAATTCGAGATCGACGAGAACAACTCGGCGGCCATCCTCCAGGAGCGCGTCTATTCCACCGCCTACCTCTGGCACAACTACGGCAAGTCGACCATCGGCGCCCGCGCCGACATCGAGAACGTCCCGATCGACAGGCTCCAGGCCTTCTACCGGAAGTGGTACCAGCCCGACAACGCGGTGCTCGTCGTCGCCGGCAAGTTCGACGAGGCGAAGACGCTCAAATGGATCTCGCAGAAGTTCGGCGCGATCCCGCGCCCGAAGCGCCGGCTCGACGCCACCTACACCACCGAGCCCGTCCAGGACGGCGAGCGCGAGGTGACCCTCCGGCGCGTCGGCGACACGCCGGTCGTCGGAGCGGCCTACCACGTTCCCGCCGGGTCGGACGCGGACTACGCCGCGGTCAGCGTGCTCGGCTTCATCCTCGGCGACGCGCCGTCGGGCCGCCTCTACAAGGCGCTCGTCGAGACGAAGAAGGCCGCGTCGACATCGGCCGACGTGGCCCAGTTCCACGACCCGGGCCTCCTCTACGTGTCGGCCACGCTCACCTCGGGCGGCTCCATCGACGACGTGCGCGGCACGATGCTGAAGACCGTGGAGGGCTTCGCCGCGGCGCCGCCGACCGACAAGGAAGTGGAGCGCGCGCGCGACAACCTGCTCAAGGACTGGGACGTGACCATGCGGAACTCGCAGCGCGCGGCCCTCAATCTCTCCGAGTGGTCGGCCATGGGAGACTGGCGCCTCATGTTCCTCTACCGGGACCAGCTGCAGAAGGTCACGACGGAGGACGTGAAGCGCGTCGCGGCGGCGTACATCAAGTCGTCCAATCGCACGGTCGGCACCTTCATTCCCACGAAGGAGCCCGACCGCTCCCCGATCCCGCCGCTCCAGAACATCGCTTCGCTCGTCGCCGGGTACAAGGGCGGCGAGGCGCTGTCGGCCGGCGAGGAATTCGACCCGTCGCCCGATTCGATCGAGTCGCGCGTCGTCCGTTCCGAGCTTCCGTCCGGGATGAAGTACGTCTTTCTGCCGAAGAAGACGCGCGGCGCCACCGTGCAGGCGGTCGTCCGGCTCCACTTCGGGAATCCGACCGATCTCAAGGGGCTGAAGCGGGTCGGCGAAATGACCGGCGACATGCTGATGCGCGGCACCGCGAAGCACACGCGCCAGGAGCTGAAGGACGAGATCGACAAGCTGAAGGCGACGCTCTCGGTGAACGGAACGCCGAACGGCGCGTGGGCCGTCGTCGAGGCGACGCGCGAGACCCTTCCCCAGGCGCTCCGGCTCGCGGCCGAGATCCTGCGCGAGCCGTCGTTCCCTCCGGCCGAGCTCGAGCTGACGCGGCAGGAGGACATCGCGGGAATCGAGGAGTCGAAGACCGATCCCCGCCAGCTGGTCGGCACCGCCATGGGGCGCTACCTCGTTCCGCGGCCCGCCGACGATCCGCAGTACGTCGCGACGCCGGACGAGCAGCTCGAGGCGACGAAGAAGGTCACCGTGGCCGACGTCGCGAAGTTCCACGCCGACTTCTACGGCGCGAACAACGCCGAAGCGGCGATCGTGGGCGACTTCGACCCGAACGAGATCAAGGGACTGCTCACGGAGCTCTTCGGAAGCTGGAAGAGCGCGAAGCCGTTCGTCCGGCTCACGACGCCGTACGCCGACCGGCCGGGGACCTCCGAATCGATCGAGGCGCCCGACAAGGAGAGCGCCTACTTCCAGGCCGCGCAGCGGGTCCAGATGCGCGACGACGACCCGAACTACCCGGCGATGATCCTCGGCAATTTCATGACGGGGGGCGGGTTCATCAATTCGCGCCTGGCCACCCGAATCCGCCGCGTCGAGGGCCTCAGCTACGGCGTCGGCTCCGGGTTCATGGCCGGGCCGTGGGACGACGACGCGCGCTTCTTCGCGATGGCGATCTACGCGCCGCAGAACGCCGATCGGCTCGTGGCGGCGTTCAAGGACGAGATGTCCAAGATGCTCGAGAAGGGGTTCACGGCGGACGAGATCGCGGAGGCGAAGAAGGGCTGGCTCCAGTCCCGCCAGGTCTCCCGCTCGCAGGACCGCGAGCTGGTGGGGGCGCTCGCCAGCCGGCTGGAGCAGGGCCGGACGCTCGCCTACGACCGGGACTTCGAGAAGTCGCTCTCGAGCCTGACGGGCGACCAGATCATCGCGGCCATGCGCAAGTACATCGACCTGGCCAAGATCACGATGATCCAGGCGGGCGATTTCGCCAAGGGGAAGGCCACCGCCACGAAGACCGCGACGCCGTAGGGAAAGCGGCAAAAACGCCCGGCCAGAAAAAGAAGGCCTCCGTGACCCAGGTCACGGAGGCCTTCGCGCGCCGGCGCGATCATTTCCCACGAAGAACCGGCGGCGCTCGGTGCTCAGCTTGCCTCACGGCCCCGCACCACGATCCGCAGCACGATGAAGGGCCCGATCAGCTCCCCACGGGTCGCCGACGCGCCGCCGGCCCCCTTACTCCTCCCGTCCTTCCGACCTCATCTCGCGAAGCAGCGCCGCGTTCTTCAGCGTGATCCTTCCGCGCGAGAGCGTCACGGCGCCGAGCCTCTCGAATTCCTTGAGCAGCCGGCTGACCACTTCGCGCGCCGTCCCCAGATCGGCGGCGAGCTCGGCGTGCGTGATCTCCACGCTCCCGCGCGCGGCGCCCTCCTGCACGAGGAGGTCGTGGAGCCGCCGCGCGAGCCGCTGGTCCATGCGGCGGAAGGCGACTTCCTCGACGAGCGACATCACCTCCGTCAGGCGGTCGGCGAACATCTCGAACACGAACGACCGGAGCGCCTCGTGCTGCCCCATCCAGCGGCGGAACGTGGCGGCGGGAATGACGAGGGCCTCGACGGCTTCCTCGACCTTCGCCATCGCGGGAACGGGCCGATTCGAGAGGATGCACGACACGTTGAGCGGGCAGGCGTCTCCCGCGCCGACCTGATAGAGCGTGATCTCGTGTCCGTTCTCCCCCAGCTTGAAGACGCGCATGCGGCCCGAAACGAGCACGGCGAAGTGCCCGCACGTGTCCCCTTCCCGGAGGAAGTAGTCGCCGGGGTTCAGGCGCACGACGTTCGCGGCTTCCGCGATCTCCCGCTGAAGCTCCGACGGCGCGAGGGTGTAGAAGGAGGTCTTGGAGAGGATTTCGCGCTTCGGTCCGGCGGCGCGCTCGCCTGCGATCGAATGGGACATGGGGCTCTCCCTCCGCGGCCGGGGTCCGGGACGGACGGCTCGGCGACCCCGTGTCATGACTTATACCCCAATCCTACCGTCTCGGGAATCGTTCGACGATGTTGGTCAGGACGAGGATGGTGGCGACGATGAAGACGATCATCGTGAGCGCGAATCCGAATCCCGATCGTGGCGTTCTCTCTCGCATGGCGATCGTGCAGACTGCAATGCGCGTGCCGAATGCCGGGGCCGCGCGTCGCCGCCGCAACTCCTTGCGGGGCATGGGCTGGCTCCGGCGTCCGATCGCGGGCGCGGGCCTCCGGCTGGGGTAATTTCCACGGATCGGGTCATCTGGCCCAATCCGACCACCGTCGGGCCGCCTCGCGAGGGCGATTGACGGCGGCCTGATTCCGGGCGCCCGGATCTTGACGCTCCCCTGATGCCCCCCACGGCTACCCTTCCCATCGTGATCCTCGGAGCCGAACGTCCACCGGAGCGGCCGTCATGAGCGACTTCGTCCTGATTCTTCTGATCGTGATCTTCTTCGCGGCTTCCTGGCTCTACGTCAGAGCCTGCGAGCGGCTGTAGGAAGGGGCGCGAATGTCGTCCGACTATCTGATCGGGCTCGTGGTCGCGGTCCTCGTGATCCTCTACCTCGGTTACGCGCTCCTGAAACCCGAACGGTTCTGAGGCCCGGCCCACGATGACCTCGCAATCGATCGTTCAAGTCGTCGCCTTCTTCGGCGCCATCCTCCTCCTGACGAGGCCGGTCGGGAGTTTCCTGGACCGGGCCCTGAACGGCGGCGACCACCTCCTCAAGCGCCCGCTCGGCTGGCTGGAGCGGGCTCTCCTGCGCGTCTGCCGCGTGAGCGGCGGCGAGCAGGTCTGGACGACCTACGCGACCTCGCTCCTCGCCTTCAGCGCGCTCTCGCTCGTCGTGACCTACCTGATTCAACGCCTCCAGCTCTGGCTCCCCTTCAATCCTCAACGGCTCGGCCCCGTCGACCCGGCGCTCGCGTTCAACACGGCCGTGAGCTTCGCCACCAACACGAATTGGCAATCGTATCCGGGCGAAACGACGATGAGCCACTTCACGCAGATGGCGGGACTCGCCTGGCAGAATTTCACGTCGGCCGCCGCCGGCATCGCCGTGGCCTTCGCGCTCGCCAGGGGGATCGCGCGGGCGGGAGACGGGCAGGGCCCCGGCACGATCGGAAATTTCTGGGTCGACCTCACGCGGTCGCTCGTCTACGTCCTCCTTCCGCTCAGCCTCGCGGCGGCGCTCGCCTTCGCGTCGCAGGGCGTCATCCAGTCCCTCTCCCCGAATCTCGAGGTGACGACGCTGGAGGGAGCGAGGCAGACCCTTCCGATGGGTCCCGTCGCGTCGCAGGAGGCGATCAAGCAGCTCGGAACGAACGGGGGCGGCTTCTTCAACGCCAACGCGTCCCACCCCTTCGAGAATCCGAGCCCGATCACGAACTTCCTTTCGATGCTCCTCATCTTCCTCGTCCCGGCCGGCCTCACCCACGCGTTCGGGCGCATGGCCGGCGATTCGCGTCAGGGATGGGTTCTTTTCGCGGCGATGACGATCCTCTTCCTCGCGGGGGCCGGCGCCGCGCTCTGGGCCGAATCGGCCGGGAATCCGATCCTCGCCGCTCACGGCATCGCGCCGGGGGCCGGCAACTGGGAGGGAAAGGAAACCCGCTTCGGGATCGCCGCGTCCGCTCTCTACGCGACCGTGACGACCGACGCCTCCTGCGGCGCGGTGAACTCCATGCACGACAGCTTCACGCCGCTCGGCGGCCTCGTTCCGCTCTTCAACATCCAGCTCGGCGAGGTGGTGTTCGGCGGGGTCGGCGCGGGGCTCTATGGAATCCTGGTGATGGCGATCCTCGCGGTCTTCCTCGCCGGACTCATGGTGGGCCGGACGCCCGAGTATCTCGGGAAGAAGATCGAAGTTCGCGAGGCGAAGCTGGCCATGCTCTACGTCCTCGCCTTCCCGCTCATGGTGCTCGGCTTCGCGGCCTGGTCGGCGGTCGTCCCGAGCGGGACCTCGTCCCTCGCGAACGGGGGTCCGCACGGCCTGAGCGAGATTCTCTACGCGTTCACCAGCGCGGCGGGCAACAACGGCTCCGCCTTCGCGGGGCTGAACGCGAACACGCCGTGGTACAACCTGACGCTCGGCGTCGCCATGCTGGTCGGCCGGTTCTGGATGATCGTTCCGGCGCTCGCCATCGCGGGCCTCCTGGCGGGCAAGAAATCCGTCCCGCCGGGGCCGGGCACCTTCCCCACGACCGGCCCCCTCTTCGCCCTGCTCCTCGTCGGCGTCATCGTCGTGGTGGGCGCGCTCACGTTCTTCCCCGCCCTCGCCCTCGGGCCGATCGTGGAGCACTTCCTGGCCGCGACCGGAAAGGTCTACTGAGCCATGGCCGACCGAGCCGGCCGCGCGGTGTCGGGGTGGGACGCGGCTCTCCTGCGCGGGGCCCTCGCGGACAGCTTCCGGAAGCTCGATCCGCGCGCGATGGCCCGAAATCCGGTCATGTTCGTCGTGGAGATCGGGAGCGCCCTCACCACGCTCCTCTGGGTCCGGGACCTCGTCTCGCCCGGCCCGGGCGCGCCCTCGCCGTCGTTCACGGGACAGGTCGCTCTCTGGCTCTGGTTCACGGTGCTCTTCTCGAACTTCGCGGAGGCCGTGGCCGAAGGTCGCGGAAAGGCGCAGGCGGCCTCGCTCCGCGGACTTCGACGCGAGACGATGGCGCGTCTCCTCACCGACGGGCGGGAGGAGACGGTGCCGGCCTCGTCCCTTCGGCGCGGCGACGTGGTCGTCGTGGAGGCGGGCGGCATCGTTCCCGGCGACGGCGAAGTGATCGAAGGGATCGCGTCGGTCGACGAGTCGGCGATCACCGGGGAATCGGCGCCCGTGATCCGCGAGAGCGGCGGAGACCGCTCCGCCGTGACGGGAGGAACGCGGGTGCTCTCGGATCGAATCGTCGTCCGCGTCTCGGCCAATCCCGGCGAGACGTTTCTCGATCGGATGATCGGCCTCGTCGAGGGGGCGAAGCGGCAGAAGACCCCCAACGAGATCGCCCTCCACGTCCTCCTCTCCGGAATGACCATCGTCTTCGTCGTCGCCTGCGTCACCCTGGCGCCCTTCGCGATCCACCTCGGCCTTCGTCCGTCCGTCGCCGTGCTCGTGGCTCTCCTCGTCTGCCTGATTCCCACCACGATCGGGGGGCTCCTCTCGGCCATCGGAATCGCCGGGATGGATCGGCTGATCCGGCACAACGTCATTCCGACGAGCGGCCGCGCCGTGGAGGCCGCCGGCGACGTCGACACGATCCTTCTCGACAAGACCGGCACGATCACGATGGGGAACCGAATGGCCTACGAGTTCCTTCCGGCGCCGGGCGTCGCCGCCTCGGACCTCGCCGAGGCGGCGCAGCTGGCGAGCCTCGCCGACGAGACCCCGGAGGGACGGTCGATCGTCGTGCTGGCGAAGCAGGAATTCGGTCTTCGCGGCCGGGAGCTCGCCCCGCTCGACGCGCACTTCGTCCCCTTCTTCGCGGCCACGCGCATGAGCGGCTGCGACGTGGGGCGACGCGTCATTCGCAAGGGATCGGCCGACGCCATGACGGCGCACGTCTCCGCGCTGGGAGGAGGCTTCGACTCCGAGGTCGAGCAGAGCGTCCGCGCGATCTCGCTCTCCGGCGGCACCCCGCTCGTCGTTTCCGACGGCCCGCGGATTCTCGGCGTCGTCCACCTCAAGGACGTCGTGAAGGGGGGGCTCCACGAGCGCTTCGAGCGCTTCCGGTCGATGGGTCTGCGCACGATCATGATCACCGGCGACAATCCCCTGACCGCGGCGTCGATCGCCGCGGAGGCCGGGGTCGACGATTTCCTGGCCGAGGCGACGCCCGAGATGAAGCTCGATCTCATCCGCCGCGAGCAGAAGCGCGGCAAGCTCGTCGCGATGACCGGCGACGGCACCAACGACGCGCCGGCCCTGGCGCAGGCCGACGTCGCCCTCGCCATGAACACGGGAACGCAGGCCGCGCGGGAAGCCGGGAACATGGTCGATCTCGACAGCAATCCCACGAAGCTCCTCGAGGTGGTGGAGGTCGGAAAGCAGCTCCTGATGACGCGAGGCTGCCTCACGACCTTCTCGATCTCGAACGACGTGGCGAAGTACTTCGCCATCCTCCCGGCCATGTTCCTCGCCGCGTTCCCGGAGATCGCGCCGCTGAATCTCATGCGCCTCGCCTCGCCGGAGAGCGCGATCCTCTCCGCCGTCGTCTTCAACGCCCTGGTCATCGTCCTTCTCATTCCGCTCGCGCTCCGGGGCGTCCGCTACCGCCCCCTCGGCGCCGCCGCGCTCCTCCGGCGTTCGCTCCTGATCTACGGCCTGGGCGGCCTCGTGGTCCCGTTCGTCGGGATCAAGCTGATCGACGTGGCCGTCAACGCCCTCGGGCTCGTCCGGGGGGCCGGCTCGTGAAACGGGAACTCGCGATCGCGCTTCGGATGACGGCGGCCACCCTCCTTCTCGCCGGCATCGTCTATCCGCTCGCCGTGACGGGCCTCGCGCGGCTCCTCGTCCCACGGCAGGCCGGCGGCTCGCTCGTCCGCGCCGACGGCAGGGCGATCGGCTCGGCGCTCATCGGCCAGCGATTCCGGGACGCGTCCTATTTCCAGGGGCGCCCCTCGGCGGCGGGATCGGACGGCTACGACGGGCTCGCGTCGGGCGGATCGAATCTCGGCCCGACCTCGAAGCGACTCTGGGAGCGGGTCGGGGAAGACTTGGCGCGGCTTCGGCGCGAGAATCCGCACGCGGAGGGACCTCCGCCGCCCGAGCTTCTGTCGGCCTCCGCGAGCGGCCTCGACCCCGACCTGACTCCGGAGGCGGCGCGCTGGCAGGTGCCGCGCATCGCGTCGGCCCGGGGCGTCCCGGCGGCGAGCGTCGAGTCGCTGCTCGCCGCCCGGATCGAGCCGAGTGCGCTCGCCTTCCTCGGGGAGCCGCGCGTCAACGTCCTTCTCGCGAACCTGGCCCTCGACGAGCGATTCGGGCGCTCGGCGGCCCGTCGCTGAGGGCGCCGGCCCTGCCCTGTGCTACGCTCCCCCCGCGGCGTGAGGGAGCGCCGCTCGCATGACCGAACCGGCACGCCCCACCCCTGAGGAATTTCTCGCCCGCGCCCGCGCGGAGGAAGAGCGGCTCCGGCGCGCGAAGTTCAAGATCTTCTTCGGCGCCTGCGCCGGCGTCGGCAAGACCTACGCCATGCTCGTGGAGGCGCACGAGCGGAAGCGCGCGGGCACCGACGTGGTCGTCGGACTGGTCGAGACGCACGGCCGCCGGGAGACCGAACTCCTTCTCGACGGGCTCGAGGCGATCCCCCGGGCCGACCTCCCCTATCGCGGCACGGTCGTTCGCGAGTTCGATCTCGACGCCGCCCTGGCCCGCCGCCCGGCGCTCCTCCTCCTCGACGAGCTGGCCCACACGAACGCGCCCGGCTCGCGGCATCGGAAGCGATGGCAGGACATCGAGGAGTTGCTGGCGGCCGGCATCGACGTCTACACCACGCTGAACGTCCAGCACGTCGAGAGTCTCCTCGACGTCGTCCGCGACATCACCGGCATCCCGATTCGCGAGTCGGTCCCCGACTCGGTCCTCGACCGGGCGGACGAGGTCGAGCTGGTCGATCTTCCGCCGGACGATCTTCTCCAGCGCCTGCACGAAGGGAAGGTCTACGTCGCCGGAGAGATCGAATCGGCGCGCGCCAATTTCTTCCGCAAGGGGAATCTCATCGCCCTCCGCGAGCTGGCGCTCCGCCAGACCGCGCAGCGCGTCGACGCGCAGATGGAGACCTACCGGCTCACGGAGGGCATCCGGAAGCCGTGGTCGGTGCGGGAGCGGATCCTCGTCTGCGTGGGCGATCCCGCCACCGGCGTCCGCCTCGTCCGGGCGGCCCGCCGGCTCGCGGGGGCGCTTCGGGCCGACTGGATCGTCGTCCACGTCGAGACGCCCGGGCAGCTCCTGGAATCGCGAAGCGATCGCGATTACATCGTCGGGATCCTCGACTTCGCCTTCGAGCTCGGCGCCGAGACGAGCGTCCTCACCGGGCTCCGCGTGAGCGACGAGCTCCTGGCGTTCGCGAGCGCGCGAAACGTCTCGCGCATCGTCCTGGGCGAATCGAGGGGCCCCCGGTGGCTCGAGCGGGTGCGAGGTTCGCTGGCGCAGGACCTGATCCGGCGCGGCCGGGCCGACGTCTGGGTGATCCGCGGCGAGGAGGAGACGGAGCGCAGCGCCCGGCCGCCGGCGCCGATTCCCGCCCCGTCGTGGCGGGGCTACGGCGGCGCGCTGCCCATCGTGGCGCTCTGCACGCTCGCCGCGGCCGCCCTGTCGCGGCACTTCGACCTCTCGAATCTGGCGATGCTCTATCTCGTGGGCGTCGTCGTGGCGGCGACCGCCTTCGGACGCGGCCCCGCGATTCTGACGTCGTTCCTGGGCGTCGTCGCGTTCGATTTCTTCTTCGTCCCCCCACGCTACACGTTCAGCGTCTCCGACTCGCAATACCTGGTCACCTTCTCGGTCATGTTGCTGGTGGCGATCGTCATCGGAACCTTGACGGCGCGTCTCCGCGAGCAGCTTCGGGCCGCGCGCCAGGATCAGCGGCGCACGGCCGCGCTCAACCGCATGAGCCAGGAGCTGGTGGCCCGCGGCTCCCTGCGCGACATCCTCGGGGTGGCCGTCGACCGGATCGCCGAGATCCTGGAGGCCGGCGTCGCGATCCTCCTCCCCGACGCCGGCGATCGCATCGCCGTCCATGCCGGCGACGGCGCGCTCTTCGGCGGGGGCGAGCACGAGCGGGCCGTCGCGCAGTGGACCTATCAGCACGGGAAGGAGGCCGGGCGCGGGACGGGCACGCTCTCGGGAGCCCGGGCACTCCACGTCCCCCTCGCCGGCTCCACGCGCGTCCTCGGCGTGCTTTCGGTCCGCCTGAGCGGCTCGGCGGCTCACCGCGACGCCGACCTGACGCGGACGATCCAGATTCTCGCGGGGCAGACCGCCCTCGCCGTGGAGCGCTGCGTCATGGCGGAGAGCGCGGAGAAGGCGCGCTCGGAAGCCGAGGCGGAACGGGCGAGAAGCGCGCTCCTCGGCTCCGTCTCCCACGACCTACGCACCCCCCTCGCCGCGATCACCGGCGCGGCGACGAGCCTCCTCGAGGACCAGCAGGGCCTTCCGGAGGAGAGCCGTCGCCAGCTCGCCGAGTCGATCGTCGAGGAGGCGCGGCGTCTCAATCGGCTCATCGCCGATCTCCTCGAGATGACGAGGCTCGAATCGGGCGCGCTCTCGGTCCGGAAGGAGTGGAGCTCGATCGAGGAGATCGTCGGCGCGGCCCTGACCGGCCTCGAGTCGACGTTCGGGGACCGGCCCGTTCGAGTCGAGATTCCCGACGACCTCCCCCTCGTCCCCCTCGACGAAGTCCTCTTCGAGCAGGTCGTGCGAAACCTCCTCGAGAACGCGAACAAGTACGGCGACCCGAGCCTGCCGATCGAAGTCGCCGCCAGCGCCACCGGGAACGAGTTCCGCTTCTCCGTGGCCGACCGCGGGCCCGGCCTCGCCGCCGGAGACGAAACGCGCGTCTTCGAGAAGTTCTATCGCGGCGCCGCCGGGACGGGGCGGCCCGGCGCCGGGCTCGGTCTCTCGATCTGCCGCGGCATCGTCGAGGCGCACCAGGGGCGGATCACGGCGTCCAACCGCCCCGGCGGAGGCGCCGAGTTCGTGGTTTGGCTCCCGATCGAGGGCCGGCCGCCGCGGGTCTCGAGCGAACCCGAGGGCGATGAGAAGGGGGCGGGCGCATGACGAGCGCTTCGCCCGGCCCGGAGCCGCTCGTCCTCGTCGTCGAGGACGATCCGCCGATCCGGAAATTCCTCCGGGCGGGACTCGAAAGCCATGGCTATCGATACGTCGAGGCGACCACGGGAGGGGACGGGATCGCCCAGGCCTCCATGCGCTCGCCCGACCTGGTCCTCCTCGATCTCGGGCTTCCCGACGTCGACGGAATCGAGGTCGTTCGCCGGATTCGCGAGTGGTCGACGCTTCCGATCGTCGTCCTCTCGGCGCGAGGGCGGGAGCGCGACAAGATCGAGGCCCTGGACGCCGGGGCGGACGACTACGTCACGAAGCCTTTCTCCATGGGCGAGCTCCTGGCGCGCATGCGCGTCGCGCTGCGCCATCGGGCGCGCCTTCGGACGGGGGAGGAAGTGACGGCGTTCGAATCGGGGGACCTTTCGATCGACCTGGCGCGCCGCCGGGTGACGGCTCGCGGAAAGGAGGTCCGCCTCACGCCGATCGAGTTCAAGCTCCTCGCGACCCTGGCCCGATTCGCGGGCCGGGTGCTGACGCACGACGTTCTCCTGCGCGAGGTCTGGGGGCCGGGATACGCCACGCAGCGACATTACCTCCGCGTCTACATGGCCCAGCTGCGGCACAAGATCGAGGCGGACCCGGCGCGGCCGAAGCATCTGGTCACGGAACCGGGCGTCGGCTACCGCCTGCGGGACGACTAGAGGGGGCGAATTCAAGTCGCTTCAAGCCGCCAACCTTCAACACGTTACAGCGCAGGCTTCAGAACTCGCATCGAGGCGCCGATGAGTGACGTATGCGCGCTCTCCGCTCCCTGCCGCTTCTCCTCACGTTCGCGCTCCTCACCGGGTGCGCCGGCCCTCACGCTCTCGGCACGGGGGACATCCACCCCGAGATCGGAATGGCGTCCTACTACGCGCAGGAATTCCATGGGCGCGAGACGGCGAGCGGGAAGACCTACCGGAGCGACGGGCTGACCGCCGCCCATCGGACGCTCCCCTTCGGAACGAAGGTGCGCGTGACCAACCTCCAGAACGGCCGAAGCGTCGTGGTGACCGTGACCGACCGAGGTCCCTACAAGCGCGAGCGGATCGTCGATCTCTCGAAACGCGCCGCGAAAGAGCTCGACATCGTGCGACAGGGCGTCGCGCGCGTCCGGCTCGACGTGGTCGACTAGGCCGCCGCGCCCCCGGCTACGGTTTCGCGGGGCCCCACCCCCCGCCTTTTCCCGCCCACGTCTGCTTCGCCACCGGCAGATGCCCCACGTCGCTGAACATCACGAGCCTCGTGGTTCCGTCCGCTCGGACGGAGATGACGGTCAGGGAGGCGTTCCCGATGTCGAGCGAGGTCCAGTGCCGGACGTCGTTCCCGAGCGCGCGATTCACGAACCAGCGGATCACGTTTCCGTGGCAGACGATGACGTCGTGCGCGTCGGAGGCCGGCGACGGCGTGAAGTATTTCGCCCACGCGGCCTCCATCGCCGCCCGGCAGGCGGCCAGCTCGGCGGGGTCGCTCGTCTCGTCGAGCCCGGGCCGCGACGACGGCGACGTGCACTCCGCGAGGAGGGAATCGCGCTCCGCGGTCCGACCGATCGCCTTCCCGATCGCCTCGGACGTCTCGAGCGCGCGAAGGAGATCGCTGCTCACGAAGCGGTCCGCCTTCACGGGGAGCGCGGCGAGCCGGGCCGCGACGAGCGCCGCCTGCTCGCGGCCGAGCGAGTTGAGCCCGTTGGCGGTCTTTTCGTCGAGGGAGTCGACGCGGTCGTAGATGGCGTGGCGGATCAGGCAGACGTAGCGGACTCCCTGGGGCGCGTCGCCGGCCGCCGCCGCCAGGCCCGCGCCGGCGAGGCTCGCGGCCGCGCTCCCCGAGAGCGAGAGCGCGATCGCGGCGGCGCCGAGCGAGCGCTTCCGCCGAGGCGCGTTTCCCTTACGAGCGGTCATGCTCCTCCTTCTTCGGCTTGGCCGGCGCGTCCTCGTGGAGCGCGCGGACCGCCGGCGTTTCCAGATCGTCGAACTGCCCGCGCTTCGCGGCCCAGAGGAACGCGGCCACGGCGACGCCGACGACGATCAGGGCGAGCGGGAGAACGATGTAGAGGACGCTCATCGACGGGTCCCCGTGGCGGTCGCGAAGGTGCGGCTCTTCCAGGAGGCGAGCACCACGGTCATCGAGCTCGCCGGCATGAGGATCGCGGCGATGAGGGGGTTGATGAGCCCGGTCATCGCCAGCGCGGCTCCGACGAGATTGTACGCGACCGAGAAGACGATGTTGCGGCGAATGACGGCGAGCGTCCGCTGCGATCCCTCCACCAGCGACACCAGCGCCTCGAGGCCCGGCCGGGTGAGATAGACGTCCGCCGAGGCGAGGCAGGCCTCCGCGCCTCCGCTCACTCCGACTCCGACGGCGGCCCGCGCGATGGCGGCCGCGTCGTTCACGCCGTCCCCCACCATGACGACCGGCGCGCGGCGCTCCGCCTCCTCCACGACGCGGAGTTTTTCCTCGGGGATCGCGCCTCCGCGACAGTGGTCGGCCGGGAACTCGAGGGACGCGCCGACCGCGGCCACGATGCCGGGATCGTCGCCCGAGAGGAGATGCGGGTCGTAGCCTCGAGCGCGGAGCCACGCGAGCGAGGCGAGCGCGTCGTCGCGGATGGCGTCGCCGAAGAGGGCGCGTCCGACCACGGCGCCGTCGATCGCCACCAGGACGGGCGTTCCCCGGGGCGCGGTGCCAGCCGCCGCGGCCCGCTCGGCGTCGGGCCGCGTGAGGCGGGCGGTGACGAAGGCCGGCGAGCCGACGACGACCCTGCGCCCTTCCACGATCCCCTCGAGACCCCCTCCGGCGGTGTAGACGACCTCCTTCGCCTCGGCCCCGAGCGATTCCCCTCCCGGCGCGTCCCAGGCCTTCTCGAAGGCCCGCGCGAGGGGATGCGAGGAGTGCCGCTCGAGCGCCGCCACCAGCCGCTTCGCCTCGTCGGGGCCGTCCCACTCGAGGAGCGAGACCGTTCCCTCCGTCACCGTGCCGGTCTTGTCCAAATAGATCCGCCCGGGGCGAGCCAGCGCCTCGAGAGCCGCGCCGCCGCGCACGAGGATGCCGGCGCGCGCCGCCCGGCCGATCGCCACCGACACGGCGAGCGGCGTCGCGAGCGCCAGCGCGCAGGGGCAGGTCACGATGAGGAGCGCGATGGCGTGATCGACGGCGTCGGTGGGCGACGAAGCCCACCAGATCGCGAGCGTCGCGGCGGCGAGCGCGAGGACGACGAGGACGAAGATCCCGGAGAGCCGGTCCGCCGTCGCCACGATCGGAGCGCGACGCCGCGCGCCAGCTTCCGCCTCGCGAAGAATCCGCCCGAGCCGGCTCTCCTCGCCGGCCCGATCGACCCGGATGCGAAGGAGCGATCCGCGATTCACCGTGCCGGCGAAGACCGGCGCGCCCGCGGCGACCGTCACGAGGCGCGACTCCCCGGTGAGGAGGGCGAGGTCGAGGGCCGAGCGCCCCTCGACGACGACGCCGTCGGCGGGAAGCGTCTCCTCGGCGCGCACCTCGACCAGCATTCCCGGAAGGAGCGCCTCGACCGGGACGTCGCGCGTCGCGGGCCTCTCCACCACGCGCGCCGACGCCGGCGAGAGCGAATGGAGCAGCTCCGCCGCGTCGCCCGCGGCGCGCTGCGCCCTCTGCTGCAGGAAGCGCCCCACGAGGAGAAGGAAGATGAGGAGGGTGACGCCGTCGAAGTAGATCGGCCCCGCGTCGCGGATCGTGTTGTGGAGACCGCGCGCGTAGCCAGCCGCCAGCGCGATCGCGATCGGGAGATCCATGTGGAGCGAGCGCGTCCGGACGGCGGCCCAGGCGCCGCGGAAGAAGACCCGGCCCGGCCCGAAGAGCGCGGGCGTCACGAGGAGGAGGCTGAGCCAGCGGAAGTAGCGCTCGTACGCCGGCTCCATGCCGGTGAGCCATCCGCTGTAGAGGGCGAGCGCCGCCAGCATCGTGTTCACCGCGATCGCGCCGGCGACCCCGATCCGCGCGAGCGCGGCGCGCTCCTCGTCGCGGCGGGCGCGCTCCAGGCGAAGCCCGCGATAGGGATGGGGACGGTAGCCGAGCGTGTCGAGCGTTCGCGCGATCGAGGAGAGTTTCACGCCCGCGCCGTCCCAGACGACGTGGACGCGGGACCGGCGCAGGTCGAGCTCCGCGCGCGTCAGTCCCGAGACGAGGATCGGCACGCGCTCCACGAGCCAGACGCAGGAGCCGCAGGTCACGCCTTCGAGATAGAAGTCGCTCTCCAGGAGGCCGTCGGCCCGCTTCGCGACGTAGAGGTCGTGGTAGGAGGCGTGATCGAATTCCTCGAAGGCGCGCCCGCTCGCGGCGACCGGCTCCCGGCGCCGCTCCTCCATCCGGTAGTAGGCGTCGAGCCCGCCTTCGCGAAGGATGCCGAAGACGGTGGCGCAGCCGGAGCAGCAGAAGAGCGGGGCGCCCTCCTCGCGCGCGGCCTCGCCGGCCGTGGGCGGCGATTCGGCTCCCGGCACGGGGAGCCCGCAGTGGGCGCAGCGCGCGGCGGGCTCGGCGCGGATCGCCTCAGCGACCGTCATGCATGGCGCCATGGTGGTGGTGCGCCGCGAGCGGCTGCATCCGTCCCGCGAGGGTCAGGAGCCCGAGCAGGATCAGGATCGACGCCGTGACGACCGGGAGCCGGAGCTTGAGCGCCCCGACGGCGCGATCGGCGAGGAATCCGAACGCGGCGAGGACCGGAAGCGTGCCGGCCCAGAAGATCGCCATGACGAGCGCGCCGCCGAGGGGCGAGCCGGTTCCGCCCGCGACCGCGACGAAGCCGTACAGGAACCCGCACGGAATGAGCGTGGTGACGAGGCCGATCGCGAGGGCGCGCGCGAGCGGCGGCCAGTCGCGCATGCCTCGAACCGCGGGAGCCAGGAACCGGCCGATCGGCGAGGGCGCGTGGAGGGCGGCGCCGCCCTTTCCCAGCGCGCGGAGGAGATGGGCGCCCCCCCAGACGATCATGAGCGCGCCCGCCAGGATGGGCGCCGCGCGGAGGATGCCGACCGAGGCGGCCGCGCGCTCGATCCCCTCCCCGAGGCGCCCGGCGACGAGGCCCAGCGTCGCGTAGGAGACGAGTCGCCCGGCGTGGTACGCGGCCTGCACGAGCCAGCGCCGCGCCCCCGAGGCCTCCCCCGAGACGAAGCAGACGAAGCCGCCGCACATGCCCGCGCAGTGCGGGCTTCCGATCAGCGTCGCGCCGAGCACGGCGCCGGCGAGCTCGACGACCGCCATCCGGCCCTCACTCCCCCCGCGCGAGCGGCGCCAGATCCCGGCGCAGATCGAGTGTGAAGAGCGCGCCGTCCCGCTCCACGGTGAAGCGAAGCTCCCAGAGCCCGGCGTGCCGGAGCGGAAGGTCGGCTTCGTAGGCGCCCCCTCCCGCGTCCCGAAGCGTTCCCTCGATGCGGCGGGCGGCGTCGGCGTTGTGGATCGCCTCCACGCGAATCAGGGCGCCCGGGAGAGGCGCGCCCTCCCGATCGGCGAGGTTCGCGTGGAGCCGCGCGCCGACCGCGCTCGGCGCGAGCGTCGCGCCGATCGACCAGCCGAGCGACTCGTTCCGCCGCCCCTGTGCCATCGTGGAGTCCCAGGCCACCGCCTTTTCGTAGTAGTTCGGCTCCACCACCGCCTTATCCGAGTCGTTGGCGAGGACGAGGATGGCGATGTTCGCGCCGACGGTGACGACGAGCGCGCCGACGACGGCGACGGGCCAGAGCGCGGCCGGTTTCATGGGTGGGTCTCCTCCGATTCGTGCTCGTCTTCGTCGTCGCCCTCGGGCCCGAGGAGGCGATACGGGAGCGACGCCGTGAACCTCCCGCCGTCGCTCAGCGCGACCGTGGCGGCCCGTTCCCCATGCTCGAACTGGTCGCGCGGGAGGACCACGAAGACGCTCGTGGTGCGCGTCTCCCCCGCGGGGACCGGCAGCGGATTCATCGGCGCGATGACCGTCGCGCCCGGGACCCCTTCGATGGCGATCTTGTAGTCGCGCGCCCTGCCGCCGCGGTTCTCCACCTTGATCCGGATCTGGTTCGCCACCGCCCCGTCGGTCTGGAGGGTGTAGGGATCCCCGAGTCCGCGGAGAAGCGTCACCTCGGCGTCGGCGCGCGTCCCGAGGAGGAAGACGAGCGAGCCGAACGCGATCGCCAGCGCCGCGGGATAGAGGAGGACCCGCGGCCTCAGCCAGCGGGTTCGCCGGCCGTCGAACTCGTCGCGCGAGCCGTAGCGGATGAGGCCCGCCGGCTTCCCCACGCGGAGCATCACGGAATCGCAGGCGTCCATGCACTGCGTGCAATGGATGCACTCCATCTGGAGCCCCTCGCGGATGTCGATGCCGGTGGGGCAGGTGAGGACGCAGAGTTCGCAGTTCACGCAGTCCCCCGCCGAGGCGGGCCGGTCGATGATTCCCTTCCGGCGCGGCTCTCCGCGGCGGGCGTCGTAGCCGACGATGAGGGAGCGCCGGTCGAGAAGCACGGACTGGAGGCGTCCGTAGGGACAGGCCACGAGGCACATCTGCTCCCGGAACCAGGCGAAGTCCGCGAAGATGAGAAGCGTCGTGCCGAGCATGACGAGGAACGACGTCGGGTGCTCCACGGGCGAGCGCTGCACCCAGAGCGCCAGTTTCTCCACGCCGACGAAGTAGGCGAGGAACGTGTGCGCCAGGAAGAGCGAGAAGCCGAAGAAGATCGCCTGCTTCAAGACGCGGCGGCCGTGGATCCCTTTCTTCTTGTCGAGCTTCTTCGAGCCGCGCCAGCTTCCCTCGAGGAGGTACTCGACCGGACGGAAGAGGAATTCCATATAGACCGTCTGGGGGCATCCCCACCCGCACCAGACGCGCCCGAGGAGCGCGGTCACGAAGAAGATCGTCAGGAGGATCCCGAGGAAGAGGAGCATGAAGAGGAGCGTCTCCGTCGGCAGGAACGTCGTGCCGAAGAGCGTGAACTCGCGCCGCGGGAGATCGAGGAGAATGAGCGGCTTTCCCCCCATCTTGAGGTACGGGATGAGGAAGAAGACGAGCATGAGGCCGTAGGCGACGAGACGCCGCTTGCCGTAGTACTTGCCGCGGGAGTAGCGAGGGCGGATGCGCCGGCGGGATCCGTCTTCGTTCAGCGTGGAGAGGACACGTCCGGGGTGCGCGGCCGTCGGCTCTTCGACGGGCCGTGCCGATTCGGATTCCGAGGGCATCACGATCTCATGGAAGCGCCTTCGCGGAATCGCCGCCCGCGGCCGCGGGCGCCGGGATGTAGCGGTCCCCCTGCGCGGCCTTCGGGTTGCTCGGGTTCGTGCCGCGGAGGGTCGTCACGTAGGCCACGACGGCGTTCAACTCGTCGGGCTTCAGCACCTGGCCCCAGGCGGGCATCCCCTTGGCGGGCACGCCCTGGGTCACGGTTTGGTGGATTTGCACCGGGTCGCCCCCATGGATCCAGAAGTCGTCGGTGAGGTTCGGTCCGATGTTACCGCCGCCGTCCTCGCGATGGCAGGGGGAACAGGTCGCCTTGAATCTCGCCGCCGCCCCCGCCATGGCGGCGGGATCGTGGGCCAGCGCGGCCAGCGCCTCGCCCGTCACGGGGCCGGCCTTCGCGGCCTCGGCGTCCCTTACTTGTTGCGCCCGCGCCATCTCCGCCTCGTAGTTCGCGATCCGGCCCGGGCCCGTTCCCATGCCGGGCACGATGTTCAGGGAATAGACCACCGCGAAGAGGATGGTGGCGTAGAAGACGTTGATCCACCAGCGCGGCAGGGGGTTGTCGTATTCCCGGATCCCGTCGTACTCGTGGTCGAGGATCCGGTCTTCCTCGGTCCCGCCGGGGCGTGACTCATGCATGGTCGGACTCCTTCACCGTGGGGTCGTGCTTGGGCTCGGCCTCGTCGAACGGCATCCGCGCGCGGCGCTCCATTTCGGAGCGCTTCGACGTGACGAGGCGGATGACGATGGCCGCGAAGACTCCCAGAAAGATGACGAGCGCGATTTCCGCGTAGATCGAGAGGCCCGCGTGGCCCATGACGTCGCTGAGGCGCACGCTACCGCCCGTCGCCCGACGTCGCTTCGCCCAGCGTCAGGCCCGGCTTCTTGATGTCGGTCCCGAGCCGCTGCAGATAGGCGATGAGGGCCACGATCTCGCGATCCTCGAGGTTCTTCGGCGCGCCCATCTCCGCGAGCGTCGCGGCGATCCCCGCGGCCTGCTCCTTCGCCAGGGCCGGCGCGCTGTTCACCGCGTCGCCGTAGGGAACTCCGATCATCGCCATCGCGTCGACGTGGTCCTGGATCTCCTTCATGTCGAGCCGCTGCGTCAGCAGATGCGGGTAGGCCGGCATGATGGAGCGCGGCGTGATGGAGCGCGGGTCCTCCATGTGGCGGAGGTGCCAGATGTCGCTGTACTTCCCTCCCTCGCGCGCCAGGTCGGGCCCGATGCGGCGCGAGCCCCAGAGGAAGGGATGGTCGTAGACGAACTCGCCCGGCTTCGAGTACTCGCCGAAGCGCTCGGTCTCGTGCCGGAGCGGCCGGACCATCTGCGAATGGCAGTTGAAGCACCCCTCGCGGACGTAGATGTCGCGGCCCGCCAGCTCGAGCGGCGTGTAGGGCTTCACCGACGCGATGGTCGGCACGTTGGAGCGTATGAGAAAGGTCGGGATGATCTCGAAGAGGGACGCCACGACCACGGCCAGAACCGTCATCACGGTGAAGGTGACCGGGAGTCCCTCCCACTTTCGGTGCCACTGGACCGACGTGAAGCGGGCCCAGAGGTCGGTCGGATCTCCCGCTGCGATCGTGCCCGGGGCCGCGGCCGGCGTCCGCCGCGCGAGCGCGGGGGCCTGGAAGACCGGCTCCTCGTAGGTCTTCGGCCTCGCCATCCAGGTGCGGAGGATGTTGTAGCCGCAGAGAAGGACCCCGACGATGTAGATGCTCCCGCCGAGCGCGCGCACCCAGTACATCGGAATGAGCTTCATCGTGGTCTCGATGAAGTCGGGATACTGGAGCCGGCCCGTCTGATCGAACGCGCGCCACATGAGCCCCTGGGTGAGGCCGGCGCTGTAGATGGCCGCTACGTAGAGAAGCATGCCGAACGTGGCGAACCAGAAGTGGGCCTCCGCGAGCTTCTTGCTGTAGAGCTTCGCCTGAAAGACCCGCGGCATGAGCCAGTAGATCATGCCGAAGGTGAGGAAGCCGTTCCAGCCGAGCGCGCCGGTGTGGACGTGGGCGATGATCCAGTCGGTGTAGTGGGCGAGCGCGTTCACGCTCTTCACGGAGAGCATCGGCCCCTCGAACGTCGACATGCCGTACGCCGTCACGGCGACGACGAAGAACTTGAGGACCGGATCCTCCACCACCTTGTTCCAGGCGCCCCGGAGCGTCAGGAGCCCGTTCACCATGCCGCCCCACGACGGCATCCAGAGCATGACCGAGAAGATCATCCCCAGGGTCGACGCCCACTCGGGGAGCGCGGTGTAGTGCAGGTGATGCGGCCCCGCCCAGATGTACATGAAGACGAGCGTCCAGAAATGGAGGATCGAAAGGCGATAGGAGTAGACGGGACGCTCCGCCGCCTTCGGCATGAAGTAGTACATGAGGCCGAGGAACGGGGTGGTGAGGACGAACGCGACCGCGTTGTGCCCGTACCACCACTGCATGAAGGCGTCCTGCACGCCCGCGTAGATCGAGTAGCTCTTGAAGGGGCCCGCCGGGATCGAGAGATTGTTGAAGATGTGGAGCATCGCGACGGCGACGATGCTGGCGATGTAGAACCAGATGGCGACGTAGAGATGGCGCTCCCGCCTCCGGGCGATCGTTCCGAAGAAGTTCACCGCGAAGATCACCCAGACCACCGCGATGGCGATGTCGATCGGCCACTCGAGCTCGGCGTATTCCTTCGCCTGCGTCAGCCCCAGCGGCAGCGTGATCGCCGCCCCCACGATGATGAGCTGCCATCCCCAGAAATGGAGGCTGCTCAGGAGATCGCTGAACATGCGCGCCTTCAGGAGGCGCTGCGTCGAGTAGTAGGCCCCGCAGAAGAACGCGTTCCCGGCGAAGGCGAAGATCACCGCGTTCGTGTGGAGGGGCCGCAGCCGCCCGAAGCTCGTCCACTGCAGGCCGAAGTTGAACGACGGGTTCGCCAGCTGGAGGGCGATGATGAGCCCCACGGTCATCCCCACCAGGCCCCACACGAACGTGGCGACCAGGAATTTCCGGACGATCGCGTCGTCGTATCGGAACGATTCGAGCTGCTCGTTCATCGAGGTGCTCCGGGTCCTTGGGTTCTGGGCGGCCGACAGCCCGCGGCCGGGTGAGTGGGCGGCGGCGGCGCCACACGGATAAGCGCCACCGAGCCTGCAACTTCTAGCATCGGGCGGACCGCGGGGCAAGCCCGGAACCGGGCTGGTACCATCGGACTATGGACGAGGCGACTTCGGTCAGCGGAGGACGACGAGGCGCTGGGTGCGCGACTCGCCGAGGGCGTCGAGCCGGGCGAAGTAGACGCCCGCGGCCACGCG
>DASTKG010000085.1:0-2734 GCA_035716005.1 Candidatus Eiseniibacteriota bacterium
AGTCGGGACGCCGGCTCGACGCGTTCGTGCAGTCGGTCGGCACCGCGCAGTGCATCACGGGCGTCGCGGGCGCGCTCAGCCGCCTGAACCCCGCGATTCGAATCGCGGCCGTCGAGCCCGCGGAGTCGGCCGTGCTCAGTGGAGGCGCGCCCGGCCCCCACAACATCGAGGGCGTCGGCCCGGGCTTCGTCCCGCCGATCTGGAGGCCCGCGCTCGCCGACGAGATCTTCCAGATTTCCACGTCGGAGGCCAAGGAGATGGCCCGGCGGCTGGCGCGCGAGGAAGCGATCTTCGCCGGAACGTCGTCCGGCGCGAACGTGATCGCGGCGATCCGAGTCGCCCAGCGCCTCGGACCGGGGCGGACCGTCGGAACGCTGGCTTGCGACTCCGGGCTCAAGTACCTGTCGACCGACCTCTACGCGGCGGGCTAGAGTCCCCGCGACCGAGCGATTCGCCCCGCCCACGCGGAGACACCGGCCATGCCCGACGTTCTTTCGCCCGAGAGAATGGCAGCCACCCTCACCGAGCTCTGGTCGCCCCGCGTCGTCGCCGCGTTCGACGATTACTTCCTCAAGGTCGCCAAGGTTCAAGGCTCGTTCACGTGGCATCGCCACGACGACGAAGACGAGCTCTTCTACGTTCTCCGGGGATCGCTGACCATCGAGATGGAGGCTCGCACGGTCGTGCTCCGCGACGGCGAGGCCTTCGTGGTGCCGAAGGGCGTCCGCCACCATCCGAGCGCCGAGCAGGAGTGCCTCCTCATGCTCGTGGAGAGGCGAACCACCCGGCACACCGGCGCCGAAGTCACCGAGAAGACCCGCAGTCTCGACGAACAGCTTCGTCCTCTATGAGTTCGCCCGTGGTTCGGAGATGGATCCGAATCGAATGAAGTCACCCCGATCGAGGAGGAACGCGTGAACAGGTACGGAGCGGAGATCTTCGGAACCTTCTGGCTGGTCTTCGGCGGCTGCGGCAGCGCGGTCCTGGCCGCCCACTTCACGGATTTCGGAATCGGGTTGCTCGGCATCTCGGTCGCGTTCGGGCTCACCGTGCTCACGATGGCCTACGCTATCGGGCACATCTCCGGCTGCCACCTCAATCCGGCGGTGTCGATCGGACTCTGGGCGGGGGGACGATTCCCTGCGAAGGATCTCCTCCCCTACATCGTGTCTCAGGTCGTGGGCGGCCTCGTGGCCGGAGCGGTGCTCTTCCTCATCGCCAGCGGCAAGGCGGGCTTCGACCCGGCGTCGGGCTTCGGCGCGAACGGCTACGGCGAGCACTCGCTGGCGGGATACAGTCTGACGGCCTGCCTCGTCACCGAAGTGATCATGACCATGATGTTCCTCCTCGTGATTCTCGGGGCCACGGACGGCCGGGCGCCGAAGGGTTTCGCCCCGATCGCCATCGGCCTCTGTCTCACGCTCATCCACCTGGTGAGCATTCCGGTCACCGGGACCTCCGTGAATCCCGCCCGGAGCACGGGCGTCGCCTTCTTCGCGGGCAGCTGGGCGGTTTCGCAGCTCTGGCTCTTCTGGGTGGCCCCGATCATCGGCGCCCTGCTCGGCGCGTCCGTCTATCGCTTCCTCGGCGCGGAACGGACGTAGGCGGGCACCGGCGGCCGATCGACGGCGGAGGGCGCGATGTCCCGAATGTCCCATAAGAATACGGCCATCGAGTTCCTCACGCTCGTCGCGGCCGGGAAGGTCGGCGAAGCGTATCGGCGGCACGTCGGGCCGGAATTTCGCCATCACAATCCCTATTTTCGCGGCGACGCCGCCTCGCTGATGGCGGCGATGGAGGAGAACGCCGCGATGAACCCGAACAAGCGGTTGGAGGTGCATCGCGCCTTGGAGGAGGGGAACCACGTCGCGGTCTTCTCGCGCGTGGCCCAGAAGCCGGGCGACCTGGGAGCCGCCGTCGTGCACATCTTCCGGTTCGACGGGGATCGCATCGTGGAGCTTTGGGATGTCGGCCAGGCGATTCCGAAGGAGTCCCTGAACGAGAACGGGATGTTCTGAGTGGCGCGGGGTGAACGGATGACCGCGCGAATTCTGGCGGGGATCGGCGCGCTGGCGCTGACCCCCTTCGCCCTCCTTGCGCTGGGGAGCCAGTTTCGGGGCCGATTCGATCCCATGGGCGCCATCTTCGCCGCGTGGGCGGTGACGATGGCCGCCTACGGCTGGTGGTTCGCGCTGCGCGGCCACGTCGCCGAGAGCCGAAGGCGCATGCGCTTCGCGCTGACGGGCGGGCTCCTTCTGGGCGGAATCGGTTTCATCCTCGGCTTTTTCGGTCCCATCGTGCTGAAGCCGGACGCGAATCAAGGGCCGCTCCTCGGAATCTTCGTCACGGGCCCGCTCGGATTCGTACTTGGATCGGGCCTCGGTTGGATCTTCGCCCGAGGCGGCACCGTGGCGATGACCGCGAACAGGGAGACACGACACCCATGAAGGCAACCGGGCTGGACGGTCGGACGATCGACATCGCGCAGGAGACCCTCGACGGTTTCAAGGCTCGCCTCCGGGGCCCGATGCTCTTCCCCGGCGACGCCGGCTACGACGATAGCCGCTCCGTCTGGAACGCGATGATCGACCGAAAGCCGGCCCTGGTGGTCCGCTGCCTCGGCGTCGGCGACGTCATCGCCTGCGTGCAGTTCGCGCGCGCGAACGCCCTCCTCCTCTGCATCAAGGGGGGCGGCCACAACATCGCCGGACTCGCCACGGCCGACGGCGCGCTG
>DASTKG010000086.1:0-19486 GCA_035716005.1 Candidatus Eiseniibacteriota bacterium
GCCCCACGCGTGGAACTGCTCCTTCATCCGCACGATGTTCCGCTTCGTCCAGACGGAGGGATGGATCTGATTCGCGATGGCGGCGTTCTCGGCGGGCAGGCCGAAGGCGTCCCAGCCCATCGGCGAGAGGACCGTGAATCCTTGCATCCGCTTCAGCCGGGCCACGGCGTCGCCGAGAATGTAGTTCCGCCCGTGCCCGACGTGGAGGTCGCCCGACGGATACGGGAACATGTTGAGGCAGTAGAAGCGCTTCTCCGCCGCCATCGGGTCCGCCACCTCGAAGACCCGCTCGTCGCTCCAGCGCTTCTGCGCGCGGACCTCGAGGTCGCGGAACGGATAGGCGGCGCGCGCTCCCTCTTCGGCGGCCCCGGGAGGGGCGCTTCCGGCGCTCATGGCATCACCTGTTTCGGACACTCGTCCCTCCGAAGGCTCCCTGGAGAGCGAACTCCAGGACGTCGATCACTTCCTCGTCTCGAATCTCGCCTCGCTTCATCCCTCGATCGGCGCGGTAGACCGCGTCGAGAGCGGCTCGGGCCGCGGCCGGCCGAAGCGGCGGAGCGGCCGAAGCGCTCCTCGAACGGTAGCCGTACGCCTGCGGCTCGAGCGCCGCGAGCGCGATGGAGGCGACCGCCCAGAGCGCGCTCCCCGCTCCGGCGCCCTCGGCGGCGAGCGCGGCGGCTTCCCGGCGCGCGGCGGCGGCGTCCCGGCGCAGAACCGCCGCGGCCCAGCGGTCGGCGGAGGCGGCGGCGCGGCCGATCGCGAGCACGTCGACGGCGGTGGCGGGAAGCCGCCCCTCGGCGTCGGCGTGAAGGCGAAGCTTTCCGATCTCCTCGCGAAGCGCGAGGAGCGAATGCGAGCGCGCCGCGATCGCCTCGGCGAGCCCGGGCGGAAGCCGGAGCCCCTCGGCGCGAGCGAGGCGCTCGACCTCGCGGCGAGCGTCGCCCGGCCGCTCGTCGCACGCGACGACGCCGACCTTGGCCGCGAGCGAAGCCAGGAATTTCAGTTCGGCCGGCTCGCGCGAGGAGGTCAGGAGAATCGAAAGTCCCTCGACGGGCGCGCCGGCCCACGCGAGGAGGCGCTCCTCGCACGCCTTCTCGATCTTCCCCCCCTCGCGGATCCAGATGCGGCGCGAGGCGGCGAAGAGCGAGAGCGACTCGAGCGCCTGGGCGAGGCCCTCCGCGTCGAGTTCGTCCCCCTCGAGGCGGAGGAAATCGGCCTGGGCGGCCGCGGCGCCCTCCCGGAACGCGCGCACGATCTCGTCGCGCCAGTAGTCGCTGGGGCCGGCCGCGAGAACGAAGGGCGGCGCGGCCGCTCCCTCCTCGCGAAGCGCGCGAGCGAACGCCTCGGGCGTCTCCGCGGCTCGCCCGCTCACCATCCCTGCACCGTTCGGCTCACGATCTGTTCGGCCAATTTCTGAACCACGGCGGCCCTTCCGTCGCTCTCGGTCAGCGCCGGCGTATCGCCGACGGCGACGACATTGTACGTCGTCCGGACGGAGAGCTGGTCCTCCTTCCAGATGACGCGGTTCTTCACCTGATCCCGGAAGGAGACCTGGACGACGAGAAGGATCTCGTACTGGGTGGCCCGCTCCTCGGTCGTGAAGCCGTAGACCTGATTCCGGTAGAGGAGCACGGTGCCCCGGAGCACGGCGTCGGCGTCCCGCTCGCGGCCGATCCGAAGCCGGCGGTCGGCGATGAAGGCGTTCGTGATCGCTTCGGTGACGTCGTCCGCGAGGCGGAACTCGACCGTGTTGTTCCCGAAGACCGGGATGGCGAGCGTCTTCAGATGCGAGGGGAGAACCCCGGTGGCGGTGTACGCGCAGCCGGAGCCGACGATCGCCGCCGCGGCGATCGCCGCGGCGAGGGATCTACCCCACATCGCTCGTCGACGTATCGTGGAATCCGTAGAGTTTCATCCGGTAGCGGAGTTTATCACGCTTCATCTGAAGAATCTGCGCCGCTCGGCTCTGGTTGCCGCGCGTCCAGTCGAAGGCCCGCTGGATGACTTCCTTCTCCACGGCGCCGAGGGAGCCCTCGAGGTCGATGCCCTGGTCGGGGAACTGCCCCGACTCGAGGACGCCCTCGAGCGCCTGGAGGGGCGATCCCCCCTTCCCCGTCAGCGGGACCGTCGCGATCGCCGCGTTCAGGTGTTGGGCCTGGAGCGACGTCGCCTGGTTGAGGAGGACGATCCGCTCGAAGAGGTTTCGAAGCTCGCGGATGTTTCCCGGCCAGGGGTAATTCAGGAGGATGCGCTCCGCCTCCGGGTCGATGGAGGCGAACGATTTTCCGAACGCCCGGTTGAACTGGTCGAGGAAATGGCGCGCCAGGGGGAGGATGTCCTCGCGGCGCTCCCGCAGCGGAGGGACGCGGATCGGCACCACCTTGAGCCGGTAGAAGAGATCCTCGCGGAACGCCCCTTCCCGCACCATCGACTCGAGATTCTGATTCGTGGCGGAGATGACGCGAACGCTCACGGTGATGTCCTTCGTCCCGCCGACGCGCTTGAACGTCATGCGCTCGAGGACGCGGAGGAGCTTCACCTGGATCTGAAGGCTCATCTCCCCGACCTCGTCGAGGAAGAGCGTTCCGCCGGTGGCCAGCTCGAGGAGCCCCTGCTTCTGCTGCCGCGCGTCGGTGAAGGCGCCCTTCTCGTGCCCGAAGAGCTCCGATTCCAGGAGCTCGCGCGGAATGGCCGCGCAGTTCAGCTCCAGGAGCGGCTTGTCGTTCCGCACCGAGAGATCGTGGATGAGGTGGGCGATCAGCTCCTTCCCCGATCCGCTCTCCCCCTCGATGAGAACGCTCGTCGACTCGCTCTTCGCGACCTGTTCCACCATCTCGAAGACGCGCTTCATGGCCGGGCTCTCGCCCCGGATGAAGTCGCTCCGCACCCGCGCGCTCTTCTGCTGGCGATGGTGCTGCACTTCGCGGCCGAGCCGCTGCGACGCCAGCTCGCGCTCGAGGACGAGGAGCAGCTCCTCGCGGATCGGCTTTCCCTTCGTCAGATAGTCGCGGGCGCCGAGGCGCATGGCGCGGACGGCGGTCTCGTGGTCGGGCTCGCCGGTCAGCATGACGACGATCTGATCGGGCCACTGGGACTTGATCGTCTGGAGCACGTCGACGCCGTTCTTGTCGGGGAGGCGGATGTCGAGGAGGACCAGGTCGACGGCCTCCCGCTCCAGGACTCGCAGTCCGGCGCCGCCCGATTCGGCGGTGAGGACCTGATAGCCCTCCGCCTCCAGATCGCGCGGGAGGAAATAGCGGATCGTGTCGTCGTCGTCGATCAGGAGGATCGATGCTTTCGGCATGCTCGTGGCCTCTTATTCCTGAACGCCCGGGAGCGCGACGCGGAAGCGCGTTCCCCGGCCCGGCTCGCTTTCCACTTCGATGGTCCCCCCATGGCGCTGAACGATCCCGTGCGCCACGAAGAGACCGAGGCCGGTTCCTTTCGCTTTCGTCGTGAAGAAAGGCTCGAAGATGCGGGCCATCTGATCCGGCTGCATTCCCGTGCCCGTGTCCTCCACGGTCACCACGACCTCCGGCTGCGCCGTGCGGCGCACCGAGCGGATCGTGACGCGGCCACCCGCCGGCGTGGCGTGGATGGCGTTCTCGACCAGGTTCAGGAAGATCTGCTGCACCTGGTCCCCGTCGACCATGGCTTCGGGCCATAGATCGGCATCCTCGAGCACGATCCTGACCCCGGAAGAGTCGGCCAGCGGGGCGAGGTTTCGGACGACCCGGTTCAGGATTTCGGCCACCCGGGTCCGGGCCAGGACGAGATCCCGGGGCCGGGCGGCCGTGAAGAGGTCCTGGATGATGGTGTTGAGCCGCACGACCTCCCTCAGGATGAAGGCGACGCTCTCGTGCCGCTCGTCCCCCTCCGGGAACCCCCGGCTCAGGTACTGGACACCGGTCGCGATGCCGGTGAGGGGGTTCCGCAGCTCGTGGGCGACGCTCGAGGCGAACCGGCCCACCGCGGCGAGACGGTCGAGCTGGCGGATCCGTTCCTCCATCCCCCGGAGGCTCGAGAGGTCGACGAGTGTTCCGACCGCGCCCCGGACTCTCCCCTCCCCGTCTCGGAGCGGCGAGGTCCGCACCTCCACCGGGACGGAGCTGCCGTCGGGACGAACGACGTCGTGCTCGGTCCGATCGGTTGCCACGCCCTGCTCCAGGCTGCGCACGAGCGACTGGTGCCAGCTCCGATCGGGCAGGAGCCTGGCGAGCGGGGTCGCGTGGACCTGCTCCTTCGTGAGGCCGACGATCGACTCGGCCATGCGATTCCACGTGAGAACCCGTCCCCGATCGTCGATGGCGACGATTCCGAGCGGAAGCTCCTCGATGACGCCGTCGCGGAACCGAGCCTCGAGGTCGAGCGCTTCGCGAAGCGCGAGGCTGACCAGGATCGGGCCGAGCGAAGGCGCGACCGATTCCAGATTCCCCCGATGTTCCGGCGGCTTCCGGCCCTCGATCCCCACGAGGCCCACGACGCGACCGAACTGGCAGCGCCCGCAGACGCGGTTGCCCCCCGCCATCTCCTGGAGGGGGGCGCGGGAGAGCGCGCAGAGGGACCCGCCCGACATCGAGCCTGGGCAGACCGGAATCTCCCCGGTGAAGCGGTCGTAGGGGATCTCGCCGCGGATCGGGACCGCGTACCAGGGGCCTCCCTTTCGCGATCCCGTCGGGCCCGACCAGAGCGACGGCTCCCCTTCTCCCATGGCGACCCAGTGAAGCCAATCGGGGTGGAGCCACTGGAGGCGGACCCGCTCGGGTTCGACGTCGCGGATGGAGGGATCGCCGGAGCGGAAGAGCGTGAAGGCGGGCGGCTGACCGTCGACGACGCCGAGCCAGAGCCCCGGCTCGTCGAGCGCTCGTGAGAGATAGTTGACGAGGAGTCCGTAGCCCTTCCCCGGCTCCTCGCCGAGCGCCGTGAAGGCGACGAGTTCCGCGAGCCCCTCGAGCTGGACTCGCGTCGCGAGTTCGCGGCGGAAATTGCCTTCGAGATCCTGGAGGAGGTATTGGACGAGGAATTCGAGCGACGCGGCCTCGGGCCCGTCGGGGGCTCCCGGGGCGTCGGGCGGCAGCGGAGGCAGGCCGCAAAGCGAGCGGATTTCCTCGGCGCGACGCCACAGCCGCTCGACTGTGCCTCGCTGCGTGCTCCTTGCGGGTGGTCTCAAGTTGGTGGAATCGCGAGGGCGACGCTCGTTCCGTGAGCGCTGCCGCGCGTCTCGTGGCGCACGCTAACAGCGCCCGAGGGAGGGGTCAAGGAAAAGGCCCCGAACGACGAAGGCCGGCGCGTGGCCGGCCCTCGATGCGTTCGCCGATGATCGGACGAATATCAGTGCGCGCCGTCGCCCCGGGCCATCACCTTCACCGTGGCGGCCATGATCTTGAGATCGAGGAGGAGCCGGCGGTGGCGCACGTAGTAGAGATCGTATTCGAGCTTCCGGTTCACCGTCTCGATGGAGGTGTCGTACTGCCACTTCACCTGCGCGAGTCCGGTGATGCCCGGGAGCGTGTTGCATCGCTGCGGATAGTCGGGCAGCGTCTGGGCGAGCTCGAGGACGAACGTGGGGCGCTCCGGCCGCGGTCCGACCAGACTCATGTCGCCGAGCAGGACGTTCCAGAGCTGCGGCGTCTCGTCGAGGCGGGTCTTACGAAGGATGTGGCCGACGCGCGTGATCCGGGAGTCGCTCTTCGCGGCCCATACGGGACCGGTGTTCCGCTCCGCGTCCGTGACCATGCTGCGGAACTTGTAGATCTTGAACGGACGTCCGTAGCAGTTGCGGTTCCGTCGCTCGGAGTTCGTGAACGCGACGGCACTGGTCGCACCGTTGCCGTTGCCGTTGCCGTTGGAATGACCGTTCGCGTGACCGTTTCCGGCGACGTTCGAATGCCCGTTCCCGTTCCCGATCGCGGGCGCGCCGTTCCCGTCGAGGCGGCGCCGGCGATTGAGGCCGACGCGTTCCTGTGAGTAGAGGATCGGTCCGCGGCTGTCGAGTTTGATGGCGAGCGCGATGAGCCCGAAGACAGGTAGCAGGAGGATGAGCCCAAGCGAGGCGAGCACGACGTCGATGCCACGCTTGATGGCGGCGTCGCGCCGCTCGCCGGCGGGCACTGTCGTCTTGGGGCCGAGATATTCCGATGGGAGGATCATGAGGCTGCCCCGTCGTTAGACCCAAGGTGTACGCCGGGCGGAACATTCCAGGCGCGTCGGGATCCGCGGCGGGATCAACGCGTGGCGCCATGAAGGCGACGGCGTCCATGGGCACCGGCTCCATGGACGGCCGAGGTGGGCTTGGCAGCGGCGCGGGCGGACGTGTACGACGTCGCCCGATCGTGCCCCCCACGTGAAAGCTATTATACGCTCGAAGCGGCCGCCCCGCAAGGGGTAGGCCTAAGCTCAATGGCTCAATGGCGTTACGGCCTGCCAGGGACGCGCGAAAAGGGGCGGGCCGACGCGACGCCGACCCGCCCTTCCCTGTGACTTTCGAGTCCCGCCGTCGGATTCGTTTACCGCTGCACCGTCTCCATCGTGGCGCGGAACGACATGCGCGAGAGCGAGGAGATCATGTCCTCGGCGCTCCCCTTCGACTTCATCTGAGCCAGCCGAATCGCGTATCCGCCCTTCGGGCTGGCCACGATCGCCGCGTCCTTCGTGCGGAATCCGAGGAGTTGGAGAGCCTTCAGCTCGCCCTGGGCGCCTTCCTTCGACTGATACCCCGGCAGGATCACGGCGTACTCGGTGATCGGCTTCGCGGGCTTCGCTTCCTTCGTCGGCGCGCTCTCCTTCGTGACGGCGCCCTGCTTGTCGGCGTCCTTCACGACCGGAGCCTCGCTGGAAGTCTGCGCGACCACGGGCGCCGATTTCGCCGCCTGCGGCGCCGCGGCCACGGTCTCGCTCTTCGCGGGAGCGGCGGAGGCGACGGGCGGCGCGGTCGCGGTGGACGGAGCCGGGGAGTCGCTCTTCGACTCCGCGAGCACACGAACCGGCTCGGCCGGCTTCACGTTCTTCTTCGGCTGCGGAGCCGAGGCGACCGTCGTGGGACCCTTCGGAGGCGCAGGCGGCAGCGGCGTCTGCTCCTTCGGAGCCTCGGGCTTCGTCTCGGATTCCTCCGCGCCGCCGCCGAAGCTGTAGCCGAAGCCGATGCGGTGGACGTTGTCGAACGCGTCGCTCGGCGTCATCGCGTAATCGACGCTCAGCTGCTTCGCGTGGAGGCCGAGTCCGTACGACATCCCGGTCGACGGGTCGTTCGAGCTGCCGATGACGTGCCGGTAGCCCATCCGCAACGACACGAGCGGATGAACTCGATACTCGGCGCCGAAACGCGCGTCCTTGAAGTAGTCGCGCGGGATGTTGTAGTCGGCGGCGAGAAGGAGCTTCTGCTGGAGGAAGGGACGGCTCACGCCGAATCGGAGCATCCGGGGCAGCGGATAGGACGCCCCGTCGTACGAGAGGTTGGGGCCGAGGTTCTGCGCGACCGCCGCGACGGCGAGCCCGCTGAACGTGCCGGTGGCGCCGAGATCGACGCCGATGCCCGTCGCGGAGACCGTGGCCAGGCTCTGACGGATGTACCGCACGTTGGCGCCCACCGAAACGTGCCGCGAGACCGGGCGCGCCAGGCCGGCCGTCACGGCCATATCGTAGACGCGGTAGCTCTGGGTCGGGTTGTCGAACTCGTCGACGCCCTGGATCGCGGGCATGTGGAAGTAGGCCACGCTCAGGGATCCGACGCCGAGACGCGGGCCGAGCGGCTTCGCGTAGCCGAGCCACTCGTAGCTGAGGTTGTCGAGCCACTTCGCGTGCATGGCGCCGACCTGGCCCTGATCGGTCCAGGCGAGGCCCGCGGGATTCCAGAACTGCGCCGTCACTCCGGTGGCCGTGGAGACCTGCGCGCCGCCCATGCCCGCCGGGCGACCGCCGACTTCGAAGTTCAGGAATCCCCCGCCGCTCGTACCGACCGACACGTCGGCGGCCGCGGGACGTACGCCCCCGTACAGGATCAGGGCGCACGTGATGAGGGCCGCGGAGATCGTCCCCGAGAGGCGCGATGGCCGCCGCGGCCCGGCAAGTTGCGTCTGCATACCGTTTCCCCTTTCGATCCCAACCCGGATTCGAGGGCGAATGACTCGACGGGAGCGACCCGGCTCCCAATCTGGTGTGGTTCGGGTAGGGGTCTCTGCAGCTACTGTGCCAGCGCGTTTTTCGGTGGATGTCGAGCGCGAACGCTCGATTCCCTAGCGCGGGAAGGGGTTCGGGCTGGTTGGATAGCGCCGATCGGCGATGTGGACCCTCTGGAACACCGGACGATGCAGAATGCGAGGGGCGCGCTCCGGCGCGGCGAGCAGGGCGGCTAGAAGCGGTATTGAAGCGCGACCGCGGGTCCTTCCGGCGTGATCGGAAAGGCCGCGCTGAGGCGCGGGGGCGTGGCGGGATATTTCGGAATATCCATCGACGCGACGTCGATGAGATTCATCGCCCAAATCGCGGCCACCGCGAAGACGGCTCCTCGTCTCAGGTCCTCGCTCTGCTGGAGTTCGTTCCGCTGAAGCGCGGCCTCCTTCTCCTTCTCGGGCCTCTCGCTCGGGCCCGCGCTGTCGATGGCCGCCTCGGCCCAGTCGAGTTGCGTCTGGTCGTGATCGGCGGAGCTGTTCGCGAAGACCACCGCGGCGCCCGCCATGAGGGCCGCGGTGAGCCACGCGGAGCCCCGGACGCGGTGTCCCGCGTATTCCTGGCCGGCGCCCGGCACGAGAAGCGATCGCCACATCGCCGAGCCTCGAGCGATTTCGGGCACCTGGATCGAGATCTGGTTCGGGCCCATCTCGCGAACGGTGTAGCGCGGCCGGATCATGTAGTCGATCGCGCTGGCGGCCCAGACCGCGGCGCCGTAGTTGATCCAGTACGTGCGCTGCCGGCGCTCGTCCTCCGCCCGGTCCGCCGCGTAGGCGCCGAACTCGTTGAGTCGGTCGCGATAGCTCGCATGGGAATAGACGGCGCCGAAGATGGCGCCCGCCTCCGCGAGGAGCGGGCCGAGCCCGCGAATCTCTCGATCCGAGGAAATGGCCGGGATTCCGGGAAAGTTCATCGCGTGAACGAAGAGACTCGCGCTCATTCCATTCGGCTCGGAAAGATACTCGG
The DNA here is from genome assembly GCA_035716005.1 of Candidatus Eiseniibacteriota bacterium. Classification (GTDB taxonomy): domain Bacteria; phylum Eisenbacteria; class RBG-16-71-46; order SZUA-252; family SZUA-252; genus SZUA-252. The sequence continues at coordinate 9,133 of DASTKG010000086.1, forward strand.
GCGGCAATCCGGGGGCCATGATCCTGAACACGCCCTGGGTTCGCACGAGGCCCTTCGCCTGGACGAGGATGCGGAAGCGTCCGATGGCCTCGGGCGGCAGCTCGAGCGGCGAACGGCCGGTCACCTTGAGGCCGCTGCTGTATTGGACCCAGGCGCCGCTCGGTTCCGTGAGCACGGTGACGCCGGTCCGCGCGGCCGGAGCCGTCGTGGAGGGCGCCGGAGGCGCCTGAGCGAAGGCGTGCGGGGCGAACAGGTCGGCGACGAGGAGCGTGGCGAGGAGTGCCTGGATGAACGCGGGTCGCTTCATGCGACGGCCACCATAGGTGGACGCGCGCGCGGTGTCAAGCGAGTTGCCCGAAATGAATCGAGCCCGCTCGGTCGTGCCGAACGGGCTCGAGGATTTCGAATGTCGATCGTCGCGTCTTATGCGTCTCGGCGCCGGCGCGAGGCCAGGATCCCGAGGAGCCCGGTCCCGACCATGGCGAGCACGCCCGGCTCGGGGATGCTGCCGCCCGAACCGCCGCTACCGCCCGAACCGCCCGAGCCGCCGCTTCCACCGCTGCCGCCGTTGCTGGTCGCGTCATGCGAGGGCGGGACGAACACGCCGTGGAGCTGGTAATTCGCGCGGCCGACCGTGCCGGTGTAGTAGTGGTCGAAAGCGTCGAAGTGGACGGCGTCGTAGCCGGTCACGTGAATCATGTACTTATTGATCTGGCCGTAGCTATTCGAGGTCGGATCGGGAACGATTCCCGACGTGTAGTCTTGGATCTGATCGGACGTGCTCGTGAAATCGCCGATCTGCCAGAAGATGTGACCGTCGGCGTTCGCGAACTCCGCGTGGTTCTGCACGCCCTGCGTGAAGCCGGGCTTCGACGCGTAGTTCGGATCGAGCGCCAAATTCGGCGACACGGTGATGCTGCCCGCGCTTCCGTAGTAGGAGGCGGCGAGAGTCACGTCGTAGATCGTTCCATAGTCGCCCACGGCTCCGATGACCCAGAGTTCGAACGTGTCGTCGGAGATGGTCCACGACTCGGAGCTCATGTCGTAGACGGCATCGGGACTGTAGAGCTGGAGTGCGGGGATGGCGTGAGCCATCGGCGCGCCGACCAGAAGCGCGACGATTGAAGCAAGCGCTAGAAGCGAAGATTTGCGGATCACGTTTTGGTTTCCTCGTCCCTTCCCTGCACGATTGGGTTTGTCGCTCGACGAAGAATGTACTTCGCCGTGCCGACCTAAAGACTTTACGGCATCTGCGCCTGCCATGGCAACCCCTTTTTTTCTAGTGACTGCCAGGCCTTGACGCTCTTCGTGCCTCCTTCGACTTGAACCAAGTGTAGCATTATCGCGATAAGTGTCAAACAATTTTTGCACGATCCCTTCAGGGCCTGCCGTCACATGCCGTATTATGCTGTGGCACAGCGACTTATGGTTTGAACGCTATCTCTCTCGTCCTGGTCGCTGCCGAGAACTTTGCTTCTCGATGAGCGCCGCGTAGCGCCGCGCCGCGAAATGGAGCAGCCGCATCGCCTCCCGAAGCCGCTTCCGGCCCCCTCGCCTTGCCCCGCACAAGAGGAAGCCCACCATCCCCTCTTCCCCCATGAGGGGCACGGCGAATCGCGCGCGGCACGCATGGAGCGCTTCGCGATTCTCGACGTAGATGGAAACGTACTCGAGATCGTCGACGCGTCCGTGCAGGCGAATGGGCCGGCGCGCGCGACGAAGCTCCACGGCGAGCGGATCGCGCGAAGCGACGCGAACGTCCGGTCTCGAATCCATCGAGGATGCGACGCACTCGATCGATGTCTCTCCGGCGCGCGCGACGAAGAGCGTGACCGGATCGACGTCGGCGATCTCGACCGCGTTCGCGGGAATCGCTTCGAAGAGTTCCCCGAGCGAGCCGCACGACTCGAGCGGCGCCGCGGCCCGGTTCGCCGCGACTCGGTACGCTCCGCCCCAGTCGTGCCAGAGCGGCGCGAGCGCCCGCTCGACACGGCGCCTCGCCCGATTCGACACGACGAGCGCGGTCAGCGCGAAGATGGAGCCGCCCGTGGCCAGCAGCCAGAGACCGCGAACGAGGCTCACCCCCATGAAGTGCGTCATCCAGAGGAGCGTCGCGGTTCCCGCGAGGAACGCCGCGGCGAGGAGGAACGACGTCGTGGCCGTGACGGGGTGATGCGAGGGGGCGAGGCGCGCATCCCCCACGCGCCCTCGAATGAAGGAGACGGGGGCGAGGAGCGCGAGAAGGGCCACCGGGCCCGCTCCGTACGCGAGATGGGAAACGGACGCGTGCGCCGAGAGGAGCCCCCGGGACGCCATGGCCGTGTAGAAGATCGCGCAGACGACGATGCCGAAGAGCGCGGGGCGGAACGCGCGCCGATGCCGCCGGGCGAAGGAGAAATAGGCCGCCTCGAACTTCACGACGTAGACGACGGTGTTGAGGAGAACGAGCCCGAGAAGAACGCGAGCCGGCGGATCGAGATCGACGCCGCCGCCGGGAGCGACCGCGGGCTGAGGACCCAGAACGAGCCACGCGATGCACGCGCTCGACGCGCCCGCCTGAGCCAGCAGGTAGAGGCGCCACGGCGCGGAGACCTGCGAGGCGCGCGGCCGGCCGAGCGTGACCGCGGCGAGAACCCAGAGGAGGGTCGCCGGCAGCGCGAGCGCGAGCGTGTAGCGGAACCAGATCTCGCCCCCGCCCCAGGGGACGTCGAGCGTCACTCTGGCGAATCCGATCTGCACGATTCCGAGGAGCGCGAGGCCGCCTCCCACGAGGAGCGAGGGAAACCGCCCGGGCGCGAAGAGCACGGTCAGCCCCCCTGCGAAGAGCGCCAACACTCCCGCGAGGACGAGGAGGAGGACGTCGGTGGTCACGTGGCGCGCGCCGCTTCCGTGAGGAGTCCGAGTTCGCGGAGACGATCGGCGATCGATCGGAATCGGGCGGCGCCCGCGACGAGGCCGAGAATCCGCTCCGTCGCGGCGAGACGCGTGTAATGCGTCCAGGTCCGGCCGCGCGAGGGTCCGATGGTCGGCTGATCGGGATCGAGTTCCCATGGATGGACGTTCACGACGACCGGGATTCCGTTCGCCGCGTGGGTCCGAAGCGCCATCATCGAGAGCCACGACGGCAGGAGACGCAGGTAGGCGCCGGCGAGAACCGGAAGGCGCACCGGTCCGAGCGCCAGCGTAGGCATCGGGAACTCGGCGATGGTTCGGCTCCCCGCCCCCGCCGGAATCCGCGCGGGGACGACGGGCCCTCCCGGGTAGCCGTACCGGCGGCGCCGGATCGGATAGATGCTCGAATCGTACGCGTAGCCGCACTCGAGGAGGATCTCGAGCGCCCAGAGCGTCGAGGCGCCGACGCTGTAGCTGGGGGCGCGGTATCCGATCACGGGATGTCCCGCGAGATCCTCGAGAAGAGCCTTCGAATCGACCGCTTGAAGCCGGAACTCGGCGGGCGAGAGCTCGGTGATCATCCGGTGGTCGACGCCGTGCGACGCGACCTCGTGGCCCCTCGCCGCGATCTCCCGAACGAGACCGGGGTGGGCCCGCGCCACGCATCCCAGCGTGAAGAAGGTGGCCTTGGCGCCGGCACGGTCGAAGAGGTCGAGCACGCGCTCGGTGTTCGCCACGACTCGGGAAGGGTGCCGCTCCCACTCGTCGCGCGGCACGTAGCGCGCGAAGGCCTGGACCTGGAAGTAGTCCTCCACGTCCACGCTCATGGCGAACGCGGGTTCGGACGGGCGCCCCGAGGCGCGATGCGGGCTGGTCTGGTCGGTCATGGGCGGCGCGGAAGCGCGCGCGGGGGCGCGGGTCGCGTCGCCGCCAGGATAGCCTGAGTCGCCTTGAACGGGAAGGGCGGCGCGGCGCCCGGGCGAGGCCTAGGGAACGACGGCGATCTGCGTGACGCTCCGGCCGGAGGGCGCGTCGACGATCACGTTGTAGACGCCGGGCGCCACGGCGCTTCCCGCGTCCGACCGGCAGAGCCACGACAGGGACTGTTCCCCGGCGGGCAGATCCCCGTCGAATAGCTGGGAAATCCGGTGGCCCGTCAGGTCGTAGATCACCACGCGCACGCGCCCCGGCGATCCGTCCGGCGTTCCCGCGCGGAGCCGGATCGTGACGTGGTCGCGCGCCGGGTTCGGGTAGCCGCGAACGGTGGTCGTCGTCGTGGCGAGCAGGTCGGTCGGCACCGAGATCGACGCCACCGCGGGCGCGCTCTCGAGCCCTCCCTGCTGCGTCGCCACGCGGTACTCGTACGAGGCGCCGCCCCTCGCCGTCGTGTCGACGTACGAGGTCGTGGCGACCGGAAGCGAGGCGAGAAGGCTGTCGGAGGAGGCGGCGCCTCCCCCGTCCCGCCGATAGAGGTGATAGCCGCTCCCCGCCCCTTCGCTCGGCTCTCGCCACGCGAGCCGAACGCCGCCGGTCACGGCCTGGGCGGTGAAATCGGTCGGCGTCGCGAGCGGGGCGCCGGGCGTGCCCGCCTGGCGGGCGCGGACGTTCGAGAAACCGGAGAGGTTCCCCGCGTCGTCCCGGGTGCGAAGCACGAAGTAATAGGTTGTCCCGGTCGTGAGACCGATGACCGAGAACAACTCGCGGCTCCCCGCCGTGAGAGGAGGCGGAAGGACGCCCGCCGAGGTCGCGCCGCCCCACCATCCGAGGGTGTCGGCCCCCGAAACGGGCGACGTCGAGTAACGCATCTCGTACGACGCGGCCCGGCCCGACGTGCCGTCGTCCCCCGGCGCGGTCCAGCCGAGGTCGATGGAATCGGCCGACGCCGGCCCGGACGTGAACGCCCCCAGCGCCAAGGCGCCGAGGAGCGTCCACGACCGAACGCGGCGTGGGGCCGCGCCGGAGAGGGTGTGCGTCCTGTTAGAAGGACTCATGACGCTCCGCGACGGGCGCCTCCGCGAAGACGTTCATGCGGCTGGAGGGGCCGCCGGCCGGCGAGTAGGAGAGATCGCGCACCGCGGCCGGCGGGATCGTGTCGAGCGTCGTGCCGCTCGGCACGTTCGAGAGCGCCGAGACGTTGCTCCGGTCGTCGGTCGTCTTGATGGCGACGTAGTACGTCCGGCTCGGCGAGAGGCCCGTGACGACGAACGCCTGGGCCGTGCCCGCGGCCGACGGAGCGGGCTCGCCCGTCACGGTCGTGGCGCTCGCCCAGTTGGCGCTCGTGATGGGCGAGGTGGAGTAGCGGATGTCGTAGCTGGCGGCCGTGCCGGTGCTTCCGTCGTCGCCCGGCGCCGTCCAGCTGAGCGAGAGGCTGGTGCCCGTGGCGCCGGTGACCGAGAGGTTCGCGATGGCGGACGGCGGGGTGACGTCGCCCGAGGTCGTCTTCACCGCGAGGTTCGAGTAGCCGGACCAGTTCGGCACCTCGTCGGCCGTCTTGATCAGGAAGTAGTAGGTCGTGAGAGGCTGGAGTCCGCGCACCCGGAGCGAATCGGTGCTCCCGGAGACGCCGGGAAGCGGCTCGCCGGTCGCGGCCGTGGCGCCGTTCCACCAGGTGAGGGTGTCGGTTCCGGAGATGGCCGTCGTTCGATAGCGCACGTCGTACGTCGTCGCCCGCCCCGAGGTGCCGTCGTCGCCGGGCGCGGTCCAGTTCAGGACTACCGTGGAATCGGCCGAGGTCTGGGCGAAGGCGTCGCGCACGAAGGGAGGCGCGACCGAGAGCGCTGCCGTGAGCGCCAGGAGCGTTGCGGCCACGAGGGCGCCGCGCGATCGGCGGGCGGTCGGACCGGGATTCGGGTGACGCACGAGCATGGATGTTCTCCCCTCAATCCGGCCGCGCCGCTTTCGAAGGAAGGCGTGCCGCCAGAGACCCGATGGATCCATGGCGGTCCGGCCGGCATCGACGCGACGCGTTCTCGAAGTACGCCCCGCGATCGGAAGCCCCGAAACTCTGCGTCCTGCCCTTTCGGACAGTTTGCTCTGAGCATGGATAAGAAACGATGAGCCCCCCGTACGACTCGACGGGAACAGCACGTTCGGTGCCATCGCCACGGGGGCGAATCGTTGCGGATCGCGAGACCGTGGCGCCGTCACTTACGCGCCGATCGTGCGGCCGGCGACGAGCGTCGCGAGATGCACGACCGTAACGGGACGCCGGCGCTCCGGAAGATGCACGGAATGGAACGCTCGACGAAAGAGGCCGCGGCGAGCGTGTCGCTCACCGCGGCCTCGGCCGCGCGGTTGGTGCCTCGAATCTATGGAAGGAGGAGGATGCGTTCCCGCAGCCGCTGCGAGCCGGCGGTGCCGAGGAGCTCGTAGTAGCCGGGCGCGAGAGCGTTCCCGTTCCGGCCGACGCGCGACCAGGAGATCGTGTGCCTGCCGGGCGCCATCGTCTCGTCGGCCACGTCCGCCACCCAGCGGCCGTTCAAGTCGAAGAGGCGGAGGCGCACCGACTGCGAGCCGATCCCGCCGATGTCCACCTGGACCTGAATCGCGTCGCCCGGCTTGCTGGGATTCGGAAAGACGTGAAGCGTCGCCGAGCCGGACGCCGAGGCGGCGGGCGGCGTGCCCGCGAGCGTCACGGTCTGCGTCGAGGTCACGGGACCCTCGTTGCAGGCCGAGGCGTAGGTCAGGCGGTAGCGATAGGTCGTCCCGGGCGACACGCCGTTGTCGTTGTACGACGTGAGGCCGAGATTGGTGAGCGTCTGATAGAGAGTGAAGGAGCCCGAGCCACCGGTCCCCCGATAGATTCGAATCTGGGTGGCGTTCGGGTCGACCGGACCGCTCCAGGTCAGGGCCACGGAGACCCCGATCGTGTCGGCGGCGAAGCCGGAGGGCGAGGATGACAGCGTCGCGCAGAAGGCGGTCGCGGCCGTCGCCACGTTGGAATAGGGAGAGAGGTTGGCCGCGTCGTCCACGGCTCGGATGACGAAGAAGTAGGTCGTCCCCGAGCTGAGGCCCGCGACGCGCGTCGAGTCGGTGGCCCCGGCGTTCCTAGGGGCCGGAAGGGAGTTCCCAGGGACCGAGGTCGCGTTCTGCCACCACGTATCGAGGGATCCGCTCGCCGGGTCGGACGTGGAGTACTTCAACTGATAGGCCGTTGCCCGCCCCGAGGTGCTGTCGTCGCCGGTCGCCGTCCACTGGAGTCCGATCGAATGATAGGGATCGACGCTTTGCGCGCGCGCCGGCGCGCCGGTCGCGACGATCCCGGCAAGGAGACAAGCCAGCATCGCGAGCGAGATCCGATCAGTTCGTCCGTTCGGCACGATCAACCCTCCGAAAGCGAGTTCGAGCCCCGTGAATCCTGGACGGCGAGGCGCTTCGAATTCATGTCATGAGACATGACAATGTAGGAGTGTAACGCCGGGAGGGCTTCCCGACCCACGCCCGGCCACCACGATATCTGCAAGAGTCGAACCAACCACGTCCCCACAATCGGCGTAACCGGGAAAATGGTCGAGGCAATTCGCCTATCGCCTTCCAAGGGAAGCACTTTGCCCGACGCCCTTCCGCCGCTGGCTCGATCGGCGCAGGCCGTGCGACGTTGGGGGCCTTTGTACCGCGGGGTGCAACTTGAACAGCGGACGACCACTCCCACTCGACCGGACGTCGTAATTCTTGGCGGCGCACTTTCGACGGACTCGGAGCGCCTCGCCGGTGTAACTGTCATGGACAGAAGGCGGATCCACATGAATCCACGATGCATGCCGCATACCGGGCATGCGTCGCCGGTTCCCCGCCCCTCTCTCTCCTCGCCGTGGCATCGAACTTGCCTTTAAACTCACCCGACGAGGTGCGTTCGGGAGATTCGGGATCTACCGGCGGTTTCCACCTCGGCTTCACTCGTGTCATCGGGCGGGATTCCGCCATCCACTGGAGGAATGCATGCGCTACGGCGCGTTTCGCAAGCTTTCGGTCACGGCCGCGCTCTGCGCCATTGTCGCCGCCGGCCCGGCCCGATCGGGCCCGATCGAGACCCTGCAGCCGGGCATGTGGTACCAGGTGCCGAGCTCGCACCTGAGCGCCGTGCTGCCGAGCCCCATTCCACCAGGTCTCTCCGGTCCCGGCGCGATCACCGGGGCGTGGAGCGGCGGAGCCTACGACTCGAAGCGCGACCGGCTCCTCGTCTGGGGCGGCGGTCACGCCGACTACGGCGGAAACGAGATCTACGCGTTCGACATGAACGCTCTCTCCTGGTCCCGGATCTGGGGGCCGAGTTCGAGCATTCCCGATCCCGGCGGTAGCGCCACCAACACCTACTCCGACGGCAACCCGGTCTCCCGCCACACCTACGACGGGCTGGAGTACCTTCCCGCGACCGATCAGTTCTGGATCAACGGCGGCTCCCGCTACTGCGGGAGCGGGTCGGCGGGCCGCGACACGTGGGTCTTCGATTTCGCCTCGAACCGATGGGTTCAGAAGGCCGACCTTCCGGTCTGCGACGGCTGCGCCTACCTCGAGCAGGCGACCGGATACGACCCGGTGACCGGGCACATCTGGCTCGTGCAGGCCGGAAACGAACTGATGGAGTACGACCCCTCGACCAACGCCTGGACGAAGCGCGGCGGCTCGGCCATCGGGAGCGACAAGGCGGGCGCGATCGACTGGAAGCGCCGGAAGTTCGTGGTCATCGGCGGAGGCGAGGCGTTCTTCTACGACATTTCGCAGAGCGGAACGGTCTCCAGGCAGACGCTGAACACGACGGGCGCGACCGCGATCGTCGGCACGCGCTATCCGGGAATCGTCTACGATCCGGTCGCCGACCGGATCGTGGCCTGGAACGGCGGCGCCGACATCTACATCCTCGACATGGACACGCTCGTTTGGACGAGGCAGACGACGTCCGGTTCCGTCGTCCCGACCTCGGCGGCGAGCGCGGGGACCTACGGGCGATTCCGGTACGTCCCCTCCAAGAACGTCTACGTGGTCGTGAACGGCATCGACGAGGACGTCTACATCTACCGGCTTTCCGCCGGCGGCACGCCGGGTCCGACCGATTCCGCGGCGCCGGCCGCGATCACCGATCTCCGTCCACGATAGGGAGCCGCCCATGAATGTCCGTATCCTGATCGCTTCCGCGGCCGCGGCCCTCCTCCTTTCCGAGGGGGCGCACGCCGCGCCGATCGACATTCCGGTCCAGACCTGGGTGAAGCGGATCCTCCCGGCGTCGGGCGAAGGGGCGTGCCCGTACGGCTGCAAGCACATGCGCCTTACCGTCAATCCGACGAACGGGCGGATCTACTTCTGCGGCGGCGATTACAGCACCGACGATCCGTATCTCGATTCGGGGCGCAACGAGATCTACTCCTACGACGTCGCCACCGATTCCTGGACTCAGGAGTTCCCGTACTGCGCTCCCACGGGGCAGGTGCAGCCGAGCCACCCCGACGAAGTCGGTTGGGTGTTCGACACGGCGCGGAACAAGTTCTGGATGATCCCCGGCTACATGGGCGTGCCGGGCGGCGCGGACGGCGGCCTCTGCCCGTCGGGCACGACCAACATGATCCGCTGGGAAACGATGACGTGGGACCCCGTCACCAAGGTCTGGACCCTGCCGAACGTCCCGGAGGCGAACGTGCCGACGCTCGGGGACGACGGGTTCGCGCAATACGATCCCGTCACCGACACGATCATTCAGTTTCACTACACCGGCGCGACGAAGGTTGGGATCTTCGACATCAAATCGAACAGCTGGACGGAAGTATCGACCCCGTTCAGCGCCGACCTCTCGAAGGAGTATTCCGTCTTCGATCCCGTCGACCGGGTGATCTACGCGATCGAGGGATTCCAGAACAAGGTCTACCGCTACGAGATCGACACGAGGACGCTGACCGTATTCGCCGACGCCCCCGCCGGCACGGGTCGCGCGCAGTCCCACCCGGTCTGGGATTCCGTGAACCGCGTCATCCTATGGTTCGACCATTGCTGCAACAATCCCCCGTCGGCCGCGCAATTCCACGTCTTCCATCCGACGACGAAGGTGTGGGAGACGTTGCCGACGACGCTTCCCGAGGATGGGGGTCCCGTCTTCGGCAATTGCACGGTCTTCGATCCGGTCCAGAACGTGCTGCTCGTCATGGGGGACGCCGTCGACATGTCGAGGCCCTACTTCTACCTCTACCGATACGGGACCGGCTCGGGCTCGCCGCCCCCGCCGCCGGACGGGATCGCTCCTTCGGCGGTCTCGGATCTACGTCCCCGCTGACGGGGCCGGAAACGGGGCGAGCCGGGCGAACTCGGGCTGGGCGATCGCGGCCGCTTCGGCCGTCACGGCGCGACGCTCCGCCTCGCGGAGCATGACGCGCAGGATGACGGCGATCGCGATGAGGTGGTAGACGAGGTCGAAGTAGGAAAGACTCAGGAAGAAGCCGCTCACCAGGTACGCGATGAAGCTCGCCTCGATCATCTG